>JAHFPH010000051.1 GCA_023266845.1 Rhodospirillaceae bacterium
GGCCGACGAGAAACTTTTGCGCCAGACCAAGCACCAGGAGCGCTTCGCCGCCGCGATAACCAAAGCCGCCGACCGTTTCTTCGCCTGCCCCGAGGTGTGGAAATGGTTCGCCGGCAGCGAGGACCACTCCGTGGCCGGGCGCGGCGTGTCGTGCGGGCCGTCGGTCGCCGAGGGCAAGGGCGCGGACGGCGGCTAGACCGGCCGGTCTTCGGCTGAATTCCCTTTTTTCTTTTCCTCGGGTTGCCCGGCCCAAGTCCTTGCGCCACAATGCCGGTCGGGCGGCGTCGGTCGCCCATAACGACATTGTTTCGCCACGATTCTTCGGCAATTACGGGCTGAATGCGCAAGGTTTTGGGGATTCTGTTCGGGCTGATGGTGCTGGGCGCGCTGGCCGGGGCGGCCGGGCTCGGCGTCATGTACCTGCATTTCAGCCGCGGCCTGCCCGACTACCAGCAATTGGCCGACTACCAACCGCCGGTCATGACCCGCGTCTATGCCGGCGACGGCCGGCTGTTGTCGGAATACGCGATCGAAAAACGCGTGTTCGTGCCGATCAAGGCGATGCCGCGCCGGGTGATCGACGCGTTCCTGGCGGTCGAGGATAAGAATTTCTACCAGCATTCCGGCGTCGATCCCCTGGCGATCCTGCGCGCGGCGACCACCAACCTGGCCAATTTCGGCTCCGACCGCCGCCCGATCGGCGCGTCCACCATCACCCAGCAGGTCGCCAAGAACTTCCTTCTGACCAACGAAGTGTCGTTGGCGCGCAAGGTCAAGGAAATGATCCTGGCCTATCGCATCGAGCAGGCGATCCCCAAGGACCGCATCCTGGAGCTGTACCTTAACGAGATCTATCTGGGCTTCGGCTCGTACGGCGTGGCCGCCGCGGCGCTGAACTATTTCAACAAGTCGCTGGATCAGCTGACCGTGCCGGAAGCCGCGTTCCTGGCCGCGCTGCCCAAGGCGCCGAACAACTACAACCCCGTGCGCCGGCCCGAGCAGGCCAAGGCGCGGCGCGACCTGGTGATCGGCCGCATGATCGAGGACGGCTATCTGACCCAGGCCGAGGGACGCCAGGCGCAGATCGCGCCGCTTGAGGTGCGCGAGCGCGGCAAGTCCGATGTGTCGCGCGCCGATTACTTCGCCGAGGAGGTGCGCCGGCAACTGGTGCAGCGCTACGGCGAAGGCGCGCTTTACAAAGGCGGGCTGGTCGTGCGCACGACGCTCGACCCGCGCCTGCAATCCATCGCCGACGACGCGCTGCGCCAGGGCCTGGTCGCCTATGACCGCCGGCACGGCTGGCGCGGGCCGATCGCGAAACTGCAAACCGTCCAGGGCGACTGGGCGAAAGCGCTGAAGGCGCTGGAAATCCCCAAGGGCATCGGCCACTGGCAATTGGCCGCGGTGCTGGAGACGTTCGACGCGGCGGCGACCGTGGGCCTGGCCGACGGGCGGCGCGGCACGATCCCGATGGGCGAGATGAGCTGGGCGCGGCGTACGATCGAAAAGCAGAAGCTGGGCCCGCCGGTCAGGCGCCCGGGCGACGTTCTGGCCGTGGCCGACGTGGTGGCGGTGGAGCTGGCCCAGGCCGACCGCGACAACAAGCCCTATCCCGCCAACACCTATGCCTTGCGGCAATTGCCCAAGGTCGGCGGCGCGGTGGTCGCGCTCGACCCGCATACCGGCCGCGTGCTGGCGATGTCCGGCGGCTACGACTACGAGCTGACCGAGTTCAACCGCGCGACGCAAGCCATGCGCCAAATGGGATCGGCCTTCAAACCGTTCGTCTATCTGCCGGCGCTGGAAAACGGCTTCACTCCCGCCTCGATCATCCTCGACGCGCCGTTCGTGATCGACCAGGGTCCGGGCCTGCCGAAATGGAAGCCCGCGAACTACACGCACCGCTTCTACGGCCCAAGCACCATGCGCCTGGGCATCGAGAAGTCGCGCAACCTGATGACCGTGCGCCTGGCCCAGGCCGTGGGCATGGAGAAGGTGGTCAAGACCGCGCATGATTTCGGCATCGTCGACCAGATGCCCGAGATATTGTCGATGGCGCTGGGCGCGGCCGAGACCTCGCTGCTTAAACTGACCACCGCCTACGCCATGCTGGTGAACGGCGGCAAGCGCATCACGCCCACGCTGATCGACCGCGTGCAAGACCGCCACGGCAAAACCGTGTTCCGCCACGACAAGCGCGAATGCCCGGGCTGCGGCGAGGCGCCGGCGGACGAGCCGCTGGCCGTGCCCACCCTGCCCGATACCCGCGACACGGTGATCGACGCCGCGACCGCCTACCAGGCCGTGGCCATGCTGCAGGGCGTGGTGGAACGCGGCACCGCCACGCGGCTGCGCGAGTTGAACCGGCCGCTGGCCGGCAAGACCGGCACCACCAACGACAGCACCGATGGCTGGTTCATCGGCTTCACGCCCGACCTGGCGGTGGGCGTGTATGTGGGTTTCGACGCGCCGGCGACGCTGGGCCAGCAGGAACAGGGCGCGTCGGTGGCGGTGCCGATTTTCAAGACCATGATGGAGCAGGCGCTGAAGGAGGCGCCGTCGATTCCGTTCCGCATTCCGCCAGGAGTGCGGCTGGTGCGCGTGAACGCCGAGACCGGCATTCCGGCCAGGCCCGGCGACCGCGACGTGATCATGGAAGCCTTCAAGCCGGGCACCGAGCCGGTGCCGGGCCGAGAGGCGGTGGTGCTGGATGGCGGCCAGCCCCTGGCGGCCGGCATGCTGCCCACGGGCGGACGCTCCGGCGGCGCCACTCCCGGCTTGTATTGAGGCCGCTTCCCCGCCATCTTCATTTCCAGATTCTCCGGAGTCCGATCCATGCGCGCCGAAATACAAGCCCTCGCCGATTCGATCAAGCAATCCCTGGACCTGGTCCGGAGGCATCTTTGACTTCGACAAGGCGCAAAAACGGCTGGCCGAGCTGAACGCCAAGGCCGAAAGCCCCGACCTGTGGAACGACACGGCCAAGGCCCAGGCGCTGCTGCGCGAGCGCACGCAGCTCGATAAGTCGCTGGCGGGTTACAAGGCGCTGAAGCAGGAGCTGGACGACGCGCTGGCCCTCATGGAATTGGGCGAGCAGGAGAAAGACGCCGCCGCCGTGGTCGAGGCCGAGGCGATGCTGGCCGCCCTCAAGCCCAAGGCCGACAAGAAGCACATCGAAAGCCTGCTGTCGGGCGAGGCCGACGGCAACGACTGCTATCTCGAGGTCCATGCCGGCGCCGGCGGCACCGAGGCGCAGGACTGGGCTGAGATGCTGATGCGCATGTATACGCGCTGGGCCGAGGCGCACGGCTACAAGGTCGAGTGGCTGGAGGAAAGCGGCGGCGAGGAAGCCGGCCTCAAGTCGGCGACGGTGAAAATGATCGGCCCCCAGGCCTATGGCTGGCTCAAGACCGAGACCGGCGTGCATCGGCTGGTGCGGATTTCGCCTTACGATTCCAACGCGCGCCGCCACACCAGTTTTTCCTCGGTCGGCGTCTATCCGGTGATCGACGAGCACATCACCATCGAGCTGCCGGAAAAGGATTTGAAGATCGACACGTTCCGCTCGTCCGGCGCGGGCGGCCAGCACGTCAACAAGACCGAAAGCGCGGTGCGCATCACGCATATCCCGACCAATATCTCGGTGGCGTGCCAGATCGACCGCTCGCAGCACCGCAACCGCGCCATGGCGATGGAGATGCTGAAAGCGCGCATGTACGAGGTCGAGATGAAAAAGCGCGAGGCCGCGGCCCAGGCCGTGCACGACTCCAAAACCGATATCGGCTGGGGCCACCAGATCAGAAGCTACGTGCTGCAGCCCTATCAGATGGTCAAGGACCAGCGCACCGGCGTGGAAAAAGGCAACGCCCAGGCGGTGCTGGATGGCGGAATCGACGAGTTCCTGGAAGCCGCGCTCGCCGGCCGCGTCGGCGGCGGGGAAGAGGAAGAAAAAGCGCCCGCAAAGCCGGGCAAGACGGGTAACGCGTAAGCAAGGGGACGCCAGGGGGAGAAGCGGCATGTTCGACCTCGACCGGTTCGTCGCCGATTGCCGCGCGGCGCTGCGGGAGAAACCGGCGCAGCGCGCAGTGCGCGAAACCGTGGCCCAGGCCGTGGCCGACCCGGCGGCGGCGATCGGCGCGCTCGGTGAACCCAAGCGCGGCGAAATCGTGAAGCTGCATCAGTCCGCCGACCTGACGGTCATCAACGTGGTTTGGGCGCCTCACTTCATGGTCATGCCGCACAATCACAAGATGTGGGTGGTGATCGGCGTCTATACCGGGCGCGAGGACAACCTGTTCTGGCGGCGCGTGAAGGGCGCACCTAGCGGCCGGATCGAAGCCGCGAGTGCCCAGGCGCTCGGCGCCAAGGACGCCGTGCTGCTGGGACGCGACATCATTCATTCCGTGGTGAATCCGATTCCACGCCTAAGCGGCGCGATCCACGTCTATGGCGGAGATTTTTTCGCGCAGCCGCGCAACGAATGGGATTCGGAAACGCTGTGCGAGGGACCGTTCGACCCGCAACGCCAGATGCGCCGCTTCGAGGAAGCGAACGCGCTGAATGCGCGTACCCGCTAGCCGCCCGCGAATTCTTCCCGTCGATACCCTTGCACATAAAGCAGCGCCGTAAGGTCGGCGTGGTCGAT
The DNA here is from genome assembly GCA_023266845.1 of Rhodospirillaceae bacterium. GTDB lineage: Bacteria > Pseudomonadota > Alphaproteobacteria > JAEULC01 > JAEULC01 > JAEULC01. The sequence goes on from JAHFPH010000051.1 coordinate 4,646, forward strand.
GCGCGCTTGGGCCGCCGCCGCGACCACCGGCTTGGCGTGGAATGCCACGCCCATGCCGGCCGCCCCGAGCATCGTCAGGTCGTTGGCCCCGTCGCCCACGGCCATGGTGTCGCGCATGTCGATGCCGCGCTTGGCGGCGGTGACGGTCAAGGTCATGAGCTTGGCGTCGCGGCCGAGGATCGGATCGATCACCCTGCCCGTCAGCTTTTCGGCCGCGACTTCAAGCCGGTTGCCGCGCTCCGCGTCGCAACCCAGCAGATCGCGCGCATGCGCCGTGAACACGTCGAAGCCGCCCGAGACCAGCACGGTGTAGGCGCCGTGCCGGCGCATGGTCTGGACCAGCGCACGCGCGCCAGGCATGGGCCGCATGGCGTCGCGCACCTTCTTCAACGCGGAGTCCGGCAGGCCTTTCAGCAACGCCACGCGCCGGCGCAGCGCCGTGGGAAAATCGAGTTCGCCGCGCATGGCGCTGGCCGTGATCGCCGCGATCTCGCGCCCGATGCCGGCTTCCGCCGCCAGATTGTCGATGGTCTCGCCCTCGATCATGGTCGCATCCATATCGGCGACCAGCAAGTGCTTGCGCCTGCCCGCCGTTTCTTGCGCCACCGCGTCGATGGGCTTCCCGTTCAACGCCGTGCGCACGGCTTGTTGCGCCGCCGCCGGATCGAGACCGTCGAAGGACAGGTCGCAGGCCAGGCCGGGCCCGAGCCAATCTGTAGCACCGCACTTCGCGCCGAGCGCCGCCAAGGCCCGGCGCGCCGCATCGACCGTGCTAGAATCGAGCGCCTTGCCACGGGGAGCGGCGATCAGCGTCAGGATGCAACCCATCGCGCCATATAACGACGACGCGACGCGCCGTCCAATCCTTCCGGTATGAACCCACGCGTCGTCATCGTCGCCGGGCCCACGGCCAGCGGCAAATCGGCCCTAGCGCTTGCGCTGGCCGAGGAATTTGGCGGCACGGTGATCAATGCCGATTCGATGCAGCTCTACCGCGAGCTGAGGATATTGACCGCGCGGCCCGATGCGCTTGCGGGTGAACGCGCGCCGCATCTTCTCTACGGCGTGCTCGGCGCCGGCGCGCCGGCTTCGGCAGGAAAGTGGCGCGCGATGGCGCTGCGGGCAATCGAAAACGCGCGCGTAGCAAAGCGCCTGCCGATCGTCGTGGGCGGCACCGGGCTTTACCTGCGCGCGCTGACGCAAGGGTTGTCGCCGATTCCGCCAGTGCCGGAAAAAATCCGCGCCGAAGCGCGCGCGCTGCACGCGAAACTGGGCGGCAAGAAATTCCGCGCTGGGCTGATGGAGCGCGATCCCGCAACCGCCGCGCGGCTCGATCCCGGCGACACACAACGCCTGATCCGCGCGCATGAAGTTCTTGAAGCGACGGGCACGCCGCTATCGGTCTGGCAGGCGAAGTCGGGGGAGAAGAGCGCGCATCGTTTTTTCCCGATCCTGCTGATGCCGGATCGGGCCGAGCTTCATGCCGCGATCGACGCGCGATTCCTTGGGATGATGCAGGCCGGCGCGCTGGATGAGGCCCGGGCGCTCAAGGCGCTGAAGCTCGACCCGGCCCTGCCCGCCATGAAAGCCCTGGGCGTGCCGGTGCTGATACAACACCTCGACGGCGCCATCCCCTTGGAAGAAGCTGTAAAATGCGCCCAGGCCGCCTCGCGCCAATACGCCAAGCGCCAGGCCACCTGGTTCCGCCACCAGTTCCAGGCCGATTTGACCATAAACGCGCAATATTCAGAAAGATTGTTAACAAAAATCTTTCCGAAGATTCGTCAGTTTTTGTTGACCCCATAGAATCACGCCGCTACTTTGCGCGTCCCTTCGACCGGACGAAGCCCCTGGAAGGGCGGGTTTTTCCCGCTCCGGGGCTTAAAAAACTCGGGAACAAAGGGGAGCACTGAAGGAGCCAAGGTCATGGCCGCCGATCGCACGGCCCATAAAAAGCCCGCCCAGGAACGCCTGACCGGCGCGGAAATCGTGATCCGCGCGCTGGTGGATCAGGGCGTCGACACGGTGTTCGGCTATCCGGGCGGCGCGGTGCTGCCGATCTACGACGCGCTGTTCAAGCAGAACGCGCTGCGCCACGTGCTGGTGCGCCACGAGCAGGGCGCGGTGCACGCGGCCGAGGGCTATGCGCGCTCGACCGGCAGGGTTGGCGTGGTGCTGGTGACCTCGGGCCCCGGCGCCACCAACGCGGTAACCGGCCTGACCGACGCGCTGATGGATTCGATACCCATCGTTTGCCTTACGGGTCAGGTGCCGACGCATCTGATCGGCAACGACGCCTTCCAAGAGGCCGATACCACGGGCATCACGCGGCCCTGCACCAAGCACAACTACCTGGTGAAGGACGTGAACCGCATGGCGCGCACGCTGCACGAGGCGTTCTACGTCGCGCGCAGCGGCCGGCCCGGGCCGGTGGTCGTGGACATTCCCAAGGACACGCAATTCGCCGAAGGGCTTTACGAAGGCCCGACCGACGTGCGCCATCGTACCTACCGCCCGCAGACCGAGGGCGACCCGGCGCTGATCGAAAAGGCGGTCGAGATGATCGCCGCGGCCAAGCGCCCGATCTTCTATTGCGGCGGCGGGGTGATCAACGCCGGGCCGGAAGCAGCCCAGCTATTGGGCCAGTTCGTGCGCATGACCGGCTTTCCCTGCACGCTGACGCTGATGGGCCTGGGCGCGTTCCCGGCCAGCGACCCGCTGTTCCTGGGCATGCTGGGCATGCACGGCACCTTTCAGGCCAACTGGGCGATGCACGACGCCGACGTGATGATCAACATCGGCGCGCGCTTCGACGACCGCGTGACCGGCAAGATCTCGGCCTTCTCGCCGCATTCGAAGAAGATCCATGTCGATATCGACCCGTCCTCGATCAACAAGAACGTGCCGGTGCAGCTGGGCATCGTCGGCGATTGCAAGGTCGTGCTGAAGCAGCTGATCGAGGCCTGGAAGCGCAAGAAGCTCGGCGCCGACGGCAAGGCGCTCAAGGAATGGTGGAAGCAGATCGACCAGTGGCGCGCGCGCGACTGCCTCAGCTACAGGAACAGCGACAAGATCATCAAACCGCAATACGCGATCCAGCGCCTGTATGCGCTGACGCGCGAGATGGACCCCTGCATCACCACCGAGGTGGGCCAGCATCAGATGTGGGCGGCGCAGTTCTTCGGCTTCGAAAAGCCGAACCGCTGGATGACCTCGGGCGGGCTCGGCACCATGGGCTACGGCCTGCCGGCGGCGATCGGCGCGCAGATGGCCAATCCCGGCAAGCTCGTGATCGACATCGCGGGCGAAGCCTCGATCCTGATGAACATCCAGGAGCTTTCGACCGCGGTGCAGTACCGCCTGCCGGTCAAGGTGTTCATCATCAACAACCAGTGGATGGGCATGGTGCGCCAGTGGCAGGAGCTGCTGCACGGCGCGCGCTATTCCGAATCCTATACCGAGGCCCTGCCCGATTTCGTGAAGCTGGCCGAGGCGTTCGGCTGCTCCGGCCTGCGCGCGCAGAAACCGGCCGAGATGGACGACGTCATCAAGAAGATGGTGGCGACCGACGGGCCGGTGGTGGTGGATGTGCGCGTCGACAAGACCGAGAACTGCTTCCCGATGATCCCCTCGGGCGCGGCGCATAACGAAATGCTGCTGGGCCCGGCCGACGAAGCCAAGAAGCCCGTGTCCGAAGAAGGCATGGTGCTGGTGTGACGCGCAAGCGCGCGGCCGCCGGCTCGGTCTATTCCGGCGGCCCGGTCGACCAGAAGATCGTCACCCACACGCTGGCCGTGCTGGTCGACAACCAGCCCGGCATCCTGTCGCGGGTCGTCGGCATGTTCGCGGGCCGCGGCTACAACATCGAAAGCCTGACCGTGGCCGAGGTCGACGCCAAGGCCAACATCTCGCGCATCACCGTGGTCACCACCGGCACGCCGATGATCATCGAGCAGATCAAGAACCAGCTGGGCCGCCTGATCCCGGTGCACAAGGTCAGCGACCTGACCGCCGAGGGCCCGCATGTCGAGCGCGAGCTGCTGCTGGTGAAAATCGCCGGCCACGGCGAGCACCGCGTGGAGTCGCTGCGCATCGCCGACATCTTCCGCGCCCGCGTGGTCGATTCGACCACCGAGTCGTTCGTGTTCGAGGTGACCGGCAGCTCGGAAAAGCTAAGCGCCTTCATCAACCTGATGGAGCCGCTAGGACTGGTCGAGGTCAGCCGCACCGGCGTGGTGGCGATCTCGCGCGGCGCGGGCGCGATCATGAAGCGCGGCGAGGCGGATTGAACTAGATTTGGACAGGGACCTGAAGTACCCGAGGGGAGCAAGAACAATGCGCGTTTACTACGACCGCGACGCCGACGTGAACCTGATCAAGGGCAAGAAGGTCGCCATCGTCGGCTATGGCAGCCAGGGCCACGCCCATGCGCTGAACCTGCGCGACAGCGGCGCCAAGGAAGTCAACATCGCGCTCCGGCCCGGTTCGCCCTCGGCCGAGAAAGCGAAGAAGGCCGATTTCAAGGTGCAGACCCCGGCCGAGGCCGCGAAATGGGCCGACGTGATGATGGTGGTCACGCCCGACGAGCTGCAGGCCCAGCTGTGGCGCGACGACCTGCGCGCCAACATGAAGCAGGGCGCCGCGATCGCCTTCGCGCACGGCTTCAACATCCATTTCCGCCTGATCGAGCCCAGGCCCGACCTCGACGTGTTCATGATCGCGCCCAAGGGCCCCGGCCACACCGTGCGTTCGGAATACGTGCGCGGCGGCGGCGTGCCCTGCCTGGTGGCGGTGGAAAAGAACGCCAGCGGCAACGCGCTGGAAATCGCCCTCAGCTATGCCTCGGCGATCGGCGGCGGACGCTCGGGCGTGATCGAGACCACGTTCAAGGAGGAATGCGAGACCGATCTGTTCGGCGAGCAGACCGTGCTGTGCGGCGGGTTGTGCTCGTTGATCATGGCGGGCTACGAGACGCTGGTCGAGGCGGGCTACGCGCCCGAGATGGCGTATTTCGAGTGCCTGCACGAGGTGAAGCTGATCGTCGACCTGATCTACGAGGGCGGCCTCGCCAACATGCGCTATTCGATCTCGAACACCGCCGAGTTCGGCGACTACACGCGGGGCCCGCGCCTGATCAACGACCAGGTCAAAGCCGAGATGAAGCGGATTCTCGACGACATCCAGTCCGGCCGTTTCGCCAAGGAATGGGTGCTGGAGAACACCGCCGGCCAGCCCAGCTTCAAGGCGATGCGCAAGCGCGCGGCCGAGCACGACATCGAGAAGATCGGCGAAAAACTGCGCGCGATGATGCCCTGGATCGGCAAGAACAAGCTGGTCGACAAGGCGCGGAACTAGTCAGGCCCGGTCGAGCGGCGCGCTAGTAGGGCTTCGCCCAGCTTCGGGCGTTCTTGATGATCTTGTCGAACAGGTGCATCAGCTGGCGCCGCTCGTCGGGATCGAGGCTGGCGAGCATTTCGGCTTCGCGCGCGACGAAACTGCCGAGAATCGACTTGTAAAGGCTGCGCCCCGCCTCGGTCAGGTACAGCACGCGGCGCCGGCTGTCGGCGATGTCCGTCTTGCGCGTGATCAGCTTTTTCGCCTGAAGCTGCTTCACCGCGCTTGCGATGCTCGTCTTCGGCCGGCCGGTCACCATGCTGATGAGTTGCGCGTTGAGCCGGGACTGCTGCGTCAGGCAGAACAGCACGATCCACTCGGGCCGCGTCAGCTTGAAGCGTTTCTCCATCTGCGCGACCAGCGGCCCGACGTAGAAATTGGCCACGTAGTTGATGCGGTAAGCCAAGGGGATCGGGTTGTCCTTCAGTATCGCTTCAAGGACGAGGCGATGCAGCACCTCGCCTGCCGGCTGCCAGCTTGTGTCCTGGCGATCGAGCACCGCGTTGCTGCGTCGGTTCATCGTGTCTTGTCCTTGCGTCGCCGGTCAGCCCGGGCAAAGGAACTTATCAAGTTCGTCATATAGCTTTACGCGCTTCCTTTCGATACACAAAAAATGCGACGCGGTCTCGATCACCCGGTAATGCTTGGCCGGCGACACGCACAAGGCCAACAGGCGGCGGGCTTCTGTTTCCGTCGATGTGGTGTCGCGCTCCCCCCGCACCACCAGAATCGGCATCGCGAGTCGTGCTGGATCGAAAAGCGCCCTCCCGTTGAAGACCTGCACCATGTCGGCGAGCGCGCCGTTCGGGCAGCGGAAGGCGCGCGGCTCTTGCGACGCGGAACGCGGATCGAGCGCAGCGAGCGTGTCGAACACAAGCTCCGCAATACCGGCCTCGCGGAACACCGCGGGATCGCCGCCCGGCAAGTCGCTATTCCAACGGTCGATGAGCCCAGCCGCCGTGATCAGACGGTAAGCCCCGAATGAAGGCGCCAGCCTGCGGCGGTCGCTGGCATCGGCGATTCGATCGAGCCAGATCGGGTTGAGCTCCGCGAAAAGCGGCGCATATAGAACGAGGCGGCGGATTTGCGCCGGGTGTCCGCCGGCATAGCGGGCGGCCGTGATGGCGCCCCAAGAGAAACCGACAAGATCGAGCGCCGGAACGGCGCAACGCTTGAGGATGAACGCGACGGCGGCGTCTACATCCCGCACGGCGTCGTCCGCGCCGGCGAAAGGGGGACGCCCGCCAGGCGGCTGGTCCATGGCCGCGCCGCCGATCGACGTTCCGTAGCCCCTGACATCGAGCGCGTAAACCGTACGGCCGGCGGACGCGAGCTCGGCCATCAGCGAATAGCCGGGACGGGGCAAATCGAACAACGCACCCGCGAGTGTCGCGCCGTGCAGCAGCAGCACCGGCGGTTGGCGGCGATCGCTCGACGGCGATCGCTTCTCCCGCAGCCCCAACCGGACCGGCCCTCCCTCGGGCGGCTCTATCCGCAACAGTCGTGTTTCGAGCATGTCCTGTTTGGTCACGGGCCCCATCGATCCTGCCGACCGCATCATCCGGCACGGCCCGGGCCGGGCAAAACGAAAAACTAGTGCATCATCGTACTATCTGGTATAGTTTGGATCAAATAATCGCCGAGGGGCTTGGGCCTCCGGCCATAAGCCGGACGGGCATCGACTCCCGGCGCCGAATGGGGAGACACAAATGCGACATTTCGCATTCAGGCTTTTCGCCACAGCGGCTCTAGCCGTTGCGGCACCGTTGCCGGCGTTCGCCCAAGATGCTGCTCCGAATGCGGTGGCGCGCGCCGGCTTCGATTCAGCCAAGCTCGCGTCGATCGTCGACTGGCTCAAGGCCGATGTCGACAAGGGTCGCATCCCGGGCGCCGTCGTTCTCGTCGCCCGCAACGGGCAAGTCCTGCTGCACGAGGCGGTGGGGTGGGCGGACAAAGACAAGAAGATAGCGATGCGCCGCGACGCCATTCACCCGATCGCGTCGTCGACCAAGCTCATCACGACGGTGGCGGCGTTGCGGCTGTTCGAGGCCAACAAGCTGCCGATCATGGCGCCAATCGCCGCGTTCCTGCCGGAACTGAAGGACCTGAAGGTCTCGGTCGAGCGCCGCGACGCCGCCGGCGTCGTGACGACCGAGCTCGTGGCGCCCGCGCGCCAACCCATCGTGCACGATCTGATGACCCATCGGGCAGGTTTCACCTATTTCTTTTTTCCGCCCAACCCGTTGCGCAATCGCTATCGCGAGCTTGGCATCGACCGCATCGACAACATGAGCGCCAGCGAGATGCTGCAGAAGCTCGGAACACTGCCGCTCGCGTTCTCGCCCGGCACGTCCTTCGAGTATTCGATGGCGACCGATGTCCTCGGCCACATCATCGAGCGCGTGACCAAGAAGCCGTTGGACGCGGCCCTGAAGGAGTTGGTGCTCGATCCGCTCAAGATGCGGGATACGACGTTCCACGTGCAAGGCGCGGCGTTGGAGCGGTATGCCCGGCCGCTATCCAGCGATCCCGACCTGTGGGTGTTCGAGTGGCTCGACGTCACCAAGCCGCCGAAGCGATTTTCCGGCGGCGCGGGCATGGCGTCGACCGTGACCGACTATTACCGGCTCCTGCAAATGCTAGTGAACGGCGGCACGCTGGACGGCACGCGCCTGCTTTCGCCGATGACCGTGCGCTGGGCGATGGCGGACCAAATCGGCGCGACGCGCGGCGTCGCGCATCCCGGCGACGGATATTCGTGGAATTTGGTCAACCCGGTGCGGGTGGCCGAAGGCGGACCGGTCTTCCCCGGCAGCATCGGCGATATGTTCTGGGGCGGAATCACGGGCCCTCGCTATTTTATCGACCCAAAGGAGAAGCTGGTCGGGATCGTCTTCGCGGAGGGTCCATCCATCCGCGCCGCCTATCATGCCGAGTTGCGGGCAATGGTTTACGGCGCCCTGATTTCGCAAAGCGGGTCGGCGAAGTAACCCGGCCGCGGAGCATGTCAGGTGGAAGAACAAATGCGATATACGCTTGAGCGGTTCAGGGCCGAATATCCGGACGACAATGCCTGTCTGGATAAGATCATGGCGCTTCGGTACGGCGGCACGGCGTTTTTGTGCCCATCGTGCAAGCGATCCTCTAAGTTTCACCGCATCGCCAAGCGCCGGGCCTATTCCTGCCAGCATTGCGCCCATCACCTATACCCGTGTGTCGGCACCCCGTTTGAGAAATCGCATGCCAAGCTGCAGCATTGGTTCTTCGCGCTGTATGTAATGACCAATACGCCGCATCGCGTGTCGGCAAAGGAAATCGAGCGACAAACCGGCGTCACCTACAAATGCGCGCTACGCATGCGCCGCGAACTGCGAAAGCTGATATCCCAAGCCGACGGCTATAACTCGCCATCCGGCATGTTTGAAGTCGACGAACCGCGGTATGACGATAAAAACAAAATCGAATTCGGAAACACGAATAAAAGTTTCGCGGCGGCAATGCTGGCGCGTGACGGCATCCTCCAGGCCGAGCCCATCACGCCAAGGAAGATTCGGACGGTTTGATGTTCCGGGCTTAGCAGACCGCGGGAAAGCTTAAGGGTGGTAGTTCACTGCACACCAGCCAGCCGCCCATTCGGGCGGACAGCCTTTTACAGCTGTTGTCTGTAATTACTACATGTGATTTATGGGATTCATGCGTAAATTAACATTGACGCCTTAACCCTTCCTGTGCTGTGATCGTAAATACGAAACTTTTCTACAGTTTCTTCGCGGGAATTTGACGGAAGCAGCTTGCGCCGCGACGGTCGACCTCAAGGCCGGAAACAAACGCTAAAGCGCCACGAACGATCTTCGTGGTTCCGCCCAACGATGGATGGAGAACTGCGATGACGACCTGGACCAAGCCGCCGAAAGCCGCACGCCCCTTTCCTTTCGCCGCGCGGCGCTGTTGTAGCGGCTGTTGACCCGCGCCGGGGGTTCCAAGCCCGGCAACCGATCATCGTCGAACCTTCGAACCCGCGCGCGTGATCAGCGCGAAGGAGAGTCCATGTCCAAGGTCTATGTGATCCACGAAAATACCGAATGGGTGCTGCCGCTGCGCCAAGCCTTCGCCGAGCTGGGCACGCCGTACGAGGAATGGTTCCTGGACGAGGGCACGCTGGATTTGCGCGAGCGTCCGCCCGAGGGCGTTTTCTACAACCGCATGTCGGCGTCCTCGCACACCCGCGGCCATCGCTATGCGGCCGAATACACGGCAGCCGTGCTGGCGTGGCTGGAGCGCTACGGGCGGCGCGTGGTCAACGGCAGCGGCGCCCTTAGGCTTGAGATCAGCAAGGTGGCGCAATACCAGGCGCTGGACGCGCACGGCATCAAGACGCCCGACACCATCGCCGCGGTCGGCCGCCGGCATATCCGGCTGGCCGCCGAGAAGCTGGGCTATCCGCTGGTGCTGAAGCACAACCGCGGCGGCAAGGGCCTGGGCGTGCGCCTGTTCTATAGCCCCGCCGCGCTGAGCGAGTATCTGGACGGCGCGGAGTTCGAGGCGCCGGTCGACGGCATAACCCTGGTGCAGCGCTATGTCCGCGCGCCGCTTCCCTTCATCACCCGCGCCGAGTTCGTGGGCGGCAAGTTCCTGTACGCCGTGCGTGTGGATACCTCGCAGGGCTTCCAGCTCTGCCCGGCCGACCAGTGCCAGGTAGAGGCCGGGCCGAAGCTCGGCGATGTCAGCCCGGCCACGGCGCCGTCCCAACGCTTCAACATCGTGGAGGGGTTCGAAAGCAACCTGATCGGCAGCTACGAACGATTCCTCGAGGACAACGATATCGGCATCGCCGGCATCGAGTTCGTGGCGGACGAGAAAGGCCGCGCCTTCACCTACGACGTCAACACCAACACCAACTACAACCCCGACGCCGAGACGCGCGCGGGCAAGTACGGCATGCGCGCCATCGCCCACTATCTGACGGGCGTGCTGCAGGTAACGCGTGCGAAGGCGGCCTGACAGCATGGACGGTCACGCGCATATCCCCGCCGCGTCCCCACCGGCGGAGCGCCTGTCGCCCAATCCGGCGAAGCCGCTGTCGGAAGTCGAGCACATCAAGCTCGGCTCCGACGGGCTGCGCGGAACGCTGAAGCAGCAACTGACCGACGGCGACAAGCCGTTCGACGAGGCCGGATACCAGTTGCTGAAAACCCACGGCACCTATCAGGGCTACGACCGCGACAGCGCGACCGAGCGCAAGCAAAAGGGCTTGGACAAGGAATGGGAATTCATGGTGCGCGCCCGCATTCCCGGCGGGAAGCTGACCTGGGACCAGTACTTGGCGCTGGACGATCTGGCCGCGCGCTACGGCGCCGGCAGTTTGCGCATCACCACGCGCCAGGGCATCCAGTTCCACGGCATCGTGAAGGACGACCTTAAATCCAGTATCGCCGGGATCAACGCGGCCCTGCTGACCACGCTGGCGGCCTGCGGCGACGTGGTACGCAACGTGACCGCCACGCCGGCGCCGATCGCCGATGCGGCGCATCGCCGATTGCAGGAGGACGCCAGGCTTCTGTCCACCGCGCTGCTGCCCGCCACCCGCGCCTATCACGAGATTTGGCTGGGCGAGGAGCGCGTCGCCGGCAACGGCCCGGACGAAACCGACCCGTTATACGGGCTGCGCTATCTGCCGCGCAAATTCAAGATCGGCCTGGCGACGCCGGACGACAACAGCGTCGACGTGCTGACCAACGATCTGGGCATCATCGCCCTGTTCGAGGGCGACAAGCTCTTGGGCTACAACTTGGCGCTGGGCGGCGGGCTGGGCATGACGCACAACAAGCCCAACACCTATCCGCGCCTGGCCACGCCCCTTGCGTTCGTGGGCCCGGACGAGCTGCTGCGTGCGGTGAAGGCGGTCGTCGCGCTGCAACGCGACCATGGCGAGCGCGGCGACCGCCGGCATGCGCGGCTGAAATACCTGGTCGATGACAAGGGCCTGCCCTGGATCAAGGCGACGCTGGCGGAATATTTCGGCGCACCGCTCGAAGACGCCAGGCCGATGCCCGCGTTCCGGGTGCCCGACCACACGGGCTGGCACGCCCAGGGCGACGGGCGGTTCTATTACGGGATCAGCATCGCCAGTGGACGCATTCGCGACCGCGAGGAGATGCGGTTGCGCGCGGCGCTGCGCCGGATCGTCGAGGCGCTGCACCCCACGCCGATCCTGACGCCCACGCAGGATATCCTGCTGGCGGACCTGAAGGCCGAGAACCGCCTGCTGGTCGAGGCGATCCTGGCCGAGCATCTGGTGCCCCTGCCCCATCGCCTGACGCCTGTTTCCCGCTGGGCACTTGCTTGCCCAGCGTTGCCAAGTTGCGGCCTGGCGCTGAACGAGGCCGAGCGCATCCGCCCGGCGCTGATCGGCGAGATCGAGAATGCGCTGGCCCTGGCCGATATCGCCGACGAGCGCATCAGCGTGCGCATCACCGGCTGCCCCAACGGCTGCGCGCGGCCCTATGCCGGGGAGATCGGCATCGTCGGGCGCACCGCGGCGGATTACGCGATCTTCCTGGGCGGGGATTTCGAAGGCACGCGGCTGAACCGCCGCGTGTTCGACCGCGTGAAGCTGGCGGATATCGCCGGCACCCTGGCCCCGCTGTTCGAGACCTTCGCCCGCGAGCGTGTGGCCAACCAAAGCTTCGGCGACTGGTGCCACGCCCAATCCAACGACCGGCTCCTGGGCCTGGCGGGAAAGCTGGCGGCATGAGCGCGCTGTTGCCCGTGTCGCTCGATCTGTCGCGCCTGAGCGTGGCGCTGATCGGCAATGGCGCGCGCACCGAGCGCCGCTTGCGGCTATTGGATCAGGCCGATGCCGCTCGTTTGCGCGTGTTCGCCGCAAAGCCCAGCGCGACGCTGTCGGCGGCGGCGGGCGACCGGCTGAACCGGTGCCTGCCGCGCGCGCAGGACCTTGCCGGGGTGAACCTCGTGTTCATCGCCGATCTGGATCCGACCGCCGTCGGCGCGATCGCCGAAACTGCGCGCGCTTGCGGCGCGCTGGTCAACGTCGAAGACGAAACGGGCTCGTGCGATTTCCATTCCGCCGCCGTGGTGCGGCGCGGCGACCTGGCGCTGGGCATTTCGACCGGCGGGCGCTGCCCGATGCTGGCGCGGGTGCTGAAGGATTGGCTTGAAAGGCTGTTGCCGCTAGACTTCGGCCAGGTGATCGAAGGGCTGGCGGACGAACGGAGGCGGCTTAGGGCCGCGCACGCCGGAACCGGGCCGCTGCGGACAGCGGCAACTCGCGCCGTAGCCCGGCTCGGCTTTCCATCATCCATCGCCGCGCCCTGACGCAGCCCGACCCTTTACGACGAAACGACAGAGAGCAGAAAAGGAGCACTTCATGGCTATTCAACTTGGACAAATCGCGCCCGATTTCAGCCAGGCATCCACCGCCGGCGAGATCAACTTCCACAAATGGCTGGGCGACAGCTGGGGCGTGCTGTTCAGCCACCCCAAGGACTTCACCCCGGTCTGCACCACCGAGCTGGCCGAGGCCGCGCGGCTCAAGCCCGAATTCGACAAGCGCAACGTCAAGATCATCGGCCTGTCGGTCGATCCGACCGAGTCGCACCAGAAATGGGAAAGCGACATCAAGGAGACCCAGGGCACGGCGGTGAACTTTCCGGTGATCGCCGACCAGGACAAGAAGGTGTCCGACCTGTACGGCATGATCCACCCGCAGGCCGAGCCGTCGCTGACCGTGCGCAGCGTGTTCGTGATCGATCCGCAGAAGAAGGTGCGGCTAACCATCACTTATCCGCCGGCGACCGGACGCAACTTCGCCGAGATCCTGCGCGTGATCGACAGCCTGCAACTGACCGACGCGCACAAGGTGGCGACGCCGGTGAACTGGAAGCCGGGCGAGGACGTGATCATCGTGCCGAGCCTCAGCGACGAGGACGCGAAAAAGCGCTTCCCGCAGGGCTGGAAGACGCTGAAGCCGTATCTGCGCGTGGTGAAGCAGCCGCCGATCGCGTACCGCTAAGCCATCCAAAGCGGCGAAACCGCCGCGCGCCCCGGGCTTTTCCCTGGGTTCGCGGCCGTTTCGCCGCGTCGCTTAAGATTCTTCTCCTTGACATAACGCCGCCACCGTCCCTACCCTATCCTTACGTGGTGATTTGAGCCGGCCGGCTTGCGGGCCACGTTAAACAACCCGCTAAAAGGTCGGTGCAGCGATCCGAACGCGCCCGGCCCTGGCCGGGCGTTTTGTTTTTGGGGTCGCGGCGGCGCGGCCCGGCGGGAAGGGACCGGATCATGGCGAAGATCAATGGCGGCGGCGGCAAACCGCCCGTGCAACCCGTGGCGCGGACGGCGCGCACGCGCACCTCGGCGGTGCGTGGCGGCCTTCGGCGCACGCAGTACCGCGAAACCTCGGAAGCGCTGTTCCTGAACTCGGGCTATGTGTACGACAGCGCCGAAGAAGCGGCGGCGGCCTTCGCCACGCCCACACCCGAGCGCTATGTCTATTCGCGCTACGCCAATCCCACCGTCGCGATGTTCGAGGACCGGCTGCGCCTGCTGGAAGGCGCGGAGGGTTGCAAGGCGACGGCCAGCGGCATGGCGGCGGTGTTCGGTGCACTGCTGACCCTGCTGCGCGCGGGCGACCGCATCGTCGCCAGCCGCGCCTTGTTCATGTCCTGCCACTACATCATCAACGACGTATTGCCGCGCTACGGCGTGGTCAGCGAGTTCGTGGACGGCAACGACATCGAGCAATGGAGGCGCGCGCTGTCCAAGCCGGCGAAAGCGGTGTTCCTGGAAACGCCGTCGAACCCGATGCTCGAGATCATCGACCTGCCCGCGGTCGCCAAGCTGGCGCACGCCGCCGGCGCCAAGGTCGTGGTGGACAACGTGTTCGCCACGCCCCTGCTGCAACGACCGCTGGAGCTGGGCGCCGACGTGGTGATCTATTCCGCCACCAAGCATATCGACGGCCAGGGGCGGTGCCTGGGCGGCGCGATCCTGGGCCAGAAATCCTTCATCGACGACGAGGTGGGTTTGTTCCTGCGCCATACCGGCCCGGCGCTGAGCCCGTTCAATGCGTGGAACCTGCTGAAGGGGCTGGAGACCCTGCCGCTGCGCGTCGAGGCGCAATGCCGCAGCGCGCTCATCATCGCCAAGTTCCTGCACGGCCGCGCCAAGGTGAAGCGCGCGCTCTACCCGCAGCTCGACTCGCATCCCCAGGCAGCACTGGCCCAGGCGCAGATGGCGATGGGCGGCACGATGGTGACGTTCGAGATCGACGGCGGCAAGGAAGCTGCGTTCCGCTTTCTCGACGCGTTGGAGCTGATCGATATTTCCAACAACCTGGGCGACTCGAAAAGCCTGATTTGCCACCCCGCCACCACCACGCATCAGCGCCTGACCCCGGAAGATCGCCTGCGCGTGGGCATCACCGATGGGGTGCTGCGCCTTTCGGTCGGGCTCGAGGACGAAAGCGACCTGATCGACGATCTGAAGCGCGGGCTGGAGGCGGTCTAAGCCGCAAGGCAAGCGCCGCGCGCAACCCTGCCAAGCCGCAGGCCGGCCCCTGAAGGGTCCTGGCCGGCTTGGTGCTTGGACGGCCCGAGCCTAATATCCCGGCCGCATGCTTCCATCGCAGCGCGACACCAATGTGATCGTCGCCGGCGCGATGCTGACGATCTTCCTGGCCGCGCTCGACCAGACCATCGTCGCCACCGCGCTGACCAAGATCGCCGCCGACTTGGGCGACGTTCATCTGATCGCCTGGGTGGTCAGCGCCTATCTATTGACCTCGACCTGCGCGATGCCGGTTTCCGGCAAAGTGTCGGATATCTACGGCCGCCGGCCGATCCTGTGCGCGGCGCTGGGCGTGTTCATCGCCGGGTCGCTGATCTGCGCCAACGCGCCGTCGATGCTGGTGCTGGTCGCGGGCCGCGCCGTGCAAGGCCTGGGCGGCGGGGCGCTGATGACCCTGTCGCAGGCCACGGTGGCCGACGTGGTGGCGCCGCGCGAGCGCGGCCGCTACGCCGCCTATTTCGCTACGGTGTTCGCGAGCTCGGCGGTGCTGGGGCCGGTGCTGGGCGGTCTTTTGACCCATTACATCGGTTGGCATTTCATTTTCTGGATCAATCTGCCGCTGGGCTTGCTGGCGTTCTTCATCGTCAACCGCGTGCTGCGCCGCGTGCCGACCGAGCGCCGCCCGGCCAGGATCGATCTTCCGGGCATCGCGTTGTTCGCGGTCGGCGCTACGTCGCTGCTGCTGGCCCTGGCGGGTGGAGGCGTGATCTTTCCCTGGACCTCGCCGCCGATCCTGGCGGCGTTCGCGGCGGCAGTGCTGTTCGGCGGGCTGTTCGTCCACCGCCAGGCGCATGTGGCCGAACCGATGATGTCGCCCAAGTTCTTCGCCGACCCGGTGATCGGCCCGGTTTATGCGGCGCTGTTCTGCATCTTCGGCAGCTATCTGGCGGTGATCGTGATGGTGCCGATCCTGCTGCAGGTGGGCTTGGGCATTCCGGTCAACGAGGTTGGGGCGTTGTTGATTCCCCTGACCCTGACCACGGCGACCTTCGCCTCGATCGCCGGGCGCTATACGCGCTGGACGGGCCGCTACAAGCCGCCACCGGTGACAAGCCTGCCGATCGCGATCGCGACACTGCTGGTCATGGCCGCCACGATCAGCAATGCCGGCCCCCTGCAGGTCGCGCTGATGCTGATGATGCTGGGCGTCGGCATGGGGCCGATTTTCCCGACCAGCACGGTGGCGGTGCAGAACGCGGCCCAGCGCGGCGACATGGGCGCCGTCACCGGGGGGCTGGGCTTCGCGCGCATGCTGGGCGGCGCGGTGATGATCTCGGGCGCGAGCTCGCTGGTGCTGGGCTTGGCCAGCGCCTGGGTCGTGGGCCTTGGCGGCGTGAACGGATTGCAAGAGCTGGTGCGCAAGCCCTTGAGCGCGATCCAGCGCGAACAATTGATGGACGTTTTTTCGATTCTGTTCGCGAGCCTAGCCTGCATTTTGGCCGTGGGGTGGATTCTGTTCCTGCGCGTGGCCGAACGCCCGTTGCGCGAGCGCACGGACATGCTGGGCGAAGGCAAGCCGGCCGAGTAGTCGCTCTCAGCTCTCCTTCGGGTCGAGCGCGTCGCGCAACCCGTCGCCGAACAGGTTGAAGCCAAGCACGACGAAGCAGATCGCGATGCCCGGCCAGAACGCCATCCAGGGCTGCTGCTCCAGATAATTCTTGGCGGTGTTCAGCATGCTGCCCCAGCTCGGCGCCGGGGGCTGCTGGCCCAGGCCCAGGAACGACAGGCTCGCCTCGGTCAGGATCGCCATGGCGATGGATAGAGTGGCTTGGACAAGAAGCGGCGGCACCACGTTGGGGAAGACGTGGCGCAGCGCTATGCGCCAATGCGGATTGCCCACGGCGCGCGCGGCCTCGACGTAATCCTCGACCGCCACCGACAGCACCTGGCCGCGCGTGAGCCGCACGAAAATCGGCACGGTGGAGATGCCGATGGCGATCATGGCGTTGGTCAGGCTCGGACCCAGGAACGCGGCCAGTGCGATCGCCAGGATCAGGAACGGGCAGGCGAGCATCGCGTCGGTGATGCGCTGGAGGATCTGGTCTATCCAGCCGCGGCAATAGCCGGACAACAACCCCACCGGCACGCCGATGCACATCGCGATCGACACCGACACCAAGCCCGCGAGCAGCGAGGCGCGCGCGCCCCAGATCATGCGCGCCATCACGTCGCGGCCGATCTCGTCGGTGCCCATCAAATGCAGAGCCGAGGGCCATTTGCGCACCTGCAGCCAATCGGCCTTGGCCGGCTCGTAGGGCGAAATCCAGGGCGCGAACAGCGCGACCGCGACGAAAAAGCCGACGATCGCCGCGCCGACGATCGACCCCTTGCGCCGCCACAGCCGCCGCCAAATGCGCTGGGCGCGGCTTTCATGCGCGATATCGGGAACGGCGACGGAAAGGGCGGCCTCGGCGGTCATGCCTCAGCCCCTAAGCCTTGGATTGACCAGGAAATACGCCATGTCGGCCATCAGGTTCAGCGCGATATAGGCAGTCGCGGTGATCAGCACCACGCCCTGCACCACCACGTAATCGCGGTTGAACACCGCATCGACGATCAGCTTGCCGAAACCGGGGATGGTGAAGACCTGCTCGGTCAGCACCGCGCCTGACAGCAACTGGCCGAGTTGCAAAGCACCAAGAGTGACAATAGGCATCATCGCGTTGCGCAGCGCGTGGCGCAGGATCACCCGGCGTTCGGCCAAACCCTTGGCGCGCGCGGTGCGCACATAGTCCGAGCGCAACACCGACAGCATCGCGCCGCGCGTGTGGCGCATCATCACGGCGGCCAGCGCCGCGCCCAGCACGAAGGCCGGCATGATCATGGCGCGGAAATTCTCGACCGGATTCTCGAACGGGCTGACATAGCCCGAGGCCGGCAAGATGCCGAACTTAACCGAGAACAGCAGGATCATCATGATGCCGAGCCAGAACGTGGGCACCGACAGGCCCGACATGCCGATCACGCCCGCGAAATAGTCCCAGAACGTGCCCTTCTTCACCGCCGACAGGATGCCGGTGGGAATGCCGATCAGAAGCGCGATCAGCATGGACATGAACGCCAACTGCACCGTCACCGGCAATTTCTCGACGATCAGCTCGGTCACCGGCTTTCTGGTGCGCAAAGACGCGCCCAGATCGCCGGTCAGCGCCCGGCCCAACCACAGCGCGTATTGCACCGGCACCGGCTTGTCGAAATTGTTGGCCTTGCGGATCTGCTCGATCGCCTCGGGCGAGCGGTCCTCGCCCAGCATCACCAGCGCCGGGTCGCCGGGAAGCAGATGCTGCAACCCGAAGACGATGATCGTGACGATGAACA
>JAHFPH010000169.1 GCA_023266845.1 Rhodospirillaceae bacterium
CCTCTGCTAACGTTCCGTCGCGGGGGCGGCGGCAGACTCCCCGCCTCTTGAAAGACGCGCTCGCGTCCAAGCTCTGCTACCGGCCCTTGGGCTCAATGAGCCGGCAGGGGGTAGCATGAATCGATCGGACCAAGCCCAAACCCAAACCACGCCCGCGTCCCCGGCCGCCGTCCCAAGCACGGCGCTTCGGTTCCATCCCATCACCCATCTCTACGCCGCCCGGGCGCTGCGCGATTTCGGCGACGGGTTCGTGTCCGTGCTGCTGCCGGTCTATCTTACGGCGCTCGGCTTTTCGGCGTTTCAGGTCGGCGTCATCGCCACGGCGGCCTTGCTCGGCTCGGCGCTGCTGACCACGCTCATCGGGTTGCTCGGCGCGCGCTACGATCACCGCCAATTGCTGCTGGCCGCCGCCTGCCTGATGGTGGCGACGGGCGTGGCCTTCGCCGCCATCCACGACTACGCCGCGCTGCTGGTCGTCGCCTTCGCCGGCACGGTCAATCCCTCGGCCGGCAATGTCAGCGTGTTCGTGCCGCTGGAACACGCGGTGCTGACGCGTGAGGTCTCCGATGCCGAGCGCACCAAATCCTTCGGCCGCTACAGCCTGGTCGGCGCGCTGGCCAGCGCCGTGGGCAGCCTGGCCGCGGCGGCGCCCGACTTTGTCGCGCCCCTGGGGTGGAGCGCGCTTGCGGCGATCAAGGCGATGTTCGTGCTCTATGCGCTGCTCGGCCTCGTCGGCGGGCTCGTCTATGCGCACGTGCCGAAGCGCGCGCCGGCGGCGGAACCGCACGCGGCGGCGGCCTTGGGGCCGTCGCGGCGCATCGTGCTCAAGCTCGCGGCCCTATTCAGCATCGATTCCTTCGCCGGCGGCTTCACGGTGCAGTCGCTGCTGGCGCTGTGGCTGTTCGAGCGGTTCGACCTGTCGCTGTCGGCCGCGGGCATGTTCTTTTTCTGGTCGGGCGTTTTCGCCGCTTTCTCGTTTCCGGTCTCGGTGTGGATCGCGCGGCATATCGGGCTCGTCAACACGATGGTGTTCACTCATATCCCGGCAAGCCTGTGCCTGATTCTGGCAGCGGTGGCGCCTACTCTGGCGGTGGCGCTGGCGCTGCTGCTGGTGCGCGCGTCGCTGTCGCAGATGGATGTGCCAGCGCGCTCGTCTTATGTGATGGCCGTGGTGACACCGGCCGAGCGCGCCGCCGCCGCCGGCTTCACCGCCGTGCCGCGCAGCCTAGCCGCGGCGCTCAGCCCCGCGCTCGCCGGCGCGCTGTTCGCCGCCTCGTTCCGCGCCACGCCGCTAGTGATCTGCGGCGTGCTCAAGATTTTATACGATGTGCTGCTGCTGCTTCAGTTCCGCCACTTGAAGCCGCCGGAAGAACGATAACGTGCGGTCGCGCTTATCGGGGTCTCCCGGCGGCTTCGGTCCTCTGCTACGCTTTCGCCCTGGAGGTTGCGATGCCCATCGAAAAGCGCCCCTTCGGCCGCACGGGCCACGAAAGCTCGGCGGTGATCTTCGGCGCTGCGTTTTCTTAGAAAGATTAGAAAGAAAAGTTACGGAATTTCCTGCCAATTCCCCGCCGCCTTACGCCTTCGCTCAATCCGTGCGCGTCAAAGTTTCCGTGGCGTTGCCGTTGTTCCAGGTGCCGACGAGCCGGCGTCCGTCGGGGCTGACCCGGTAGATCACGGGATAGGCGTCGCCCCAGTGGATGACGAGCTTGTCGCCTTCGAAACCCCCGGTTCCGCGATACGTGGTTCCCACCCGCCAGAAAAACGAATACGTGTCGCCGTTGCGGGAAATCGTCACCGTGCCGCTATAGCTGGTTCCGTTGGGATTGGTGCCAGTCGCGCTGTACTGGCCTTCGAGGCGTGGTGCGGTCATCACCGGGGCCGGGGCCGGCGCCGGGGCGGGCGGGGGCGGTGGCGTAGCGAGGGCACGCTGTTGGCGCTCCTCCTCGGCCTTGCGCCGCTTATAAACAGCGCTTTCTTCCATCACCGCGGTCGCGACGAAGCCGAGCGCCGCGCCGTCGCGCTCGACCTTGTACCAGTTCTGGTCCTTGACCTTGCCCAGCACCTGCACCGCGTCGCCTTCCTTGAGCGTTGCCACGACCCTGGCGCTTAGATCGGGCGTTTCGCGCACGCGCGCGGATTCCCGGGCGACGTAAACGCGGTCGATCGGCTCCAGCGCCACGCCGGGCTGCGCGGGCGCCGCGGCGATCGCGGGGGCGGGGCTTGGCGCGGGTTGCGGCTTCGCCGCGGCCTGCAGGTTGGCGATGCGCGAGCGCGCTAGGCCGGCGAACATGCCCTGCGGGAACTGCTTCAGGTATTCGCGGTATTCCTCGACCCGGTTGCTGGCTTGCGCCGACTGCCAGAACATCGCCTCGCGGTCGCTGGGGGCCGTGGCCGGCGCGGGCGCGACATTGACCGTCGCGCCTGATGCGGCGTTGATCGTCATGTTGAACACGAAATCGCCGCGCAGCGACGAGGAGATCCACGGCGTCTGCTGCCCGCCGGTGCGCTGTTCCACCGCCGCCGTCACGCGCTTGAACACTTCCTCGGCCTTGAGGTTGGGAATCGACAGCGCCTTGACCAGCTCTTCGGTATAGGGGCCGTTGACGCCCTCGCCGTCCGCCGCCACCGATCCGGGCGCCGTGGCATAGGCGATCAGCCCGCCGCGCGCGGCGTCCACCGCCACCAGCCCGCGCGACGCGCCGCGCATGCGCCGCTCGAACGGGTTGTTGCGGCACGCGTCGAGGATCACCAGGCTGACGCGCGTCTGCGCCTGGTCCAGCTCCTCGGTCAGCGCGCTCACGTCCACCGCCTGGAAGCGCAGGTCGCTTTCGGTCCCCAGCGTCGCGTCGACCGGGATCAGGTAGTTGCGCCCGCGCGACTGGATGCCGTGCCCGGCGTAATAGATCAGCGCCACCGCCCCGGGCGAAAGCTTGCGCGTGAACTCGCCGACCGCGGCGCCCATCGCCTCGCGCGTCGCGTTCTCGCGCGCGACGACCTCGAACCCCAGCTCCCGCAAACTCGCCGCCATCAGCCGTGCGTCGTTGGCCGGGTTCTTGAGCGGCTGTTCCTTGTAGGACGCGTTGCCGATCACCAGCGCGACGCGCCGCTCGGTCTGCTGCGCCGAGGCGCCCGAGGATGCCAACGCGATCGCGATCGCAAGGGCTGAAAAAAGCCGCAGCATGTGTGTCTGCCCCCGGCCTGAAGCGTCTCGGGTATATCGGCCACCTCCAGTGTATCCAACGCAGCCGGGTGCGGAAAGTGCGTTCAGTGCCATGGCTTCGATCAATCGTTAATTCTCCGATCCCCTTGGCTGGCCTGCTCTGCTAGGCTTGGGGCGGCATAAACGCGGAGTTCACCGATGGCGATCGAAAAGCGCCCCTTCGGCCGCACCGGGCACGACAGCACGGCGGTGATCTTCGGTGCTGCGGCGCTCGCGCGCGTCGATCAGGCCGTGGCCGACCGCGTGCTCGACCTGTTGCTGGAATACGGCGTCAACCATATCGACACGGCGGCGCGCTACGGCGATTCGGAGCTGCGCGTCGGGCGCTGGATGGACCGGCATCGCCAGCGCTTCTTCCTCGCCACCAAGACCGGCGAGCGCGACTACGCCGGCGCGCGCGACGGCATCGCCCGCTCGCTCGAACGCCTGCGCACCGACCACGTCGACCTGATCCAGCTGCACGCCCTCTACCATCCCGACGAATGGGAACGGGCGCTTTCGCCCGGCGGGGCGCTCGAGGCCTGCGTCGAGGCGCGCGCGCAGGGGCGGGTCCGCTTCATCGGCGTCACCGGCCATGGCTGGACCGTCGCCGCCATGCATCGCCGCAGCCTCGAGCGGTTCGATTTCGATTCGATCCTGTTGCCGTGGAACTGGTTCGCCGCGCAGCACGCGACCTACGCGCCGGATTTCGAGCGCACGGTGAGGCTGGCCGAGCAGCGCAAGACAGCGGTGCAGACCATCAAGGGCGTGGCGCGCGGGCCTTGGGCCGCGGGCGCGACTAAGGATCGCAGCACCTGGTACCAGCCGCTCGAGGCGATGGACGATATCCGACCCGCCGTGCATTGGCTGTTGAGCCGGCGGGGGATTTTCCTGCTCTCGGCCGGGGATGTCGGCATCCTGCCGCTGGTCTTAAAAGCCGCGTCCGAACCCGTGGTCCCGCCCGCCGCCGAGATCATGGCGGCGCTGTCGGCTCGCACCGGGCTTGCCTCGATTTTCGGGCTCTGACACAAGGCTGGAATCCACCTTCCGGCCGGGTCGTGGACCACTCTTGACTCCCCAGCCTTCGTGCCTTATGTAAATGTTACTAACATTCACTTGAGGGTCGCAATGGGCACCGTCGCTGGAAAGATCGACGACATCGGCAAGCCGGCCTGGATCGCGCTGATGGTCCTGGGTTTCGTGTGGTGGTGGCCGGTCGGCTTGGCCACGCTGTTTTTCCTGATAGGGAGCGGACGCATGGGTTGCTGGAAGCACGATCGCGCCGAACGCTGGCAGCGCGAGTTCAAGGGCAAGGTCGACGACGCGGCCGATCGCTGGTTCGGCGGCCGGCACGGATCGAGCGGCAACGCCGCGTTCGACGAATACCGCACCGAGACGCTGCGGCGCTTGGAAGATGAACAACGCGAGTTCAAGGATTTCCTCGCCCGGCTGCGCCAGGCCAAGGACAAGGCCGAGTTCGACCAGTTCATGGCCGATCGCGGCCGGTTCCGCGACGCAGCCGCTCGGGCCCCGCAACCGCAGCAGAGCGCGTGAACGCGTTGCGCCGCATTTAGAAAAACACCGTCATGGCCGGGCCGCCGCCTCCTTCGACAAGCTCAGGAGAGCGGCGTGTTCCGGCCATGACGACAGCGTAAAGGCGCGGTGCTATCGTTCTCTCCTCCGCACGCAACAGGGAGGACGCCATGAAATACGTGCTGATCGGAACCATCGACGCGCGCTGGGCGCTGAAGCAGAACGAGCGGGTCGAGGCCGGCATGGCCGAGGCCAAGAAGCTGGGCATCAAGATCGAATCGACGCACTACGTGCACGGGCCGCACGATTTCGTCGACATCGTCGACGCGCCCGACGCCGAGTCGATGCTCGCCTTCTCGCTGTGGTACGCCAACAAGGGCTTCGGCAGGCTGATGTCGCTGCCCGCGCACGACAGCGCGACCATGGCCAGGGCGGGCAAGCGCGCCGGCGGCTGACGCTAGATTTTCGCCGCCACTATTGCCAGATCGTCATGCCCGGGCTTGTCCGGGCATCCACGTCGGCCGGCCAACGCTGCATAGGTGGAGCTTGAACCCCGTATGATCTCGGCGATTTGACGACGTGGATGGCCGCAACAAGTGCGGCCATGACGTTCTTTGTCGACGGCGACTTAGCCCGTCAGCTTCGCCAGATTGGGCACGGGCCGCGCGGTTGCCGGATCGGACTTCAAGTGCTGCTCCAGCGCATGGGCGACCGCCAGCACGAAGCGGTCGCCGCAAT
>JAHFPH010000052.1 GCA_023266845.1 Rhodospirillaceae bacterium
GTATTTGAAGCTGGTCAACTGCTCGGCGCCCACGGGTCCGCGTGCGTGCAGGCGGCTGGTCGAGATGCCGATCTCCGCGCCCATGCCGAACTCGCCGCCGTCGGCGAATTGCGTCGAGGCGTTGTGCAGCACGATGCCGCTGTCGACTTCGGCGAGGAATTTTTCCGCCGCTTTTTTGTCGCCGGTGACGATGCTGTCGGTGTGATGCGAGCCGTGCCGGTTGATGTGGTCGATCGCGCCTTCGACTCCCTCGACGACCTTCACCGCGATGATCGCGTCGAGATACTCCATGCCCCAGTCCTTGTCCGTCACCGGCGCGACGCGCGGGTCGCTCTTGCGCGAAGTTTCGTCGCCGCGCACCTCGCAGCCCGCGTCCAGCAGGTCCGCGATCAGCGGTTTCAGATGCGTGGCCGCCACCTTGCGGTCGACCAGCAGCTTTTCGGCCGCGCCGCAGATCGAGGTGCGGCGCATCTTGGCGTTGAGCGTCACCTTGCGCGCCATCGAAAGGTCCGCCGCGCCGTCGACATAGACGTGGCAATTGCCGTCGAGATGCGCCAGCACGGGAATGCGGCTTTCATTCATCACCCGCTCGATCAGCGACTTGCCGCCGCGCGGCACGATCACGTCGATATGCTCCTGCATCGCCAGCATGTGGCCGACGGCGGCGCGCTCGCGCGTGGGCACGAGCTGGATCGCGGCTTCGGGCAGGTTGGCGTCGCGCAATCCCTGGCTGAGCGCGCCGGCGATCGCGCGTGAGGAATTGAAGCTCTCCGACCCGCCGCGCAGGATCACCGCGTTGCCGGCCTTGAGGCACAAGGCGCCCGCGTCGGCCGTGACATTGGGGCGCGATTCATAGATGATGCCGATCACGCCCAGCGGCACGCGTACGCGCGAAATCTCCATGCCGTTGGGCCGGGTCCAGCGCGCCAGCACCGTGCCGACCGGGTCGGGCAGGCCGGCGATCTCCTCGACGCTCCGCGCCATCGCCTCGACGCGCTTTTCGTCGAGCATGAGGCGATCGACCAACGGCGCGGCAAGCCCGGCGCGTTTCGCCTCGGCCACGTCTCGTTCATTGGCGGCGAGGATCGCGCCGGCCCCGGCGCGGATCGCCGCAGCCGCGGCCTGCAGCGCGCGGGTCTTGGTTTCGGCCGGGGTGACGGC
Organism: Rhodospirillaceae bacterium; assembly: GCA_023266845.1. Lineage (GTDB taxonomy): Bacteria > Pseudomonadota > Alphaproteobacteria > JAEULC01 > JAEULC01 > JAEULC01. The sequence goes on from JAHFPH010000052.1 coordinate 1,162, forward strand.
GAGCGCGCGCGCAGCCTGGCGCGCGTTGGCGCCCATGCGCCGCATGTCGTCGGCGAGCGCGCCGTCGCCGGTGTCCCTTGATGTGACGCTCATGATTCCAGCACCAAATCGTCGCGGTGGATCATCTCGTCGCGGCCACGGTAGCCCAGGATGGCGGCGATTTCACCCGATTTGTGCCCGATGATGCGCACGCAATCCCTACTGGAATAGGCGACGAGGCCCCGCCCCAGAAGCTTGCCGGCGCGATCTTTCACCAGCACGGCGTCGCCGCGCTCGAACTGCCCGTCGACCGACACCACGCCCGCGGGCAGAAGGCTTTTGCCCTTGCCGAGCGCGGCCGAGGCGCCGTCGTCCACGACAAGGGCGCCGGCCGCGTTCAACGAGCCGGCGATCCAGCCCTTGCGCGCGGCGGGCGGCGATGCGGAGGGCAGAAACCAGGTGCAACGCGCGCCTTCGACCAGGCTCTTCAGCGGATTCTGGCCGCGACCGTCGGCGATCGCCATGCGGCAACCCGCGGCCATGGCGATGCGCGCGGCGGCGAGCTTGGTGATCATGCCGCCCGAGCTGTAGCCCGGCGGCGCCTTGCCGGCCATCGCCTCGATTTCGGGCGTCAGCTCCGCGATCGCCGGCAGATGCTCGGCTTTCTTGTCCTTGCGCGGATCGCCGGTATAGAGCCCGTCGATATCGGAGAACAGCACCAGCACGTCGGCGCTGGTCATCTGCGCCACGCGCGCGGCTAGGCGGTCGTTGTCGCCGAAACGGATCTCCTCGGTCGCCACCGTGTCGTTCTCGTTGATCACCGGCACCGCGCCCAGCCTCAGCAATTCGCTGAGCGTGCTGCGCGCGTTCAGGTGCCGCCGCCGCTCCTCCGTGTCCTCGAAGGTCAGCAGCACCTGCGCGACCGAGATGCGGTGCCGCGCCAGCGCCTCTTCATAGGCATGGGTCAGGCGGCTTTGCCCAGTGGCGGCGGCCGCCTGTTTTTCCTCCAGCCGCAGCGCGCCGCTGGTGAGGCCCAGATGATGCCGGCCCACGGCGATGGCGCCGGACGACACGATCAGCACGTCCTGCTTGCGCTGGCGCGCGGCGGCGATGTCGTCGGTCAGGGCCTCGAGCCAGTCGCGCCGGACCTTGCCGGTCGCTTCGTCGACCAGCAGCGCCGAGCCGATCTTCAGCACGATGCGCCGCGCAGCCACGAGCGGCGAAGCCGCGGGCTTGCGCTGCGCGCTCATGGCTCGACGCTTTCGCGCTGCGCGCTCATGTCTTCGCCCGCTGACGGTCGGGCCCAAGCGGATTCCAGCCCAGGGGTTTCGGCTCCGCCTTGACGCGCGGCTTGGCGCCGCGGCCCTTGCGGATCGGATTCAGCAGCGCCGACATCGCCTCTTTCACGCCCTTGCCGCTGACGCCCGACATCGGCAACACCGGCTTTTTCGCCGCGCGCGAAAGCTTGGCGCGGCGCGTCTTGATTTCCTCGGGCGTCAGTGCGTCGATCTTGTTGAGCGCCAGCACCTCGGGCTTCTTATCGAGGCCCGCGCCATATTGCTTCAGCTCCTGCCGCACGGTGCGATAGGCCTTGGCCACGTCGGCGTCCGTGCCGTCGACCAGATGCAGCAGCACGTTGCAGCGTTCGACATGGCCGAGGAACCGCGTGCCGAGGCCCGCACCTTCATGCGCGCCTTCGATCAGCCCGGGAATGTCGGCGAGCACGAATTCCGTGCCCTCGGCATAGACCACGCCGAGCTGGGGCTTGAGCGTGGTGAAGGGATAGTCCGCGATTTTGGGCCGCGCGCGCGACACCGCGGCCAGCAGCGTGGACTTGCCCGCGTTGGGCAGGCCGACCACGCCGGCGTCGGCGATCAGCTTCAGGCGCAGCCACACCCAGCGTTCCTCGCCCGGCCAGCCCGGGCCCGCCTTGCGCGGCGAGCGGTTGGTGGAGGATTTGTAATGCGCGTTGCCGAAGCCGCCGTCGCCGCCTTTCAAGAACACGACGCGCTCGCCAGGCACGGTGAAGTCGGCCAGCACGGTTTCGCGGTCTTCGTCCAGCACCTGCGTGCCAGGCGGCACGCGCAGCACCACGTCGGCCCCGGCCGCGCCCGATTTGTTGCTGCCCCTGCCGTGGTCGCCCTTGGCGGCCTTGAAATGCTGGGTGTAGCGGAAATCGATCAGCGTGTTGAGGCCGTCGACGCAGTCGAACACCACGTCGCCGCCGCGGCCGCCGTCGCCGCCGTCCGGCCCGCCGTATTCGATGAACTTCGCGCGGTGGAACGCGACCACGCCCGCGCCGCCGTCGCCGGAGCGCAGATACACTTTCGCTTCATCGAGGAATTTCATCGCGGTCCCTTGGGCGGTCCCTTGGCGCCATGATCCGCCGGGGCCCTACGCCCCCGCCGGATCCTCGAGATGGGACCTTGGCTGCCCCGAAGCTTCGGGGCGGGGCGCGAGGACCCTACTCGGCGGCGTCCTTTACCGGCAGGACGTCGACGTAGGTCCGGCCGGCGGACGGTCGGAACTTCACATGGCCGTCGACGCGCGCGAACAGCGTGTGGTCGCGGCCCATGCCGACATTGCGGCCGGGATGGAAGGTGGTGCCGCGTTGGCGCACCAGAATGTTGCCCGCGGGCACGAGTTCGGCGCCGAAGCGCTTCACGCCCAGGCGCCTGCCCGCCGTGTCGCGGCCGTTGCGCGAGCTGCCGCCTGCTTTCTTATGCGCCATGACGTTCGCTCCTTAAATTCGCCGGATCAGCCGCGCTGGATCGCGGTGATCTTGAGCATCGTCAGTTCCTGGCGATGGCCCTTCTTGCGCCGGTAGTTCTTGCGCCGGCGCTTCTTGAACACGATCACCTTGTCGTCGCGGAACTGCTTGACCACCTCGGCCCTAACGCTGGCGCCCGCGATCATCGGCTTGCCGAGCTCGATCTTGCCGCCGTCCGACAGCATCAGCACGTGCTTGATCTCGACTGATTTGCCGGCCTCGCCCGCGAGTTTTTCGACCGCGATCACGTCGTCCTTGGCGACCTTGTATTGCTTGCCGCCCGTCTTGATTACCGCGAACATGACCGAACCTTTGGGACCGAGGTTGAGCGCCGCCGGATTATCCAGCCATTCCAACGAGATGGAGGGGCCTAAAGGAACCGGAGACGCGACATCAGCGCTGGGCTGTCCCGGCGCCGGAAGCGCGCAAATATAGTGGCGAAGCCCAGTGTGTCAACGGGTTTCGGGGCCTTGAGCGAAGCCCGATTTCCGTACGTCTCAGTTGTAGTTCAGCTGAACGCGCTGGCCCAATTGCACGCCGCGGCGGCCGAACTCATGGGCCGTGCCGGGCGTCATGTCGCCCAGCGTCCACAGCGTCACCGGCACGCGTTTGACGGCGAGGATGCCGGCCACCAGCTTGTTGGCCGCGTCCGGCGCGTCCTTGGTCCAATACATGCGGTCGGTCGGCAGGGCGACGAAGGCGCCGGATTGCTCGGATAGCGCCACCGGCATGCCCTCGACCAGCACGATCTCAGCCACCGGCGCCACGCCGAAATGGAACGAGGAGATGATCTCGAGCATCTGCTGGTAATAGAGCGCGGCTTCTTCGGATTCCGCGGTCAGCGCCGCCTCCATGAATTTCTCGCGGCCCTTGGTTTCCTTCAGCGGCGACAGCAGCCCGGCGATGATGGTCTTGCGCCGGGGCGAGTAATAGGGATGGTCGAGGAACTTGTCGATGAAGCTCGACGGCATTCCCATCTGCTCGAGCGTGAAGCGCGAGCGGCGGCGCAATTCCGACGCCGGCTGGGTGTTGACGATTTCCTGCAACGCGTCGACGCGGCCGAGATTCGAGATCACCGCACCGGCGGTGCCGGTGACCGCGATCATGCCCACGTCGACCGTGATGTTGCCGGCGGCGCTGGCTTTGCCGACGCGGTCGAGCTCGGTTTGCAACAGCTGGTTCGAGGAATAAACGTCGACGCCCATCTGCGCCGCCAGCTCGCGTTTCTTACGCGAGACTCCGGCGATCTCCGCGAACATGCCGTCCTCGAATTTCGACTTGTCGCTCTTGAATCCCTCCGAGGTGCGGCCGACGAAATCGCCCACGCCCTTGGGGATGTTCTTCACGGTCTCGACCGGGCTGGTCAGAATCGCGCCCACGGCGCGGATCGGCGCCATGGCGGCGTTGGCCATGCCGCCGGTGACGGTCTCGCCGGTGTCGATCGCCTTGAGCTTCGCGATCGCCTCGACCTCGCGGATGCGGATCTTGGCGAAGCTTTCGTTCGCGGCCTCGACCGCGCCGAAGGCCGATTGCACGGAAGTCCGGTTCCATAGCCCCAGCACGGAGGGCGACGGCCCGGGCTTCACCGGCTCGCCCAGCGTGTGCTGGCCGCTTTCGTTGAGCTCGGGCGGGTAGACATCGGCCACCGCGCGCTCGGCCACCACGTCGAACCCGTCGACCGGCGCTGGAACCGGGCCGGGTGCCCAAGGCTGGCTTGGCGCGGGTGCGGGCGCTTTCGCGGCGGAATCCGGCGGCGATGTTACAGGCGGAGTGGCGGACGCGGGCGCGGCGCCGGCGGCGGGCAAGGACGGAACGCCGGTGGCAGGCGGCGTCGCGCCGGCGGCGGGCAATTGCGGCGCGAGCGGTTTGGTTTGCTGGGTCGCCGCCTGGGATGCGGGGGGCTGCGGCGTGGTGGTGTAGGCCGGCGGCGGCGGCGCGAATTGCCCGGACGACGAGGATTGCGCGGGCTGAACCTGGGAGCCGGTCGTCGAACCGCCGGCCGGCGGCAAACTCGGCAGGCCCTGTTGCGCCAGGGCCGTCCTGTCGCCAGATAGAAGAATCGCCAGCAATACGACGGCCAGGTAGGCCGCCGTGATCCAGCCAGCGTTGCGTTCGGTCGCCATCCCAAAGCCCCCTGCACGGGCCCGCGCCCCGCATGCCGTGGACCCTTCACGGGCCGGTGCCGGGGTCGTTGTAAACCGCTGTTCTATCGGCGCGTTTCGCCCCTGTCCATCCCGCGCCGAGGCCGCCTGACCGCCGGCGTCTATTCCTCCGCCAGGCTTTTGCTGGCGATTTCGAACACATCCTTGCTGAGATCGGGGCTGGCTGCGACCCGCTCCAGCGCACGGCGCATCGAGGCGCTTCGCCTTGCGTCGTAGCGCCGCCAGCGCGCCATCGGCCCCAACATGCGCGCCGCGACCTGCGGGTTGAGCGCGTTCAATTCCAGCACCCGGTCAGCCAGGAATTCGTGCCCCGCCCCGTCGGCGCGGTGGAAGCCCACGGGATTGCCCGCGCAATACCCGCCGATTAGCGCGCGGACCTTGTTCGGGTTCTTGATCGAGAAGGCGGAGTGCCCCATCAGCCGCTTGACGGTTTCCAACGTATCGGCGCGCGGCGCCGTGGCCTGGACCTGGAACCATTTGTCCACGACCAGCGGCTCGTCCTTCCATTTGGCGTAGAAGCCGGCCAGCACCGCGTCGCGCTCCGCGCTTTCGGTTTCGCACAGCGCCTGCAACGCGCCCTGCACCTCGGTCATGCTCGACGCCTCGCGCGCCTGGCGCGCGCATAGCGACAGCGCCTCCGCGTCGCCCGACGCCGCCAGATAGCCGAGGCAGAGATTGCGCATGGCGCGCCGTCCGACCGCGACGCGGTCGAGCGAGGCCGGATCGTTGGCGGAGGCCGCGCGATAGATTTCCATGAGCCGCGCGCGATGCCTTAGGGCCAGCGCCTTGCGAAAGACCTCGCGCACCGCGTGGATCGCGTCGACGTCGATTTCGGCCATCTGTTCGCCGAGATAGATTTCGGACGGCAGCGTCAGCATCAGCACCAGCAGCGACTGGTCGGTGCGTTCGTCGGCCAGCACACGCCCGAAAGCGGCCGCGAAATCCGGATCGACTTCCGCCGCCGCGCCGCGCTCCTTGGCCGCGATCGCGCGCAGCATCAGCGCGGTGGCGAGGCTTTGCCCGGCCTCCCAGCGCGCGAAGCCGTCGCTGTCCTGCTGCATCAGGCGCAGCAGCTCGGCGTCGCTGTAGCCCGCGTCGAGCTTCACCGGCGCCGAGAATCCGCGCAGCAGCGAGGGCAAGGGCGCTTCGGGGATGTTTTCGAAGGTGAAGCTTTGGCGCTGTTCTTTCAAATCCAGCACGCGCGTCGCGCCCTGGGTCTTGGCCTCGCCTTCAAGGCGCAGCTCAAGATCGTTGCCCTTTGAATCGATCAACCCCACCGCGACCGGAATGTGGAACGGCAGTTTTTCCTTCTGCCCCGGCGTGGGCGGGCAGGATTGCTCGAGCGTCAGCGTGTAGCGTCGCGCGGCCGCGTCGTAGCGCCCAAGCGCCTTCACCACCGGCGTGCCGGCCTGCGAATACCAGCGGCGGAACTGCTGCAAATCGACGCCGTTGGCGTCTTCCATCGCCTTGGCGAAATCGTCGCAAGTCACCGCCCGCCCGTCGTGCCGTTTGAAATACAGATCCATGCCGCGCCGGAATCCGTCGCGCCCCAGCAACGTCTGGTACATGCGCACGACCTCGGCGCCTTTTTCGTACACCGTCTTGGTGTAGAAGTTGTTGACCTCGATATAGCTGTCCGGGCGCACGGGATGCGCCATGGGGCTCGCGTCCTCGGGGAATTGCAGCGCGCGCAAGGCCCGCACGTCGCCGATGCGCTGCACCGCCGCGTCGTTCATGTCGGCGGAGAATTCCTGGTCGCGGAAGACGGTGAGCCCCTCTTTCAGGCTGAGCTGGAACCAGTCGCGGCAGGTCACGCGGTCGCCGGTCCAGTTGTGGAAGTATTCGTGCGCCACCACGCTTTCGATGCCGTCATGGTCGTCGTCGCTCGCGGTGTCGGGCCGGGCCAGGATGTATTTGGTGTTGAAGATGTTGAGGCCCTTGTTCTCCATCGCGCCCATGTTGAAATCACCCACGGCCACGATCATGAAGATGTCCAGGTCGTATTCCAGGCCGTAGCGCTCCTCGTCCCATTTCATCGCGCGCTTGAGCGAGCGCATGGCGTGATCGCATTTGTCCTGGTTGCCCGGCTCGACGAAAATCCGCAGGGCGACGCGCCGGCCCGAGCGCGTGACAAACGCATCGTCGACCGACACCAGCGTGCCGGCCACCAGCGCGAACAGATAGCTGGGCTTGGGGAAGGGATCGTCCCAGCGCGCGAAATGTCTTCCGTCGGGGAGCCCGCCAACGTCCACGCGGTTGCCGTTCGACAGCAGCACGGGATAGCGCCGCTTGTCCGCGCTGATGCGCGTGGTGAAGCGCGCCATCACGTCGGGTCGGTCGGGATAATAGGTGATGCGGCGGAAACCCTCGGCCTCGCACTGCGTGCAGAAATTGCCGCTGGAAAGATAAAGCCCTTCCAGCGCCGTGTTGGCGGCCGGGTCGATGCGCGTGACGATCTCGAGCGCGAATTCATCCGGCACGCGCGGGATGGTCAGGCTTTCGGGTTCTAGCGCGTAGTCGCCGGCCGCGAGCGCGCGGCCGTCGAGCGCCACGGACAGCAGCTGCATGTGCTGCCCGTCCAGCACCAGGGGCAGGCCGGGCGGGCGAAGCGGATTGCGCCGCACCGCCGATCGCGCGCGCACCACGGTCGCGCTTTCATGCAGGTCGAAATCGAGCTCGATCGCGTCGACCAGGAAATCCGGCGCGGCATAGTCGGCCAGGCGGATGGTGCGGGGAGTTTGCTCGGTCGCGTCCATGCGAGGGGCTTCGTGTGCTGCGGATGATATGTCACTCTACATGGGGTCAAGCCACAGGCAGCGTCAAGGAGGCGCGCTTATGCATTTCATCGTGCTGTTCGAGGACAACCCCGCGAAAGCCGACCAGCGCGCCAAGCACATGGCCGCGCATCTGGCGTTCCTGGAAAAGAACCTGACCCGCGTCACGGCGGCAGGGCCGCTGATCGATCCGGCGAGCGGCGCGGGCGCCGGCGGACTATGGGTGGTCGAGGCCGCCGATGCCGCCCAAGTGCGCAAGCTGGTCGAAACCGACCCGTTCTGGCCCACCGGCCTGCGCAAGTCGGTGAATATCCTGCAGTGGAAGCAGGTCTATAAGGATGGAAAGAAGTTGGCGTAGGTCCGCCCTACCTCCGTCCATTCGCCAGCCGTGCCGATTCCGGCCGCGCCCTGAGTCGCGCCATCGCGGCCACGCCCCAGCACGGCCCGACCGCCAAGGCAATGAAGGCGACCGGCCAGCCCCAGTGCGCGACCACAACGGGCACCAAATGGATGGTCGCCAGGGTGAGCAGGAAGCCGCAACTGGTCTGCATCGTCAGCATGGTGCCGACGCGCTCCGGATCGGCAAGCTCGGTGACGCTGGCGGAGAACTGAGCTGAATCTGCGTTGATGAACAACCCCCAGAGCAAACAGACCGATGCAACCAGCCAAACATTGGCGCCGAACAGAAGACCCGCGATCATGGCGCAAGCGCCGCTCGCCGCCATCGACGCCATCGTAAGCCATGTACGGCCCATGCGGTCCGCCAGCGCCCCGCCGACGGTGCAGCCGGCAAGGCCGCCGAGACCGATCGCCGCGAACGACACGAAGCGCGCCAGCGTCGCCGCGTTTCCCTCCCCAAGGCCGCCGGCAATGCGGAAGCTTTCGTTGAGAAACACGCCGAGCCATGCCCACATCGCGTACAGCTCCCACATGTGGCCCAAGTATCCGAGCATGGCGAGGCGCAAACCGGGTTGCGTGAAGATGCGCAGCATCGCGCGCGGATCGAACGGCGGCGCGCGCCGGCTTCGGGGACCCGGCGCGGCGAGCGCGATGGCGCCGGCGGAAAGCGTGGCGCTGAACGAGGCGGTGGCGATAGTGACGCGCCAGTCGATACCACCGAAAGCATAGAACAGATGCGGTGCCGCCGAACCCAGACTCAAGGCTCCGACCAAGATGCCGATCAAAAGTCCCAGATCGCGTTCGGCCCAGGCGCCGATCATCTTCATACCGACGGGATAGACGCCGGCCATCGCCGCTCCCGTCACGAAGCGAAGGATTACCGGCAGAGCCGAATCCATCGGCACCGCAAGCAACGCCAGATTCGACGCCGCGCCCACGAGCGCCGATGCAGCGAACAGCCGCCGCGCCTCGATCCGGTCGGCAAGGCCCAGCATCGCGCTTGCCAGCGTGCCAACGACGAATCCGGCCTGCACCGCGCTAGTGAGCATCGCCGCTTGCGTAAGCGGCAGGCCGTATTCCGCGACAATCGAGGGAACCACGGCCGATGCCGAGAACCACAGCGCCAGCGCAGCCACCTGGCACAGCGCAATGACCGCGACCGCCCCGCGCTTACCATGCATGGCGATGCGCCGCTCGAATTGAGCAGGAGCTAATACAGCCTCTCCAATGCCTTCCCATACGCTTGGCGCACCATGTGGCGGCGCACTTTCATGGTCGGCGTCATCATGCCGTTGGCGATGGTGAAGCCTTCGCCCGCCACGATGAAGCGCCGCACGTGTTCGAGCACCGACAGGCCGGCGTTGACCTGCTGCACCGCCGCCGACAGCGCCTTTAGCAGCTCGGGATCGTCGGCCAGCGATTTCAGATCGGGCTTCCGCCCGCGCTGGGCGGCGAATTGCTCCAGGAACTCCTGGCGCGGCGCCAGCACGGCCACGAGATAGGGGCGTTTGTCGCCCGCGACCATCGCCTGGCCGATCTCGGGCCGGAGCGTCAGGAACCCCTCGATGCGCTGCGGCGCCACGTTGTCGCCGCCCGACAGCACGATGATGTCCTTCTTGCGGTCGGTGATCCTGAGATAATTGTCCTGATCCAGCGCGCCGATATCGCCGGTGTGCAGCCAGCCGTCGCGCAGCACCTCGGCGCTGGACTGCGGCTGGTTCCAATAGCCCTGCATCACGTTTTCGCCCGCGACCAGGATTTCGCCGTCCTCGGCGATCTTCACTTTCACGTCCTTGAGGGGCGGGCCGACGGTGTGCATCCTCACCCCGCCCGGCAGATTGGCGCTGACCACCGGACCGGACTCGGTAAGGCCGTAGCCCTGCAGAATCCGCATCCCCAGCGCGGTGAAGAACAGACCGATTTCGGGATTGAGCGGCGCGCCGCCCGACACCAGCGCTTTCAGCCGCCCGCCGAAACGCGCGCGCACCTTGTCGCGCACCAGCTTGTCCAGCAATCCGTCGACCAGTTTCTCGCCTAAGCCCAGCGAGCCGGGGGCGTCGTATTTCTTGCGCCCCAGTGCGAGCGCCTTGTGGAACAGCTTGGCCTTCAACCCGCCCGCGCGCTCTACCCCCGCCGTTATGCGTTGATGCATGGTTTCGTACAGGCGCGGCACGGCGGTCATGATCGTGGGCCGCGCTTCCAGCAGGTTGGCGGCGAGCTTGTCGGCGCCCTCGGCGTAATAGATCTGCGCGCCGATCGAGATCGGAAAATGCAGCCCCGCGGTATGCTCGTAGGAATGCGACAGCGGCAGGAACGACAGGAACACCTCGTCGGCGAGGCCGAGGGGTTCGAGCACCTCCCATGCGCCGCTGCAGTTATGCAGGATCGCGCCGTGGCTGAGCATCACGCCTTTCGGCACGCCGCCGGTGCCGGAGGTGTAGATCAGGCAGGCCGTGTCGGCGCGCTGGCGCTTGTTCAATGCCGCCGCGTCGCCCGGCGATCCCAGCGCCAGCGCCTCGCTCCATTGCAGCAGTCTCGGCTTGCCGCCAGGGGGCGACTTCACGCCCGGCTCGATGGCGATCACGGTTTCCAGCGCCGGGCACCCGGCCGCCGCGGCGAGCAGGGGTTCGGCGAGGCGCGGCGTCGACACGACCGCCGCGCGCGCGCCGCTATCCGTCAGGATGTGGCGATGGTCGGAAATCGTGTTGGTGACATAGGCCGGCACGCTGATCGCGCCGGCGGCCATGATCGCCACGTCGACGACCGGCCATTCCGGGCGGTTCTCGGCCACCAGCGCCACGCGCGCGCCCTCGCGCACGCCCAGCGCCCGCAAGCCCAGGGCCAGCGCGCGCGCCTGGGCCGCGGCCGCGGCCCAGCTGGTCGCCTGCCATCGCCCGTCTTTCTTGGCCCAGGCGAAAGGGCGCTCGCCCATCGCCCCGGCGACCGTGAAGAACATCTCGGCCAGATTGCGCTGGCGCGCCGTGTCCACGGCGTGCGGCATCGGACCCCTCCCCTAACGGCGCTTGTTCCCGCGCCCCAATTCCACTTATATCGCTTCCATCGCCCACGGAGGAAGACGATGCCGCATCCGGCCCTGCCGAAAATAGCCCTGGCTCCGATAAGCGCCAAAACCGCCTCCGCCACGGCCACGGCGGTGCTGCCGGTGTGGAACCTGGTCGACCTGTACGCCACCACCGATTCCCCGCGCCTGAGGTCCGATCTGAGCGAGGTGGACCGCGCCGCGCGCGGCTTCGAGCAGCGCTTCAAGGGCAAATTGGCCGAGCTGCCGGGAGAGGAGTTTGGCCGGGCGATCGGCGAGTACGAAAAAATCAGCGAGACGCTGTCGCGGCTTTCGTCCTACGCGCAGCTTCTGCACGCCGGCAACATGACCGACCCGGAGATCGGCCGGTTCTACCAGACCATGCAGGAGCGCGTGACCGACATCTCGTCGCGCACGCTGTTTTTCGCGCTCGAGATCAACCGCATCGACGACACGGTGCTGGACAAGCAGTTGAAAGACCCCGGGGCCGCGCGCTATCGCCCGTGGCTGCGCGACGTGCGCGCGTTTCGTCCGCACCAGTTGGCGGACGATCTGGAAAAGCTGCTGCATGAAAAAGCCGTGGCCGGGCGCAACGCCTGGATCCGCCTGTTCGACGAAACCATGGCCAGCCTGCGCTTCGATGTACAGGGCAAGCGCCTGACCTCGACCGAGGTGCTGCATCTGCTGTCGCACAAGGACAAGGACACGCGCCGCGAGGCCGGCCGCGCTTTCGGCATGGGCCTGGGCGAGAATATGCGCACCTTCGGCCTGGTGATGAACACGCTGGTGAAAGACAAGGAAGTCGAGGACCGCTGGCGCGGCTATGCGCGGCCGGTCAGCGCGCGCAACCTGGGAAATTTCGTCGAGGACGCGGTGGTCGACGCGCTGGTCGCGGCGGTGAAGGAATCCTATGCCGGCCTGTCGCACCGCTACTACGCCATCAAGGCGAAATGGCTGGGCGTCGACCAGCTCGACTACTGGGACCGCAACGCGCCGCTGCCCGAGGACGACGACCGCGAGATCGCCTGGGAAGAGGCGCGCGACACGGTCTTAAGCGCCTATGGCGCGTTCTCGCCGGACTTGGCCAAGATCGGCAAGAAGTTCTTCGACAATGCCTGGATCGACGCGCCGGCGCGCGCCGGCAAGGCCGGCGGCGCCTTCGCGCATCCCACGGTGCCGAGCGCGCACCCCTATCTGCTGCTGAACTACCAGGGCAAGGCGCGCGACGTGATGACGCTGGCGCACGAACTGGGCCATGGCTGCCACCAGATACTGGCCGGCGCGCAGGGGCACCTGCTGGCGGATACGCCGCTGACGCTGGCCGAGACCGCCTCGGTGTTCGGCGAAATGCTGACCTTCCGCGCCATCCTGGCGCGCGAGAAAGACCCCAAGCGCCGCCGCGTGCTGCTGGCCACCAAGGTCGAGGACATGCTGAACACCGTGGTGCGGCAGATCGCGTTCTACGACTTCGAGACGCATGTGCACGACGAGCGCCGCAAGGGCGAACTCACCGCCGAGCGCATCGGCGAGATATGGCTGGCGGTGCAACGTGAAAGCCTGGGCTCGGCGCTGCGCTTCGAGCCGGAATACCATCACTATTGGGCCTATATCCCGCATTTCATCCATTCGCCGTTCTACGTCTATGCCTATGCGTTCGGCGACTGCCTGGTGAACTCGCTTTATGCCGTGTATCAGGACGCGCACCCCAATTTCGTCGCCAAGTACATGGACATGCTGCGCGCGGGCGGCACCCACAGGCACAAGGAATTGCTGGCGCCGTTCGGCATGGACGCCGGCGATCCGAAATTCTGGCGCCGCGGCCTGAACGTGATTCGCGGCTTCATCGACGAGATCGAGGCCTCCGCCTGAGCGACCGGCCGGAGCGCCGCCACCGCGGCACGCAACGGCCCAAACCGCCGCGCGACCGCGACAGCCTGAGCGGCCGCGTCAGGCGTTATGCGCGTGTGTCGGCCGCGGTGGGCGGCCTGGCCGCGCGGCTGGCGGGCGCGCGATACCTAGGCATCAACCTGGACCGCGCGAAGCACGCCGGCGATCTGCGCGCGGCCCTAGGCAATCTGAAAGGTCCGCTAATGAAGGTGGCGCAATTGATGGCCACCATTCCCGACGCCCTGCCGCGCGAATACTCGGCCGAGCTGGCGCAGCTCCAGGCCGATGCGCCGTCGATGGGCTGGCCGTTCGTGCGCCGGCGCATGACCGCCGAGCTGGGATCGGACTGGGAAAAGAAATTCTCAAGGTTCGAGCGCGAAGCCGCGCATGCCGCGTCGTTGGGGCAAGTGCACCGCGCGGCGTTGAAGGACGGCACGGAGCTGGCCTGCAAGCTGCAATACCCCGACATGGAATCGGCGGTCGAGGCCGACCTTGCCCAGTTGAAGCTGATCTTCCGCGTCTATGAAAATTACGACCGCGCGATCTCGACCCAGCAGATCCACGCGGAAATCGCCGCGCGGCTGCGCGAGGAGCTGGACTATGTCCGCGAGGCGCGGCATCTGCGGCTTTACGCCGGAATCCTGCGGGACGAGCCGGGCGTCGAGCTGCCGCGGGTGATCGAGGCGCTGTCGACCAAGCGTCTGATCACCATGACCTGGCTGGATGGCAGGAAGCTGCTGTCGGTCGCCGACCTGCCGCCGGCGAAACGCAACCGCGTGGCGCACAATTTGTTCCGCGCCTGGTATGTGCCGTTTTATTTCTACGGCACGATCCACGGCGACCCGCATCTCGGCAATTACACGATCCGGCCGGACCAGCGCGTCAACCTGCTGGATTTCGGCTGCATCCGCGTGTTCAAGCCCAGTTTCGTGAAAGGCGTGATCGACCTGTACCACGCGTTGAAGGACGGCGACGAAGCTCTGGCCGTCTCGGCCTACGAATCCTGGGGCTTCAAACGTCTGGACAAGTCGATGATCGCGGTGCTGAACTTGTGGGCCCGGTTCGTCTATGCGCCGCTCTTGGACGACCGCGCGCGCCGGATTCAGGACGCTGAAACCGGCCAATACGGCCGCGACGTGGCGGAAAAGGTGCATGCAGAGCTGCGGCGCCTGGGCGGCGTCAAGCCGCCGCGCGAGTTCGTGTTCATGGACCGCGCCGCGATCGGGCTCGGCTCGGTGTTCATGCGGCTCAAGGCCGAGATCAACTGGCACCGGCTGTTCCGCGAGCTGATCGACGATTTCGACGTGGCCGCGCTGGCGCGGCGCCAGGCCAAGGCCTTGAAGGCGGCCCTGCTGCCGCCGCCGGAGTGAGCTATAGTCGCGGCGGGGAGAGCGACGTGAGCGACAAAATCCTTCTGGCCGCGATCGAGCGCGGCGACGTCGGGGCGGCGAAAAAAGCGCTGGACGCCGGCGCCAAGCCCGACGCGCCCGCGCCGAACGGCGAGAAACCGCTGGTGCTGGCCGCTGCGGCCGGCGGCGAGGAAATCGTGGCGCTGCTGCTGGATCGCGGTGCTCCGGTCGACGGCGCAAGCGAGGCGGGCAATACGGCGTTGATGCATGCCGCGGCGTGCGGGCATCATCAGATTGTGCGCCTGCTGCTGCGCCGTGGCGCCAGCATCGCCCACAAGAATCGCTGGGGCATGGGCGCGGAAGATTGGTCGAAATGGCCGGCGAACGGCGCCGAAATCGCCGCCGAAATGCAAGCCAAGCCCCGCTGAATCCGCAGGCCTTCTCTGCGCATGTAAATTAGGCAGCCTGGCGCGCTCTTGTGCGGCGCAATAATTAGTATTTAGAATGACTTGTAAGAATATGTCTAAAATTTGGTAAACCCATGGAAACAAGAAAGCTTTTCGGTTTCCAATTGATTTAGGTCTGCATCGATGCCATATATTGCAGTGCCAAATGAGGGCTGCGCGGCGGTTCCCGCTGTGTGCTCTTCTTGGGCGTTTCCTCCCTAAACTCGGGCCGTGTCCTTGGACACGGCCCGCTCTTTTTTTGCCTGCAGTCAGCGGCCGGGCGGGGTTTTGTCGCCGGGGCCGATTTGCAATTGCATCATCAGCGTGTCGAGCCAGCGGTCGAATTTGCGCCCGACCGATTTCAGCAGCGCCGCCTGCTTGAACCCCAGGGCGGCGTGCAGACGCGCCGAGGCGGCGTTGTCGTAGCCGCCGCCGATCACCGCGATCATCTGGCGCTTGCCGGCGGCGGTGCAGCGTTCGATCAGCGCCGCCAGCAGCGCCCGGCCGATGCCGCGCCCGTCCATGCCCGGCGTCACATAGACGGAATTTTCCACGGTGTTGCGATAGGCGGGCCTGGGCCGGAACGGCGCCGCATAGGCGTAGCCCACGATCTTGCCGCCGAGCTCCGCCACCAGATAGGGCAGGCCCGCGTCGATCACGGCGCGGTGGCGTTTGCCGATCTCCGCGACATCGGGCGGCTGTTCCTCGAACGAGCCAAGGCCGGTCAGCACGTGATGCGCGTAGATCGCCTGCACTTCGGGAAGGTCGGCGGCGCCCGCGTCGCGGATCAGCGCCGCGGCGGACTGTTCTTTCTTGGCGGCGGCCCCGGCGCTCATGCCGCCAGCAGCAGACGCCGGTCGATCGCGCCGACGGCCGCCAGCACCGCGTGCATGTCGCGCTTCAGCCGCCCGATCAAGTCGTCCTTGCGCGCCATGGTCTCTTCATCCATGTACAGCGCGCGATTCAGCTCGATCTGCAGCGCGTGAACGCCGCGCCGCGGCCGGCCGTAATTCTGCGTCGTGAAGCCGCCGGAATAGGGATTGTTGCGCGTGACCGCGTAGCCCAGGTCGCGCAAGCAGCGCTCGGCCGTGTCGGTGACCGCGGCCGCGCAGGACGCGCCATGCACGTCGCCCAGAATCACGTCCACGCGCGCCCGGCCCGCGTCGGCGTCCATCGGCCCGCCGACCGAGGGCATGGAATGCGCGTCCACCAGCATGCAACAGCCGAACGCCTCGCGCGTCTCGCCGATCAGGCGCCTGAGCGCGCCGTGATAGGGCTGGTAATGCGCGTGGATGCGCTCCAGCGCCTCGGCGATGCGCAGCTTGTCGCGATAGATCTCGCGGCCCGTCGCCACCACCCGCGCGATGGTGCCGAGGCCCGCCGCCACGCGCGGCGAGCGGGTGTTGGCATAGCCCGGCAGCGCGTCTTGGAACATCGCCGGGTCGAGTTCGTAGGGCTCGCGGTTCGGATCGACATAGGCGCGGGGAAACAGCGCGCGCAGCAGCGGCGCGCCCAGAACGGGCGCCGCGCCGAAAATCTCGTCCACGAAGCTGTCCTCGGACCGGCGCAGCGCCATGGGATCGAGCCTGGAGGCGGCGACGAATTGGGGTGGGTAGTGCGCGCCGCTATGCGGCGATGCAACCACCAACGGCAGGCCCTGGCGCGGCGGCGCCAGCACCTCTAACGGGGCCGGGTGGCCGTTGGCATGCCCGTTGGCGTTGCCGTTGACGCTGGGCGCGGCGATGTCCATGCCCCGTGATTTAAGGCAATCCCGCCGCCCTGTCATCTGCCTGGCGCGCCTGCTCGCAATCCAGGCAATCCAAGGCCCGGGCGGGTTGCGCTTATCGTGGATTTGGTGCTATTTCGCGGCGTTCTTCGCCGCCGGGCGCCCACGCCCGGCAGGCCCAAGGCGGGCGCGTAGCTCAGTGGGAGAGCACTACGTTGACATCGTAGGGGTCACTGGTTCAATCCCAGTCGCGCCCACCATTCCGTCCCGCTATTCCTTCAGGCAGCTGCCCTTGTTCGGGCCCTTGGGAAAGCAGTTCTGCCCCGGCTTCCAGTTGCCGCCGTCGTCCTGGATGTTCTTGCAATAGACCAGGAAGTTGTTGGTGGTGCGGTTGATCACCGTGGTGAATTCGGTGACGGTTTTACCGCCGGTGCATCCCGTGCCGACATGGCAGACCGGCTGCTCGTCGGTCTGGCGCACCGTGATCTGGCTGCCGGCGAATAGGATGCTGGCGTTGCGCATCTTGCCGTCCTCGAAGAAGCCGTTGGGATTCTGCGTGTCGAACACCCACAGCGAGGGCTTGGTCTCCAATTCGTTCTGGCAGCGGATCTTGATCTCGGCCGCCCCGGCCGGCAGCGCCGCGGCCAGCGCCAGCGCGATCGAAACCGCCGCGGCGACGCGGATGGAAGTCATGCCCTGCTGCATGTCCTGGTGCTCCCTCTGGGGTTTTTGCTTGTCGTTGAACCCGCCATAACACAGCTTGCCACGGCGGCTCAACCCGCGAATTCGCCGGGTCCCGCGCCGGGCGACGATCCGCCCGCCCTTTTCAAAAGCTGCGCGGCCGGATCAACGGCCGCGCCGGGTGAGCGAAAACGCGCCGCCCAGGCTTGCAAACCCAAGGCTTTTCTATATGATCCGCGCCTCTCCGCGCCCAGGCCGGATATGGGTTTGGACGCGGTACCGCGGGAGTAGCTCAGGGGTAGAGCATCACGTTGCCAACGTGAGGGTCGCGGGTTCAAATCCCGTCTCCCGCTCCAGTTTCATTCCGGTTTTCCACCCCGATCAAATCTTCTTGACGGTCGCGGCACGCGGGCAGCACCCGGCCAGAGCGCGCGCGCCCGGCCTCATTCATCGGCCCGGACGATCGCCTTTTCGCGCCGGCCGATGTTGTGGCTGGGTGGCACCCATGTCCGATCCGCGCTAGCATCCCGGCCCGTATTTTTCCGCAGGCCGCGCCCGATTTGCCCAACGCATCCGCCCCGTCTTTACCACGCATTGCCGCCGCCGCGGCGTATGCGGCGTTTTCGCTGGCGCTGTTCATCAGCCAGTTCTATCGCACGGCGATGGCGCTGCTGGCCCCGATTTTGACGGATGAGATGGGGCTCACCGCCGAGCGGCTTGGCTTCCTCGCCGCCGCCTATTTCTTCGCCTTCGCGCTCATGCAACTGCCGGTCGGCATGATGCTGGACCGCTTCGGCCCGCGCCGCACCGTGGCGGGGCTGACCGTGCTGGGTATTTCGGGCGCGCTGATCTTCGCGCTGGCGCCGGGCTATGGCGGGCTGCTGCTGGGACAGATGCTGATCGGCGTCGGCACGGCCGGCAGCTTCACCGGCGGCATCGTGATCTGCGCGCGCTGGTTCAGGCCGCAGCGCGCCGCGATGCTGACCGGGTTGATGCTGGGCATCGGCAATCTCGGCGGCGTGCTGGCGGCGACGCCGCTGGCCCTGGCGCTGGAGGCCTGGGGCTGGCGCAACACGATGCTGGCGATGGCCGCGTGGATGCTCATCGACGGGCTGTTGATCCTGATGCTGGTGCGCGACGCTCCGCCCGGGCATGCGCAACGCGAGCGCAAGCCCGAAACGCCGGGCGAGATTCTCGCCGGGCTGATGCAGGTGCTGCGCACATCGGAGATCTGGCGCTTGATGGCGCTGGCCTTCGTCGGCTTCGCCAGCGTGATGACCATACGCGGATTGTGGGGCGGGCCGTATCTGCTGGGCATCCACGGGCTCGATCCCATTCACGCCGGACACGTGCTGCTGGCGATGACCGTCGGCGTGATCCTGGGCGCCGTGGGCTATGGCGCGCTGGAGCAGCCCTTCGATACGCGCCGGGGCGTGGGTCTTGTCGGCGGATCGGGGCTGGCGGCGACGCTGGCGCTGCTGGCGGCGCTGCCGCATCCGCCGCTGTGGCTGGTGATCGCCGCGTTCGTCGCGATCGGAGTGTGCGGGCAGACCTACATCATGGTGCTGGCGCATGGCCGCGCGGGGTTCGCCGACCGGCTGGTGGGTCGCGTCATCACCACGCTGAACATGGCGGCGTTCGTCGGCACCTTCGCGCTGCAGGCCCTAAGCGGCGTGATCGTGCGCGCATTCCAAGAGCCGGACGGATCGGTGCCCGAGGCCGGCTATCGCGTGCTGTTCGCGTTCCTGGCCGCGGTCGTCGCCGCGGCGCTTGCGATCTATGCCGGCTCGACCGACGCCAAACCCAGCCAGGACGCGATGCGCGAAAAGACCGGCTGAAACATCACGCCCTGACCCGCGCGCCGGCTGGATCGTAGAGCGGCTTGGTGTGGACCTCGCAGGACACGCGCGCCGCCGCCACTTCCAGCTGCCATGCGCCGGATTGCAGATAGGCGTTGTCCACGCCCGACTCGTCGCGCACATAGCCATAGCCGATGGCGCGCTGGACGGTGTGGCCGAAGCCGCCGCTACTGAGCCAGCCCACGCGCACCCCGTCGCGGTAGATGGTCTCGCGCCCGTGCAGGAATACATCCGGCGCGGCGGTCACGCCGACCAGCCGGCGCTTGAGCTTGCCCCGCTTCTGTTCCAGCAGCGCGGCGCGACCCTGGAAGGGAATATCGCCGGCGAGCTTGACCGCGAAGCCCAGGCCCGCTTCCAGCGGCGTGTAGTCCGGCCCGATATCGGCGCCCCAGGCGCGATAGGCTTTTTCCAGGCGCAGCGTTTCGATGGCGCGGTAGCCGGCGTTGCTGAGGCCCAGCGGCGCGCCGGATCGCATCAGCGCGTCGTACACATCGGGCGCGTCGGCCATTTTCATGTGCAGCTCGTAGCCGAGTTCCCCGACATAGGTGACGCGCAGCGCGGCCACCCGCCGCCCGGCGATGGCGATTTCTTGGCCCCGCATATAGGGCAGGGACGCGTTCGACAGGTCGGCGTTGCTGACGCCCGAGAGTATGTCGCGCGACCGGGGGCCCATCAGCGACAGCACGGCGTTGTCGCCCGTGACGTCGCGGATCCTGGCGTCGAAGCCCGGCTTGATGTTGCGCGAAATCCAGTCGAAATCGCGCGCGGCGAAACCCGTGCCGGTGACGATGTAGAACTCGTTCTCCGCGCGGCGCCACATCGTCAAATCCGCTTCGATGCCGCCGTGCCGGTTCAACAGCTGGGTGTAGATCAGGCTGCCGACAGGTTTCGCCACGTCGCCCGCCGCGATCCATTGCAGCGCGGCCGTGGCGTCCCTGCCGGTCACCTCGAATTTCGCGAACGAGCTTTGGTCGAACAGCCCGGCCGACTCGCGCACGGCTTTGTGCTCCGCCCCTACCGCATCGAACCAGTTGGCGCGGCCGAAAGACGGCCGGTCCTCGGGCGCGCCACCCGGCGCCCCGAACCAGTTCGGCCGCTCCCAGCCGAATTTCGATCCGAAGCATGCGCCGGCGTTTTTCAATCGCCCGTACAGCGGCGAGACGCGGACGTTTCGCGCGGAGTGATACTCCTCGTTCGGCCAGGCGATGGTGTAGTGCTTGCCATAGGCTTCGAGCGTGCGCTCGCGCACCCAGGCATCGCCGGTCTGCGCCTGGCCGAAGCGGCGGATATCGACCGGCCACAGATCCATCGGCGCCGCGCCGCCCGCGATCCACTCGGCGATGGCGCGTCCCGCCCCGCCGCCGCCCGCGATGCCGAAGGCGTTGAAGCCGCAGGCGAGATAAAAGCCGCGCAAACCAGGCGCCTCGCCCATCACAAAGTTTCCGTCGGGCGTGAACGACTCCGGCCCGTTGACCAGCTGCTTGATGCCGGCTTTTTCCAGCGCGGGAACGCGGGCGATCGACGGCGCCATCATTTGCTCGAAATGATCCCAATCGGAATCCAGCAGCGTGAAATGGAAGCCCACGGGAATGCCGTCCAACGCCCAGGGAATCGGATTGGGCTCGTAACCGCCCATCACCAGCCCGCCGACCTCTTCCTTGAAATAGATCAGGTTGTCGGGATCGCGCATGGTCGGCAGGTTGCGCGGCAGACCGTCGATCGG
Source organism: Rhodospirillaceae bacterium (assembly GCA_023266845.1). Lineage (GTDB taxonomy): Bacteria > Pseudomonadota > Alphaproteobacteria > JAEULC01 > JAEULC01 > JAEULC01. The sequence continues at coordinate 21,957 of JAHFPH010000052.1, forward strand.
CTCGGTGATGAGGTACTGGTGCTGCACGGATTGCAGCGGCACGGCGACGCCCGCGAGCCTGCCCACTTCCTTCGCCCACTGCCCGGCGCAATTCACCACCACTTCGCAGGCGACGTCGCCATCGGCCGTGGCAACGCCGGTCACGCGACCGTCCTTGGTGCGAATCGCCGTGACGGGACAATCCTCGACGATTTTGACGCCATGCATCCGCGCGCCTTTGGCCAAAGCCATGGCGATGTCCGATGGATTGGCCTGGCCGTCCGAGGGCAGGAACACCGCCCCCACCACGTCGTGGATCGACATGGCCGGCCAGATATTCAGCGCCTCTTGCGGCGTCATGACCTGCACATCAAGGCCGAAGCTGTTGGCCATGGTCGCCTGGCGCTTGAGCTCTAGGAAACGGTCGGTCGAGCACGCGAGCCGCAACCCGCCCGAGCGCTTGAAGCCTGAACTGAGGCCGGTTTCTTTTTCCAGCGACTGGTACAGCTCGACGCTGTGCGTCAAAAGCCGCGTGATATTGGCCGAGCTGCGCAACTGTCCGACCAGCCCGGCGGCGTGGAACGTGCTGCCGCTGGTGAGCTTCTTGCGCTCCAGCAGCAGCGTGTCTTTCCAGCCCAGCTTGCCCAGGTGATAGGCGGCCGAACAGCCGACGATGCCGCCGCCGATCACCACGGCGCGGGCCTGGGTTGGAAGGGTCATG
>JAHFPH010000053.1 GCA_023266845.1 Rhodospirillaceae bacterium
GGTCAGCTCTTCCAAGCGGCCGGTGATCGAGGCGAGAATCGATTCCATCTCGCTCAGACGCACTTCCATCCGTGCGACCGGATCGCTCGGCGCCGCGGACGCGGGCGACGCCGGAGCCGCACCCGGCGCCGGCGGACGGCTGCCGCCGAAAGCCTGGCGCTGCACCGTGCCCAGCTCGCGCTCCAGGCGGTCCATGCGGTCGATCAGTTGCTGCATGTCGCGGTTCTGGGCCGCGGCGGGCGCGGCCGGGGCCGCCGCAAGCGCGACCATCAAAGCCAACGACGCATATCGCGGATGGAATTGGACGAAGCCGTTCATCGCCGACCTTTGCGTTCCTATCGGCGCCCGGAAAGAAGTCCCGGCGGGACGTTCCAGCGGGCGCGGCGGCTCCAAAATACAGTGAAGCCGGTTTCAGGCAACAATATGGCGTCGGCCCGGAGCGATTTCTCCGGGCCGGCGCAGCGCGTGCCTTGAGGGAAGCCTTCGGCCGGCGTTTCGATCGCGCCGGCCGGCGGCGGTTACTGGACGACGGTGACGCCGCGGCGATTCTGCGTCCAAGCCTGATCGTTCGAACCGACCACCGCAGGGCGCTCCTTGCCGTAGCTGATGGTGGTCATGCGATTGGCCGGAACGCCGAGCGCGACCAGGTAGTTCTTGACAGCGTTGGCGCGCCGTTCGCCGAGCGCCAGGTTGTACTCGCGCGTGCCGCGCTCGTCGCAATGGCCCTCGAGCGTGATTTTCACGGCCGGGTATTTCTTCAGCCACGCGGCCTGCTTCTCGAGCGTGCCGCGGGCGTCGGGCCTGAGGTCCGACTTGTCGGTGTCGAACAGCACCTTGTCGCCCACGTTGGTTACGAAGTCCTGGGGAGACCCGGGTACCGCGCCCTGGGGCGGACGCGCCGCCTGTTGGGTGGCGGGTGGCGGGGCTGCCGGGGCCGGTTGGGCGCCGCCAGTGCCTTTCAGTTCGACCACTTCGTCGGGCGTGGAGCCGCAAGCGGCCAAAAGCAGCGCCGCCGCGATGATTCCTAGTACTTTGAAGCGCATCTCATACTCCCTCTGCGCGCGAAAACATTGGTTCCCCTGCCCCACAGCCGATTCGCGGAGTTTATACACGCGGCCGGGGGAACATTACAATAGTCAATGACTTAGCCAGTAAAGCGACGTACACGCTCAAAGTTCACCCGATATTCGCCTTTGTTTAGTCATATTTAGGGGATTAGCGGCGACCAGGCGGGGTCCGACGAATCAGTCGGCGTGACCACCTCGCGCAGGTTGTAACCCGTCAGGTCGATGCTGTGCAGGCGCGTGGAACCGCCCTTGCCGGCGGCGTCGGCGGGGGCTTGGCGGAAGAACATCAGCACCCGGCCGTTGGGCGCCCAGGTCGGCCCCTCGTCCAGAAAGCTTTGCGACAGCAGACGCTCTTCCGAGCCGTCGGTCCGCATCACCCCGATATAGAACGTGTTTTCCAGGATCTTGGTGAAGGCAATCAGATCGCCGCGCGGCGACCACACGGGCGTGGCGTAGCGGCCCTTGCCGAAGCTGATGCGGCGCACGTTCCGCCCATCGGCGTCCATGATGTAGAGCTGCTGGGCGCCGCCGCGGTCGGAATTGAACACGATTTGGCGGCCGTCGGGCGACATTGAGGGCGAGGTGTCGATGGCCGGATGGTTGGTGAGGCGCCGCACCAGCCGCGTGCGCAAATCCATCGAATAGATTTCGGAATTGCCGTCGGTCGACAGGCTCATGATCACGCTGTTGCCGTCGGGCGAGAAGCGCGGGGCGAAGGTCATGCCGGGAAAATCGCCCAGCACTTCCTGCTGGCCGGTGTCGATATTGAAGATGTAAACGCGCGGCTGGCCGTTGAAGTAGGACAGATAGGTGATTTCCTGCGTGGTCGGCGAGAAGCGCGGCGTGAGCACCAGCGCCGAGCCGTCGGTCAGGAAGCGGTGATTGGCGCCGTCCTGGTCCATGATCGCCAGGCGCTTGATGCGGCGGTTCTGCGGGCCGGCCTCGGCCACGTACACCACGCGGGTGTCGAAATACCCGTCCTCGCCGGTGATGCGCTTGTAGATCTGGTCGGCGATGATGTGCGCCACGCGCCGCCAGTTCTGCGGCACGGTGAAATAGGCCAGCCCCACCATCTGCTGCTCGGCCAACACGTCCCACAGGCGGAACTCGACCTTGATGCGCCCGTCGCTCTGCACCTCGGCCGCGCCGGTGACCAGCGCCTGGGCGGCGAGCGCGCGCCAGTCCGGAAAACGCGGCTGGGTTTGCAGCGCGTCCGGCGTCTGGATGAAGGCCTTGGGATCGACCGGGCGGAACAGCCCGGAGCGTTCCAGGTCGGCCGAGATCACACCGGCGATGTCGCGCCCGGCGGCCGCGGCCTGTTCGTTCTTGCCGAAGAATTGCGTGACCGCGATCGGCATCGGCTCGGCATTGCCCCGGGTGATGTCGATCTTCAGCTCCGCCCGCGCGTCGGGCGCGGCGAACAGCAGCGCCGCGGCCGCCGCCGCGATCAAGGCCAGCCGCGTGCCAGCAAAAATCGGCATCAGAAGTTCTCCACCGGGCTGAATCGCAGCGTTACAACGCGCCATTGTTCATACTTCTCCCGCGGCAATGGAATCGGCTGGTCCTTGCATAGAGGTTTGAGAGTCGCGCGCCACGCGGATTCCGCGAAGGCGCGAAAGAACGGGTTGCTCATGCGGATGTCGTTCGGCGGGTCGGACTTCAGCACGGTCCCGTCGGGATTGAAATAGACCGTAATTTCGACGTTCATGTCGCGCGCGTCCTTCGCGCCGGCCGGCAGTGACCAGCAGTTCTGGAAATGCCGGCGGACGGCGTCTTTCTCGCTGGCCGTGATCTGCTCGCCCAGCGCGATCGCGCTTTGTTGCGGCGGCGGCGGCGCCTGCACGGCCTTGACCTCGGGCGGCGTCAGTTGCGGACGCTGGTCCTTCATCTTCTCGATCGTCTTCAGCACGGAAGCGAAGTCGTCCATGGGCGGTTCCGGCTTTTTCGGCGGCTCCTTCGGCTTCGGCGGCTCGAGCTTGGCCACTTGCTGCTTGGGCGGCGGCTTGGGCGGATCGGGCTTTTTCGGCTCGGGCTTCGGCAGCTCGACCGCCTTGGGCGGGGGCGGCGGTTCGGGCTTGGGCGGCTCGAGCTTGAGCGGCTCGGGTTTGGCCAGCGGCGGCTCGGGCGGCGGAGGCGGGGGTGGCGGCGGCGCAGGCTTGGGCGCCTCGGCCTTGGCCTCTTCCTTCGGCGGTTCGGGTTTCTTGGGCTGGGGCTTGGGCTCGACCTTGGGGGCTTGCTGCTGTTCGGCGATGGCCACCACGTTGACCGGCACCACCTGGTCGACCAGCGAGCGCGGGCTCGAGGTCATCGGCAGGCCGAAGACAAAGAGGCCCAGGATCGTCCCATGCACCACGGAGGACACGGCGAAGCCGATGCGCATCTCGGTGCGGTCGGAATCCGCGCGCACCTCGCCCGGACGCTGCTCCACGGGCTGTTCCGGGCGCGCCTCGGCGGTGGGGTCGATCCGTTCTGCCAGCGGTTCGTTCATTGCGTCCCGGTCGCTCAAGGCTTGGCGCGCCGCGTGGCGGCCGCGGCTTCGGCCTGCACGCGCTGGGCGCCCAGCGCCATTTCCATCGGATCGAAGATCAGGTCGATTTTCTTGAAGCCCACGCCGCTCAATTGCTCCATCAAGTCCAGCACCGCGCCGAAGCGCTGGTCGGCGTCGGCGCGCAGCGACACACGCGTGTCCTTTTTCGCTTCCGCGATTGCCTGCAGGCGCGCAGTCAGCGCGTCGGGCGCGATTTCCGTATCCATCAGGAACAGCTTGCCCTCGCGGTTCAGCGTGATCGCCAGGCGTTCCTGCTGGTCGCTGATCGCCTTGGCCTCGACATAAGGCAGGTTGACCGGAACGGTGGTCGAGATCAGCGGCGCGGTGATCATGAACACCACCAGCAGCACCAGTATGACGTCGACGAAAGGCGTGACGTTGATGTCGCTCATGAGCTGCGTGACGCGCACCACGCGCAAGCGCGCGGACGACATCAGCGGCATGACGGACGTGGCGGCCATCGCTAGCTCTTCTTCGCCGGCTGGGTCGGCGCGGGGGTTTCGCCGAAGGTCTTGCCCAGCGCCAGGCCGCTGAAGCCGGCCGCCGACAGCGGCCCCAGCACGGCTGCGACCTGCGCATAGGTCGCCTGGCGGTCGCCGACCACGATCACCGGCTTCGCCATGTTTCCGGCGGCGAGCCTGGCCACCTCGCTGACCAGCAGCGCGGGCTGCACCGGCTGGCTTTTGACCGTGATCTTTCCGTCGGCGGCGACGCGCACGATGATCGTGCCGTCGTCCGGCACGGCGGGGGTGGCCTTGGCCTCGGGCGGCAGGTCGATCGGCGTGCCGGCGATGATCAGCGGCGCCGTCACCATGAAGACGATCAGCAGCACCAGCATCACGTCGATGAACGGCGTGACGTTGATGTCCGTCATCTTTTGGTAGCCGCGCCGGCCGCGCCGGCGTGGCGATATCAGGGTCGCGGCCATGGCGTCAGCCGCGCTCCTCGAGCTGGCGCGACAGGATGGCCGAGAATTCGCCGGCGAAGGCCTCGAGCCGGTTGGCGTAGCGGCCGAGCTCGGTCGAAAGCTTGTTGTACGCGATCACCGCCGGGATCGCCGCGACAAGTCCGAGCGCGGTGGCAAAAAGCGCCTCGGCGATGCCCGGCGCCACCACGGCAAGACTGGTGTTCTTGGACACGGCGATGGATTGGAAGCTGTTCATGATGCCCCACACCGTGCCGAACAGGCCGATGAACGGGGCGGTGGAGCCGACCGAGGCCAGGAACGTCATGTTCTTTTCCATGCGCTGCACCTCGCGCGCCAGCGTCACCTGCATCACGCGGTCGATGCGCTGATGCAGGCCGCGATCGGTGTGATGCGCGCCGCCGCGGTCGACCGACCGGCGCCATTCGCGCATCGCGGCCGAGAAGATCGCGGTCATCGGGTCGGGCGGGCGCTTGCCCACGCGCTCGTACAATTCCGACAGCGAGGTGCCGGACCAGAACGTGTCCTCGAACCGGTCGGCGGAGCGGAACTTGCGCTTCAGGTAGATCCACTTGCCGACGATGATGCAGGCGCACCATACCGAGGCGAGGAAAAGCAGTATCACGACCACCTTCACCACCCAGTCGGCGTTGAGGAACAGCGCCATGACCGACAGGTTGCTGGCGGCGACCGATCCAGGCAAGGTGACGGAGGCGATGGTCTGTTCCATGATGATTCCGTATTTCCGTTTCTTTCAGTGTTCCGAAGAAGGAGCGAAGGCGGCGCTGATTTTGCCCGGCAAGCGGGCTGGTCTGCCCGCGCGGTCGACGCAGGCGATCTCGACTTTCATGCGCGCGATCTCGTCGCCCGCGCGCTTGACCACCTGCTCGGCCTCGACCCGCGCGCCGCGCGCGGCGAGCACACGGGTGTGCACCTCGAGCGCGTCGTCCAGCCGCGCGGGTTTCAGAAAATCCACCTCGCAGCGCCTGACGGCGAACATCAGCCCGTCGTGTGCGGCCAACTCGGTTTGGCCGATTCCGGCTTCGCGCAGCATTTCGGTGCGCGCGCGCTCGGCGAAGCGCAGGTAGTTGGCGTAATACACGATGCCGGCCGCGTCGGTGTCTTCGTAATAGACGCGCAGCGGGAACACATGGGTCCCGTTCGCGCGCACCGCAAAAGGTTTAGACATCGCCATCTTAACCATCCACGGCTTCCCGCTGCGCCAGCAATTCCATCTGCGCCGGGTCGCGCGGCGGCACCGGTCGGCCCAAATGCCGCCAACCGCCGTCGGCCAGCATGCGCCCGCGCGGCGTGCGCTGCACCAGCCCTTGCTGGATCATGAACGGCTCGATCACTTCCTCGATCGTGTCGCGCTCCTCCGACAGCGCCGCGGCCAAGGTCTCCACGCCCACCGGGCCGCCGCCGTAATTGTCGGCGACGACCGCAAGGTAGCGCCGGTCCATGGCGTCCAGGCCCATCTTGTCCACGCCCAGCCTGACCAGCGCCGCGTCGGCCGCCGCCGCGTCGATGCGCTTCAGTTTCTCGACCGCGGCGAAGTCGCGCACGCGGCGCAGCAGCCGCCCGGCCACGCGCGGCGTGCCGCGCGAGCGCGACGCGATTTCCACCGCGCCGTCGGCGCTGAAGTCGACGCCCAACAGGCCCGCGCCGCGCCGTACGATGCGCTCGATCTCGGCCGAGGTGTAGAAATTCAACCGCAGCGGAATGCCGAAGCGTTCGCGCAAGGGGGTGGTGATGAGGCCGGAGCGCGTGGTAGCGCCGATCAGCGTGAACTTTTCCAGGTCGATGCGCACCGAGCGCGCCGCCGGCCCTTCGCCGATGATCAGGTCGAGCTGGAAATCCTCCATCGCCGGATAGAGGATTTCCTCGACCGCCGGATTGAGCCGGTGGATCTCGTCGATGAACAGCACGTCGCGCGGCTGCAGGTTGGTGAGCAAGGCCGCCAGGTCGCCCGCGCGCTGGATCACCGGGCCCGAGGTGGCGCGGAAGCCCACGCCCAGCTCGCGCGCCACGATCTGCGCGAGCGTGGTTTTGCCCAGACCCGGCGGCCCGTGGAACAGCACGTGGTCCAGCGCCTCGCCGCGCGCTTTGGCCGCCTCGACGAACACGCGCAAGTTCGCGCGCACGGCTTCCTGGCCGACGAAATCCTCCAGCCGCTGCGGGCGCAGCGCCGCCTCGGGCGCGTCGGCGGTCTTGGCCTCGCGCGCGATCTCGCGGTCGGGTTTGGCTTTGGCCGTGTCCTTCATCGCGACAACTCTTTAAGCCCGGCCTTGATCAGCACGTCGACCGTCGCCCTAGCGCCCAAGGATTGCGCGACCTGCGCCACCGCGCCGAACGCCTCGGCCTGCCGGTAACCCAGATTGACCAGGGCGGAGATGGCGTCGTTGGCGGCCTTGTTCATCGCGTCGCCTGCATTCGCAACGCCCGCGCCGGATTTCGGCGCCGCGCCCAGCTTGCCGATGAACATGGCGCCGGCCTTGTCCTTCAATTCGGCGGCGATGCGCTGGGCAAGCTTGGGGCCCACACCCTCGGCGCGCGCGATCGTCGCCTTGTCGCCCGCGGCGATCGCCGCGAGCAGTTCGTCGGCTTCGACCGCCGACAGGATCGACAGCGCCGTGCGCGGCCCCACGCCCTGGACCGTCACCAACAGCTTGTACCAGTCGCGTTCGGCCCGGTCGGAAAAGCCGAGCAGCCGTATCTCGTCCTCGCGCACCAGGGTTTCGACCAAAAGCCGCGCCACGCCGCCGACCGGCGGCAGGGTGGCTAGCGTGCGCGCCGAGCATTGCGCCAGGTAACCGACGCCGCCGCAATCGATGACCGCGAAGTCCGCGCCGATCTCGGCGACGACGCCGCTCAAGCGCGCGATCATCGCCCGGCCCCCGCGACGCGAGTTCCCGCCAGCACGCGCGCCTCGCTCCAGCGCTTCTCCGTGCCGCGGTGATGCGCGTGGCAGATCGCCACGGCCAGCGCGTCGGCGGCGTCGCGTCCATGCGCGCCCGAGCCGGGCAAGAGACGCCCGACCATCATCGCCACCTGGTCCTTTTCGGCATGGCCCGCGCCGACGATCGATTTTTTCACGTGATTGGCCGAATACTCGCCCACGGGAATCCCGGCCAGGGCCGGCACCAGCAGCACCACGCCGCGCGCCAGGCCCAGCTTCAGCGTCGAGTCCGGGTTCTTGTTCACGAAGGTCTCTTCCACCGCCGCTTCTTCGGGCCGGTATTCGTCCAGAACGGTTTTCAGCCCGTCATGCAGCGCGGCCAGACGCCGGGGCAGCGCCCAGGCGGAGTCGGTGGACACGGCGCCGGCGGCGACGAAGCGAAGCCGATTGCCCGCAACGTCGATGACGCCCCATCCCGTATGGCGCAACCCGGGATCGAGGCCGATCAGGCGCATCTGCCCCGCTACCCCATCAGCCGGGCCAACAATTCGTCGGCGATATCGTAGTTCGCGGCGACCGCCTGTACGTCGTCGTTTTCCTCGAGCGCGCCGAGCAGCTTCAACAGCGAGCGCGCGCGCTCCTCGTCCAGCGGCACCGTGGCTTGCGGCAGCCAGGCGAGCTTGGCGCGCGTCGGGGGTCCGAACTTCTTCTCCAACGCGTCGCGCACCGCGGCCAGGTTGTCGGGCGCGCAATGCACGGTGTGGCCGTCTTCGTCCGACACCACGTCGTCGGCGCCGGCTTCGAGCGCCGCCTCGAACATCGCCTCGTTGCTGGCGGTCTTGGGCGGGTAGAACACCTCGCCCAGGCGCTGGAACTGGTGGCTGACCGAGTTGGCGGCGCCCATCGTGCCGCCGTGGCGGCCGAAGGTGGTGCGGATGTCGCCGGCCGTGCGGTTGCGGTTGTCGGTCAAGGCCTCGACGATGATGGCGACGCCGCCCGGGCCGAAGCCCTCGTAGCGCACCTCTTCGTAATTGCCGTCGTCGCCCGCGCCCTGGCCCTTCTTGATCGCGCGCTCGATCGTGTCGCGCGGCATGTTGGCCTCGCGCGCGGCCTGCACCGCCAGGCGCAGGCGCGGGTTCATCGCCGGGTCGGGCAGGCCCATTTTCGAGGCCACGGTCAGCTCGCGGCCGAGCTTGGAGAACAGGCGCGCGCGCTGGGCGTCGGCGCGGCCCTTCTTGTGCATGATGTTCTTGAATGCGCTGTGACCGGCCATGGCGTGCGACGACGCTAGCTCCTGGGGATAAACCGTCAACTTATACCAGATGTAGTAGGGATTGAAGAAGCCACTCTGGCAATTCGGGTAACAGGGTTTTATGGCAAGAATTTGGCCCGAGCCAACAAGTTAGCGGATGGCGGCAAGATCGCTTTGAGGCACGCGCAGATAGGCGCGACGGAAACAGAAGAGCCAACCGAGGAAATACCCGGTGGCGAGGCCGGAAACCGCGATATCGAGCAGCTTGAGCTGGCTGCCCAGGTCGGGCCGCATCGCGAGCGACACGCCGATGGCGTACTTGGCCCAGAAGATCAGCATGAAGCGGGCGAGCGGGCCCCAGCTTCCCGGCAGATGGACCTAGCCCCGGGCACGATCGGCGCGCAACCCGTCAAATCGCGCGGTGAAAAGCGCGAGCAGACAGCCGGCGGCGGCGGTCGCGAGCCAGTCGGCGACCAGCACCGGCGACGCCAGCGACGCGAGCGCAAGCGCCGCCAGGCCCCAAGCGATGAATACGATCGGAACGATGAAAACGAGGCGCCAACGCACGGTGCGCGGCCGGGCGGCGTTGACGCCGCGCCAGATCAGCAGCGCCAGCAGCGGAAACACCCACCAGGGCGCGCCTTGCATGAACTGGACTGCGGTTGACACTGGCGCCTGCCCGCGCCGCCGGCCGTCAGATCTTCATCGTGTCGTCGTAGATGTTCTCGGGCATCGGCAGGCCGGCTAGATCGGCTTGCGTCAGCGCGCCATCGGGCTTGAGGCCGAGCTTCTCCAGCACGGCCTGGAGCTGGCGCGTGTGCTGGCCGGAATGCCAGGTCGTGCGCTCCAGGAAATCGTGCAGCGGCTGAGGCCCATAATAGAGCTCGGCCGGGGCGGTGAAATCGGCCGCGGCGCCCGAGCGCAGCCACCAGTCGTTGAGCCGCTTCTGCGCCGCGGCGCCGTGGGTCATTAACTTGGCTTTGGTATCGATGTGCGGCAGGTCGCGCATATAGGCCTGATATTCCAGGCGCACGCCTTTTTCGGTCCAATCGAGGAACGCCTCGACGATCTGGAACACGTGGCAGGCGAGCTGCAAATACGAGCGCGGCCGGTTGGGCAGGGTTTCCTTGAGCTTGGCGTCGGGCAGCTGGCGCACGAAGCCGAGCGTGGCGGAAAGAAACCGGTTGGCGCGGCGGATCAGCTCGGCCGGCGGCAGTTGCTTTTTCTCGGGCAGCTCGATGCCGGCGATGCGCGCCAGCGCGCTCAGCTCCTGCCCGTCGCACCACTCCCGCCCGCGCCGCGCGACCGGCACGCGCTTGATGCCCAGAGCCGCCAGCTCGTTGAACGCCTCGACATCCTCGAGCGCGTTGATCGAGACGTACTCGACCCCGTGCTTGGAAAGGAATTCCTTCATGCGCAGGCAGCTGGTGCAGCCCGGCGCCCAATAGACTTTCAGCGGTTCGGCGGTCGCGCGCGCGCTCATGCCGTCCAGTATATCACGGCATCGCCGGCTGCAGCTTGCCGCCCAGGCGCACCGGCGCGATGCGCTTGGCAAGGCCGGTCTTGTCGTCGGTCTCGATGAAGATGCCGCACAGCGTGGCCGGCCCGTCGGCGACGATCAACTTGTCGGCCGGCATCTTGCGCACGAAGCGCATCATCGCTTCCTGCTTGGCCATGCCGATCACGCTGTCGTAATCGCCGCACATGCCGGCGTCGGTCTGGTAGCCGGTGCCGCGCGGCATAACAAGCGCGTCGGCGGTGGGGATATGCGAATGGCTGCCGACCACGGCCGAGACGCGGCCGTCGAGGAAATGCCCCATCGACATTTTCTCGCTGGTCGCCTCGGCGTGCATGTCGACCAGGATCGCGTCGACCGTGCCGCCGCCTTTGCCCGGCGCGCCCAGGCGGTGATTGCGCAGCTCGCGCTCCGCCGCCTGGAACGGACAGTCCAGCGCGTCCATGAACAGGCGGCCCATCAGGTTCATCACCAGCACCTTGCGCCCGCCGCGCGCGGGAAACACGCCGGCGCCCTGGCCGGGCGTGCCGGCGGGAAAATTCGCCGGGCGCAGCATCTTGGGATCGGCGGCGATCTGGCCGATCGCCTGGCGCTGGTCCCAGACATGGTTGCCGGTGGTGATGGCGTCCACGCCGCCGGCATAGATCTCCTTCGACAGCTCGACGGTGATGCCAAAGCCGGCCGCCGCGTTTTCGCCGTTGGCGATCACGAAATCGAGGTCGAGTTCCTGGCGCAGCCGCGGCACGTTCTGGATCACGACCTCGCGCCCCGAACGCCCGACGATATCGCCGCAGAAAAGGATCCTCATGCCGTCAGGCCCCCGCCACCCGGAACGCCGCGCGCTCCGTCACGATCCAATCGACCCGCGCGTCGCCCGCGCCATGCGGCACCGCGGGCACTTCCTGGCCGGCGAAGGCGACGCCCACGGCCAGCGGCTTTGCGCTTTGGCGCAGCGCCGCCAGGGTGCGGTCGTAGAACCCGCCGCCATAGCCCAGCCGCCAGCCCTGCCGGTCGAACGCCAATAGCGGCACGATCAGCAGCTCGGGGGTGACTTCCGGCGTGTCGGCGGGAACGAAAACGCCGAACCCGCCGGGCGCCAGCCGGGTCGACGGCGTCCAGTGCCGGAATTTCAGCGCCTGGCCCTTTTGCACCACGACCGGAAGGCAGCAGCGATATCCAAGCTCATGCACGCGGCGCAGCAACGGGCGCGTGTCGATCTCGTCGCCCATCGGCCAGAACCCCGAAACCGCCGCGCCCTTGCGCGGAAACGAGATGCTGCGCAGGAACACGTCGCGCAGTTTCGCGCCCGCGTCGCCCGCTTCGGCGAACAATTGGGCGCGGCGCTCCGCGGCTTGGCGCCGCAGCGCTTTCTTGTCCAAGTCGGTCATGCTCGCTGCCGTCGATCGAGAGGGAATGGGCAGAGCCGCGACGGCCGCTGGCGAACTCATCCTCTGTGGCCTGCTACTGCAGGTGGGCGCCATATACCGGGACCTCGGTCCCGGCAGGGACAGCTCCCTAGAGATGAATATTGGCCCCAGGGATTTCGACGCCTGGCGAGAAGCGCAGCCCTGCCCGCCACCAATCTAGGAGTGTTCCAGCCGCGAAGCAATGTCTTCGAGCTTTTTGGCGTAGCCTTCGATCGTGGCGACGAGTTGGTCTTCCTCGGTCGCGCTCATGGAGCCGCCGGCGTTGCCGGCCTTGAGCTTCTCGTTTTCGGCATAGGCGTCCGACAGCTCGTCTGCGACGAGAAGGCTTGCCATCACCAGAAGCCGCGTATCGCCGATCTGGCCGACCGCGGCCACCAGCTCGGCCACCTTCTTGTCCACGAACTGCGCCAGGCGCTGCAGATGCTCTTCCTGCCCGTCGTCGCAGGCGATGCGATAGGACCGGTTGTTGATGGTGACCGCGACCTGCGCCATGACCTGCCCCTAATTCCGCAGCACGGCGCGCAGGCGGTCGATCGCGTTGTCGAGCCTGGCCGCCACCGACACGTTCGCCGCCGCCAGTTCCTGGTTCTCGGCCCGGGCCGAGGCGAGTTGGGCCGCGAGTTGGCGCGCGCCTTCCTCGCCTTCCGGAAGGTCGGTGGACAAGCAAGCCGCGATCGCGCCTTCGATGCGCGTCAGCGCCGCTTGCAGACGCTTGGCCGCCGCGTCCAGTTTCGGTGTCATGCCTGCCCCTGTACCGCGCCGGAATCTCTTGGCGTTCCGGCTTATCCCCGTTGTGGACAATTAAGCCAGCCGCCGCCCCTTGCGTCAACCTGGCCAAGCGCTTGGCGCGCGCGGCCAAAGAGGGTTGACGCGGCTTGCGGCGGCCTTCATGGTGCGGCCCGCGTTCACTTTGCTTAATATTCGGCCATCATCGGAACGCTTTTTTCACATGACCGCAGCCCAGACGCGCCCGCTGGCGCAGCCACAATCCGCCGCCGGGGCCGCTCCGGCGGCCTCGCATGACGACATGGCCAACGCCATCCGCGCGCTGGCGATGGACGCGGTGGAGCAGGCCAAGTCCGGCCATCCCGGCATGCCCATGGGCATGGCCGACGTCGCCACGGTACTGTTCACGAAGTTCCTGAAATTCGACCCGACTGAGCCAGATTGGCCCGACCGCGACCGTTTCGTGCTGTCGGCCGGGCACGGATCGATGCTGCTCTACGCGCTGCTGCATCTGACGGGCTATCCGCGCCCGACGATGGACGAGATCCGGCGTTTCCGGCAATTGAACTCGCCCACCGCCGGTCATCCCGAGCGCGGGCATCTGCCGGGCGTCGAGACCACGACGGGTCCCTTGGGCCAGGGCCTGGCCAATGCCGTGGGCATGGCGATCGCCGAGCGGCATTTAAACGCGCGTTTCGGCGGCGACGTGGTCGATCACCGCGTCTATGCGATCGCGGGCGATGGCTGCCTGATGGAAGGCATCAGCCACGAGGCGATCTCCCTTGCCGGGCACTTGAAATTGAGCCGCCTGATCGTGCTGTGGGACGACAATCGCATTTCGATCGACGGGCCGACCGACCTGTCCGTGTCCGACGATCAGCGCAAGCGCTTCGAGGCCAGCGGCTGGTTCACGCTTGCCGTGGACGGGCACGACCCCAAGGCGGTGGAAGCGGCGCTGGCTGAGGCGCAGAAAAACGACCGGCCGGTGCTGATCGCCTGTCGCACGACCATCGCGCGCGGCGCGCCGACCAAGGCAGGCACCGCCGCGGCGCATGGCGCGCCGCTGGGCGCGGAGGAAATCGCCGGCGCGCGCGCGAAGCTCGGCTGGCCGCACGCGCCTTTCACCGTGCCGGAGACCGTGTTGCAGGCCTGGCGCAAAGCCGGATCGCGCGGCGCGGCCGACAGAAAAGCCTGGGAGCAGCGCCTGAGCGCGCGGCCGGACGCAAGCGCCTTCCGCGCCCAGATCAAGGGCGAGCTGCCCCAGGGCTGGCGCGAGAAGCTGGCCGCCCACGTGAAGACGCTGATCGAGAAGCCGGCGAAAATCGCCACGCGCCAGGCCTCGGGCAACGCGCTGGAGGTTCTGACCGCCGCGATCCCCGCGCTGGTCGGCGGCTCGGCCGACCTGACCGGATCGAACAACACCCGCGCCAAGGCGCAGAAACCGTTGACCGCGAAGGACTATGGCGCGGGTTATATTTTCTACGGCGTGCGCGAGCACGGCATGGTCGCCGCCATGAACGGCATGGCGCTGCACGGCGGCGTCGTGCCCTACGGCGGCACATTCCTGGTGTTCACCGATTACTGCCGCCCCGCCATCCGTCTCAGCGCGATCATGGGATTGGGCGTCGTCTATGTGATGACGCACGACTCGATCGGTCTCGGCGAAGACGGCCCGACGCATCAGCCCGTCGAGCATCTGGCGGCGTTGCGCGCGATCCCGAACTTGCGCGTGTTCCGCCCGGCCGACGCGGTGGAAACCGCGGAGTGCTGGGAGCTGGCGCTCTTGGACCGCAAGCATCCCTCGGTGCTGGCGCTGACGCGCCAGTCCGTGCCGCAATTGCGCACATCCGCGGGCGAAAATCTCTCAGCGCGCGGCGGCTATGTGCTGGCCGAAGCGACCGGCGCGCGCAAGGCCACGATCATGGCCACCGGGTCGGAGTTGCAGATCGCGGTCGCCGCGCGGGACACTCTGGAAAAATCCGGCGTGCCCACGGCGGTCGTATCGATGCCCTGCACGCAGTTGTTCGACGCGCAGGACGCGGCATATAAATCCAAAGTTTTAGGTCCTGAGCGCGGGCGCGTGGCGGTCGAGGCGGCGGTCAAGATGGGCTGGGAGAGATATATCGGCCCCGCCGGCGGGTTCGTCGGCATGGCGGGCTTCGGCGCCTCGGCGCCGGCCGAGGACCTATATAAGCATTTCGGAATCACGGCCGATGCCGTCGCCGCCGCCGCGAAAAAGGCGCTGTAGCGAGGGGACTATGCTGTTCATGGTGGTCGAAAAGTTCAAGAACCAGGACGCCAAGGCGATCTATCGCCGCCTGCGCGACAAGGGGCGCTCCATGCCCGACGGCCTCAAATACGTCGATAGCTGGATCGAAGCGGGCTTCGCCCGCTGCTTCCAGCTGATGGAATGCGACGATCCGAGGCTGTTCCAGCAATGGATCGCGTTCTGGGGCGACCTGATCGAGTTCGAGATCGTGCCGGTGGTGCCGTCGAAGCAGGTGCGCGAGATGATCGACAGGCAGCTCTAGGACCGGAGGAGCGTCACCATGACCATTCGCGTCGCCATCAACGGGTTCGGCCGCATCGGGCGGCTGGTGATGCGCGCGGCCACCGAGGCGCGCCGCAACGACATCCAGGTCGTGGGCATCAACGACCTGGGCCCGGTTGCGACCAACGCCCATCTGTTGAAATACGACTCGGTGCACGGCCGCTTCCCGCACGAGATCAAGACCGGCAAGGACTGGATGGACGTGGGCCAGGGCGCGATCAGGGTGACGGCCGAGCGCGACCCCTCGAAGCTGCCGTGGAAGGAACTCGGCGTGGACGTGGCGCTGGAATGCACGGGCATTTTCACCGAGCGCAGCAAGGCGGCCGTGCATCTGGCCGCCGGCGCCAAGCGGGTGCTGGTGTCCGCCCCGGCCGACGGCGCGGACCTGACCGTGGTCTACGGCGTCAATCACGACAAGCTGCGCAAAGAGCACCTCGTGGTCTCCAACGCCTCGTGCACCACCAACTGCCTGGCGCCCGTGGCCTATGTGCTGCACAAGGCGATCGGCATCGAGCGCGGCTACATGACGACGATCCATTCCTATACCGGCGACCAGCCGACGGTGGACACGTTGCACAAGGATCTGCGCCGCGCGCGCGCAGCCAGCTTGTCGATGATCCCCACCTCCACGGGTGCTGCCAAGGCCGTCGGCCTGGTGCTGCCCGAGCTGAAAGGCAAGCTCGACGGCACGTCGATCCGCGTGCCCACGCCCAACGTGTCGGTGATCGACTTCAAGTTCGTGCCGAAGCGCGACACCTCGATCGAGGAGATCAACAAGGCGCTGATCGACGCGTCGAACGGCGCGCTGAAGGGCATATTGGCGATCACCGACGAGCCCACCGTGTCGATGGATTTCAACCACAACCCCGCAAGTTCCACCGTGGATGTCACCCAAACCCAGGTGATCGAGGGCAAGCTGTGCCGCGTGATGGCGTGGTACGACAACGAATGGGGCTTCTCCAACCGCATGAACGACACCGCCGTGGCGCTCGGCCGTCTGGGCTGAGACGCGACAAGGCGATCGTCTTTCATTCCCTGGATCATGCGCTGGCGGCGATGCGCGCCGCCGAGGCGCTGCGTGCGCCCTTGACGCTGCTGAGCGGCGCGGGCGCCGCCGGCTATGCCGGCCCGGCCTGGTTTGAAGAGGTGCTGCGCCAAGCCCGCGCGCGCCATCCTAAGCTCGGCGTCACCGCGATTCTCGATTGCGCCGACGCGCCGGGCCGAGCGCTGGGCGCTTTGCGTTCGGGCGTGAAGCGCATCCGGCTCGCCGGCAACGCGCGGGCGCGCGCGCGGGTCGGCGAGATCGCCAAGGCGCGCGGCGCCGCGCTGGACGACGCGCGCTACGCGACGCTGGACCTGGCGGGCTCGAAGGATCCGGAGCGGGCGGCGCTGCAATTCTTGGCGGGCAAACGATGACCGCGCCGGAAAACCGCTGCCGGCTGTATCTCATCACGCCGCCGAAGCTGGAACCGCGCGGCTTCGCCGAGCAGCTCAAGCGCGCGCTCGACGGGGGCGACGTGGCCTCGGTGCAGTTGCGCCTGAAGGACGCGGCGGACGGCGAGGTCATCCGCGCCATCGAGCAGCTCAAGCCCATCGCCCAGAAACGCGACGTAGCGTTCATTCTGAACGACCGGCCGGACCTTGCCGCGATCACGGGCTGCGACGGGGTGCATGTCGGCCAACAGGACGCGAGCTATGAAGAGGCGCGCGCAACGGTCGGGCCCGACGCCATCGTCGGCGTCACCTGCCACGATTCGACGCATCTGGCGATGGACGCGGCCGAGGCCGGCGCGGATTACGTGGCGTTCGGCGCGTTCTTCCCGACCCAGACCAAGGACGCGAAGTTCCACGCCACGATCGAGCTGCTGGAGAACTGGGCCTCGACCATGATCGTGCCGTGCGTGGCGATCGGCGGCATCACGCCCGACAATTGCGCGCCGCTGGTCAAGGCGGGTGCGGATTTCTTGGCCGTGGTGTCGGCGGTGTGGGACGCACCCGACGGGCCGGACGGCGCGGTGCGCCGTTTCAACGCGGTCATCGACCAGGCGCGCTGACCTTTCCTTCCGGTTTTCAGCGTTCTCCGCGCCGAATGCGCGTTATGCCGCCTTGGGCGAGAACAGCGCCTCGATGACCGGGCATTCCGGCACGTCGCCGCCAGCGCAGGCCCTGGTCATGTCGGCGAGCACATTTTCAAGCTTCCGCAGGTCGGCGATCTTCGCGCGAACGCCTTGAAGCTGGTGGTTCGTGATGCTCTGAACTTCGCCGCAAGTAACCCTGCGCCGGTCGACCAAGCCAAGAAGCGACCGGACATCGTCGAGCGTGAACCCGAGTTCGCGCGCGCGGCGGATGAAGGTCAATCGCCCAGCGGCTTCGGTGCCATAGAGGCGATGCCCGCCTCGCGTCCGGCGCGGCGGCGGCGTTGCCTTTCATCGAGCCGCATCTGCTTCGTGCGATTCAATGAGCGCAGAATGACCGTTCAACTCGTCTCGACAATCACCTGTCCGAAATGCGGGTCGCGGACCGTCGAAACGATGCCGACCGACGCTTGTCGGTTTTTCTACGGGTGCAATTCCTGCAAAACGCTGCTGCGCCCGAACGCGGGGGATTGCTGCGTGTTCTGCCCGTTCGGCGATCTGCCCTGCCCGCCGAAACAGGCGGCGCGCGCGTCGGAGCCGAAAACCGCCTGCTGCACATAACACTCGCGCAAGTTCCGGGTGGGCGACGACGCCTGCCGCGGCTATCCAGCCCGCATGCCTAACCAAATATCCGCTGCCGATTGGGGCCGGTTGCTGCTGCTGTCGGCCTTCTGGGGCTGCACTTTCTATTTCGTCGCGCTGGCCCAGCGCGAGTTGCCGCCCGTGACCCTGGTGATGCTGCGCGTGGTGATCGCCGCGCTGGCGTTGAACGCTTGGCTGCTGACGACCGGCCAGCGCTTGCCGGGCGATCCGCGCAGGCTCGGCCAATTCCTGGTCATGGGGTTTCTCAACAATCTTCTGCCCTTCGCGTTGATCTTCTGGGCGCAGACGCATATCGCTTCGGGCCTGGCGGCCGTTCTCAACGCCTCAACGCCGATCTTCGCCATGATCCTCGCGCATCTGCTGACGCGCGACGACCGGTTGAGCGCCGCGCGCGCGGTCGGCGTCATGGTCGGCTTTGCCGGGGTTGCGGTGATGGTGGGGCTGGAAGCGCTGCACGGCATGAGCGAAGGACTGCTGGGCCAGCTCGCGGTGCTGGGCGCGGCGCTGTCCTATGGCTGCGCGGGCATTTACGGACGGCGCCTGCGCGGGCACCCGCCGGCGGTCGCGGCCTGCGGACAGTTGAGCGGATCGGCGCTGCTGGCCTTGCCCTTGGCGCTCATGCTGGACCAACCCTGGACGCTGCCCCTGCCCGGACCGACGACCACGGCCGCCGTTCTGGCCCTGGCGCTGATGGGAACCGCGCTGGGCTATGTGCTGTATTTCCGCATCCTGGCGGCGTCGGGTGCGGTCAATCTTCTGCTGGTCACGTTGATCATGCCCGTCATCGCCGTACTGCTGGGGGCGGGGTTGCTCAGCGAAAGACTCGAGCTGCGCCAGATCGCGGGCATGGCGCTGATCGCGCTGGGGCTGGCGATCATCGACGGGCGCGCGGGGCGCGCCCTAAGCGGAAGGGGCTAGGCGCTTTTCGGCGCTTCCGGGGCGGGCGCGGCCTCGGGCGCGGACGGCGCGGTCTCCGTCGCCGGCGTTTCGGGTGCAACGGTCGCCGGCACGGGCGGCGCGGCGGCGGCCTCGGCCGCCTTCGCGGTTTCGACGGCTTTCGCGGCTTCGCGCTCCTCGCGCTTCTTCAGGCGCTTGGTCGCGGTTTCGGCGCGCGCCTTGCGGCGCTGCGCCAGGCCGACCGCCGCGGTCAGGTCGCGCGACGAACACAGGCCCAGCTCCAGCGGATGGCGCGGACGGATGTTCTGCATGTTCCAGTGCGAGCGGTCGCGCACCTTGGCGATGGTCGACTTGGTGGTGCCGATCAGCTTGGCGATTTGCGCGTCGGTCAGCTCGGGATGCGTCTTGACCAGCCAGTTGATGGCGTCGGGCTTGTCCTGGCGCTTGGCGACGGGCGTGTAGCGCGGGCCCTTTTGCCGCGCGATCGGCGCCGGCAGGTCGCGGTCCATCATCTTCAGCGTCGCGTCGGGGTCGACCTCGCAGCGCTTGATCTCTTCCGCCGTCAACTCGTGGTTGGTGATCGGGTTCAGCCCTTGCATGCCGGTCGCCACCTCGCCGTCGGCGACGGCCTGGATTTCCAGCTCGTGCAGGCCGCAAAAATCGGCGATCTGCTTGAAATTCAATGTGGTGTTCTCGACCAGCCACACGGCGGTGGCTTTCGGCATCAGGGGCTGCGGCATGGCGGCGCTCCAATCGGGCAAATCTTTCGGGCTAGCCGGAGGCTCACGAAGCCACCAGTCCCACCCTATGGGGTTGTCGTGTATGGCCTCTATATAGGGGCGAACCGGGCCGGATTCCACAGAAAGCTTGGACCCGCTAACTCACGGCACCGTCAGCACTATTTTGCCGATATGGGCGTTGGTTTCCATGAGCGCATGGGCCTTGGCGGCGTCGGCCAGGGGGAAGCGGGCATGAATCAACGGCTTGACGCGTCCGGCCGCGACATGCGGCCAGATCTGGGCCTCGACCGCACGGGCGATGGCGCCCTTCTGCTCGACCGACCGGGGACGGAGAGTCGAGCCGGTGATGACCAGGCGCTTTTGCATCATCAGGGCGATGTTGAGCTCGACCTTCGCGCCGCGCATCGAGGCGATGTAGACCAGCCGGCCTTCCACCGCCATGCAATCGATGTTCTTGGCGAAATAATCGCCGCCGACCATGTCGAGGATCACGTCGACGCCGCGCTTGGCCGTGGCGTCCTTCACCGCTTGGGCGAAATCCTGGGTCTTGTAGTCGATCGCCAGATCGGCGCCCAGATCGCGGCAGGCCTTGGCCTTGTCGGCGCCGCCGGCCGTGGCGAATACGCTGGCACCCCAGGCCTTGGCCATCTGGATCGCCGTGGTGCCGATGCCGCTGGTGCCGCCATGCACCAGGAACGTCTCGCCCGCGGTAAGGCGCCCGCGTTCGAACACGTTGGTCCAGACCGTCATCACCGTTTCGGGCAGGCAGGCGGCTTGGGCTATATCGAGGCCCTTGGGAACCGGCAGGCATTGCGCTTCGGGCGCGGCGCAATAATGGGCATAGCCGCCGCCCGCAACCAGGGCGCAGACTTGGTCGCCGATTTTCCAACGCTCTACGCCCGCCCCCAGGCCCGCGACCGTGCCGGCGATTTCCAGCCCCGGCAGATCCGTCGTGCCGGGCGGCGGCGCGTACATGCCCCGGCGCTGCAGCACGTCGGGACGATTGACGCCCGCGGCCGCGACCTTGACCAGCACCTCGCCCTGCCCCGGTGTCGGCAGCGGGCGTTTGGCGGGCTTCAATGCTTCCGGCCCGCCCGGCTTTTCGATTTCGATGCAGTCCATGATCGCTGGCAAGGACATCGCGCGGCGCTCCGGAGGAATGGTTTGAAAAAGGGCCCGTTGGTTTAGTATGGGCGGCTGGCCGCTGGCAATGACGGGATGGCGCCATGGAACCGGAAGACCTGGAACCCAGAACCAAGAAACCGCCGCCGAAGAACCTGCACATCATGGGCATCGCCGAGCTGAACGACTACATCGCCGATTTGAAAGCCGAGATCGAACGCGCCGAGGCGACGATCAAGTCAAAGCAATCGGCGCGCGGCGCGGCGGACTCGTTTTTCAAGAAACCGGGCTGAACAACTCACCCCGCATGCTTCGACAGGCTCAGCATGAGGACTGTGGTTTGTCGGACTCATCCTGAGCTTGTCGAAGGACGAGGCCGACGGCGCCGAAAAACGAACAGCAGCCAGCCGACCGGCCCCAGCAGCAGGACCATTACCAGCCAGCCGACGCGCGGGCTGAACGGGCAGCGCGCGCCCGCGGGCGCCCGCCACGGGCCGGCCCCCCATCGGCCTTCAGACGGGCTAAGAGCCACATGAACCAGCGCCAGGCACCAAGACAGGGCCAAACTCCAGAACAAGGCCAGAACAGGCCAGCCCGTTGCCGCTTCCATCCGCTTTTCCTTCCGCCGTGGCGCGCGCGCCGTAACCGATCTTAACACTTTGGCAGGCAATGGAAAAACGCCGCCGGTTTGGCTGGTAGGGTTGCGGGATTCGGGTAGGCAATCCTGTGGAAAACTTTGTATAACCTCATTCCTAGAGGACACGCCGGCAACCAAGACCGGCACGAGGCGGGGGCACTTGGACATGCTCAAAGGCAAGGTGGCGATCGTCACCGGCTCGACCAGCGGCATCGGGCTCGGCATCGCCGAGGTATTGGCGTCGCAGCTATGCGACGTGATGCTGAGCGGCTTCGGCGACGAGAAGATGATCGCGGCGCTGCAGGCGCGGCTCCACCGCCAGTACAAGGTGCGCATCAGCTACAACGGCGCCGACATGGCGAACCCGGACGAGATCCACGCCATGGTGCGCGCCACGCGCCGCGAACTAGGCTCGGTCGACATCCTGGTCAACAACGCCGGCATCCAGCACGTCGCCTCGATCGAGGAATTCCCGCGCGCGAAGTGGGAGGCGGTGCTGGCGGTGAATCTGTCGGCCCCGTTCCACGCCACGCAGGCCGCCATTCCGCACATGCGCAAGAAGAAATGGGGCCGCATCGTCAACATCGCCTCGGCGCACGGGCTGGTGGCGTCGAAGAACAAGGCCGCTTACGTCTCGGCCAAGCACGGCCTGGTGGGCCTCACCAAGGTGACCGCGCTGGAGCTTGCCGGCTCCGGCATCACCGCCAACGCCATCTGCCCGGGCTGGGTGCTGACGCCGCTGATACAGAAGCAGATCGACGAGCGCGCGCGCGACCAGCGCATCAAGGTCAAGGAAGCCGAGCTGCAATTGCTGTCCGAAAAGCAGCCCTCGCAGCAATTCGTGACGCCCGAGCAGATCGGCAAGATGATCGTGTTCCTGTGCGACAGCGGCGCCGACCAGGTGACCGGCGCTGCCCTGTCGATGGACGGCGGCTGGGTGGCGCAGTAGGCCGCGGTTCGCTGTGCGGCCGTTTTTCTCGTCCTTCGACAAGCTCAGGACGAGGACGATCGGTCAAATCCTCATCCTGAGCCTGTCGAAGGATGAGGATGCTGTCAGTACCAAATCTCCATCTTCAATCCGCGCGAGTCGCGCGCGAAGCTGTCCAGGCACACGGCCTTGCCCCTAGCGATACGTAGGGCTGTCAGCGTCAGCACGCAGGCGTCATAGAGATCGTCGGGCTTGGCGCCCTTGCCCGCCACCCCGCGCCACAATCCTTCGAGTCCGGTGAAGCCCGCCGCGCGCAACAGGCGCTCGCGCGCGCGCAAACCCTCGGCCGTCGCCTTGCTCGCCAGCGGTTTGCCGCCGTTGAGGCGCGCGAAGGCGAGCTCGGGATGCGCTTCCTTGATGCGTTGCTGGTCTTTGGACGCAATATTTGCGTCGATCTCGGCGATTTTCGGCAGGATGAAGAAGGCCTGCTTGCTCAACCCCTTGCCGTCGCGCTTGGCCCAGGCATTGGCGGCGGGGTAGTCGTCGAGAAAGCCCAACAGCGAGCGGCGCAGATGCGGAAACACGCGCGAGCGCGCCGCGCCCAACAGCGCGCGCGCCTTCGCGTCGCAGACCCGCGCGCCCGTGTCGGGCAGGCCGATGGGCAT
>JAHFPH010000170.1 GCA_023266845.1 Rhodospirillaceae bacterium
AGGCGCGGCGCGGGCCGGACCCTAAGATGTCCGCATGACCGAGGGCTCGACGAAAACCAAGCACCGCATCGTCATCGTCGGCGGCGGGGCGGGGGGATTGGAGCTGGCCACGCGCCTGGGCGACACGCTCGGCAAGCGCGGCCGCGCCGACGTAACGCTAATCGACAAGTCGCGCACGCATCTGTGGAAGCCGCTGCTGCACGAAATCGCCGCCGGCAGCATGGACCAGGGCCATCACGAGCTCGCGTTCCTGGCGCAGTCGCATTGGCATCATTTCCATTTCCGCGTCGGCGAGATGGTGGGACTCGACCGCGCCAAGCGCCTAGTGCATGTGGCGCCGTTCCGCGACGAGGACGGGGTGGAGATCACGCCCGCGCGCAGCTTTCCCTACGACACGCTGGTGATCGCCGTGGGCAGCGGCACCAACGATTTCGGCACTCCCGGCGTAAACGAACACGCGCTGAAGATCGACGCGCCGGGCGAGGCCGCGCGCTTCCACCGCCGCCTGATCAATGCCTGCATTCGCGCCCATGCGCAGGAAGGGCCGCTGAGGCCCGGGCAGTTGCATGTCGCGATCATCGGCGCCGGCGCCACGGGCGTGGAGCTGGCGGCGGAGCTGCGCAATACGACAAAGCATCTCATCGCCTACGGCCTGGATCGCATCGATCCGGAGAGGGACATCCGCGTGCACGTCATCGAGGCGGCCGAGCGCGTGCTGCCGGCGCTGCCCGAGCGCCTATCTGACGGCGTGACCGGGCTGTTGAACAACCTGGGCGTTCAGGTGCACGTCAAGGCGCGCGTCGCCCGGGTGACCGAGGGCTGCGTACATCTGGCCGATGGGCGCGACATTCCCGCCGAGCTGATCGTCTGGGCCGCGGGCGTCAAGGCGCCCGATTTCCTGAAAGGCCTGGACGGGCTCGAAACCAACCGCATCAACCAACTCGTGGTGCTGCCCACGCTCGAGACCACGCGCGACGCAAACATTTTCGCCCTGGGCGATTGCGCGAGCTGCCCGTGGGTCGGCCATAAGGGCTCGGTGCCGCCGCGCGCCCAGGCCGCGCACCAGCAGGCCGCGCATATGGTCCGGCAAATCCGCAACCGCCTGGCGGGTAGGCCGTTGACCGGGTACCGCTACCGCGATTTCGGCTCGCTGGTCTCGCTCGGCGATTACAGCACGGTCGGCAATCTGATGGGCGCGCTGATCGGCGGCACGCTGTTCATCGAGGGATATTTCGCGCGGCTGATGTACCTGTCGCTCTACAAGCTGCACGAGCTGGCGCTGCACGGGTTCGTCAAGACTGCGCTCGACACGCTGGCGCGGCTGATCAATCGCCGCACCGAGCCCCGGGTCAAGCTGCACTAGCCGCGTTTGGGCGCGCCGCCGTGCGTCGGCCGTCCCGCGACCAGCCAGAACATCAGCAGGCCCAGCAGCAGCCACAGAATCTCGCGGCCCCGGCGCACGAAGGCGACGGCGAGACCGAGCGCCGGCGTGCCGGTGATCGCGCCCAGCGCCAGCATGAACGTGCCCTCCTGCGCGCCCAGGCTTAAGGGAATGAAAAACGTGCCGGCGCGCACGAGCTGCGCCAGCGCCTCGACGACGATCGCGTCGGCGAAGGGAAGGGGATGGCCGAACAGCTCCATCACCACCATCAGCTCGACCGCGCCCAGCATCCAGTTTCCGGTCGAGAACAGCACGGCGCTGAAGAAGCGGTTGAGGTGGCCGGAATAGAACGCCAGCAACTGGCGGTCCATGTCGGTGAGCGCCTCGAGCCAGCGCTTCAGGCGCTCGCCATAACGCGACCGCCCGATCCATCCACCCGCGCGCGAGGCGAGCTGGAAACGCTGCACCGCCACCAGCAGCGCGATGGCGGCGGCGAAGCCGAACAGTCCCGCGCCCGCCACCAGCTTCATCGAGCCGGACAGGCGCGCGGAGAAAAGCATGAGCGTGAATCCGGTGCTGAGGAACAGCACCAGCCCCACCATCACGCAGGTCTTGGCCAGCACCAGCGAGGCCGCGCCGTCGCGCAACGGCACGCCCAGGTATTTGCGCAGCAGCAGCGCCTTGACCGGCTCGCCGCCGACCGAGCCCAGGGGCGTGGCGTTGTTGACCGCCTCGCCGATCAGCTTGATCTCGAACAGGCGCAGCCACCAGCCGAGCGTCGCCCGCCGCGCGGCGAACGTCATCTGCCAGGCGGCGGTATCGAGCGCGAAGGCGACCAGATAAAGGCTCAGCACCGCGCCCGCACCCAAAAGGCCCAGCTGCGCCAGGCGTTCGCCCACCTGGGCAAGGTCGGTATGCGTCACCACCGCCCACAGCAGGGCGAGGCCCAGCGCCACGAACGCATAACGGATCAGGTGCTGCACGGACGGTCGTCCCTAGGGATTTGCGGCCGATTTCGGCGGGTATCCATAGCATGCGAGGCGGTCCCGCTAAGGGAAATGTTGAGATCCGCGCGCGGTTGGATTCTAAGACCGCCGAGGCTGATTCGTTCGATGGACAAGGTCGGGTTTAACCCGGGCACGAAGCCTGTACGGAGGGTTAGCCATGACGCCATTCACCGCGGCCATCGTGCTGGTCTGCACGATGAGCATGCCGCCGGACAAATGCACCGACCAGACCGCGCTGCACCGGATGGAAATGCCGTTGACCTGCTCGACCGAGCAGCCGCAATTCAATCCGTCGCCGTTGTTTCCGGCGATGAACTCGCAGGATTGGAAAGACGGGCACTACTATTTCAAGACGCGCTGCCTGTGCCGCAAACGTCGTAGGCGCCGCCGTCAGACGTGGTGCTCGCGCACGCCCTTGATGAAGGCGGCGCACCAATAGACCTGCGCGCCTATCGCGCCCGCCGGCACCAGCGCCCATGACCAGCCCATCAGCGCCAGCGCCAGCAGGATGAAGCAGAAATCCGCGCGCGCCAGCTCGCGCAGCACGTAGCCCAGCCGGTCGATCCATCGTTCCGGCTCGGCGCGAACCGTGGGCGTGGCGGCTGTGTCCCTGGCTCCGCCGGCGCTTAAGTCCATGTAGAGGCCGAGGAAATAGTTGATCGTGCCGCCCGCGGCGCCGGCCACGCCAAGCCAGAACCACCAGCGCTGGTTCCAATGCGCCGCCGCGCCGATGCCAAGGCCCACGAACAGCGCGGCATGGCCGACCCAATCGACTAGGGTGTCGAAGTAAAGCCCGAAGCGCGTCGACAGCTGCTTGGCGCGCGCCACCTCGCCGTCGCAATTGTCCAGGATGTAGAAGGCGAGAAACAAAAGCGCGCCGGCGATTTGCGCGCGCTGGTCCGGATAGGTGAAGCACCACGCGCCGCCCATCGCCGCGATCAAGGAAACGGCGGTGATCTGGTTCGGCGTGACCGGCGACCGCACCAGCAACCGGGACAGCGGAACGGACAGATGGCGCACCAGCGGGAAGACGCGCGCGGGGCGGGCGAGCGGATCGGCGTGCGCGCCCACGGCGCTACTTCGCTGGCGCGGCGGCCACGGCGTCTGCGGTCAGGCGCGCGCGACGCTGACGGCGCAGCGCCAGCAACGCGGGCAGCACCACCAGCGTCACGATCAGGTTCAAGGCAATGCCGACGGTCAGCAGCAAGCCCATGCTAAACACGCCGCGATGGTCCGACAGCATCAGCGTGCCGAAGGACGAGATGGTGGTCAACGCGCTTACGATCACCGCGCGCGGCGTGCTGGTCTCGAGCACCGATCCCGCCGCCTCTATCTCGCGGTCGCGCAGGACCAGGTGGATGCCGCTTGCGACGCCGAGACCGACAAGGAGCGGCAGCACGATGATATTGGCGAAGTTGAAATCCATGCCCAATGCCACGGCCGCGGCCGCGGTCAGGATGCCCGCCAGCACCAGCGGCAGCAGCACCAACGCCGTATCGCGCCAGTTGCCCAGCAGCGCCATCAAAAGCCCGACGATGCCGACCAGCGCCAGCGTGGCGGCGACGTGGAAGGCATGGATCACCGCGCGCCCCGCCATCATCACGGTGATGGCGGTACCGGTTGCGCGCGGCTCGTTGTGCAGGATCAGCCGCGCGAATTCGCGCAGGTCGTCGATGTCGAGCAGCTTCTTTTTTGGAAACACCTGCACGCGCGCGCGCCCATCCTTGGCGATCTGGCGCTCGCGTATGTCTTCGGGCAGGTCGGCGACGGTGACGGGTTTCGCTTCCATCGTTTGGCGCAGGGTCCTCAGGCGCTCGGGCAGGCCGGAGAGCAGCCTGCCATCGAGTTCGGCCAGTGCGGTCTCCGACATCTCTTGCTTGCCGATCGCGGCCCCCAGCCGCCGCGTGGCCTGCGCCAGGTTCGCCGGCAGCTCGCGCGCCGCCAGCGCATCGAGCCGCTGCTTCAGCCCGGACAGCGCCTGGCGGCGCTCCTGCGCCGAGGGCGCCGGCTTTCGCGCCGTATCGACCAAGAGCGGCGTCAGAAACAGCGCCATGTCGCGGATGATTTCCAGCTTCCCCTCCTGGTCCTTGGGCACGAAATCGGTGAGCGTGAGCACCGAGTCGACCGCCGGCAGCTTATTCAGCCGCTCGGCGATCGCGTCGGCCTCTTTCAGGTTGCTCGCCAGTATCACCAGGTCGTACGGGCCGAACGTGCTGTCGGCGGCCAGGTCGAAAATTGCCTGCACCGATTCCGCCTCCGGGTCCTTCATCTTCAACGGGTCGGCGTCGAACCGCGCGAAAGGCAGCAGCACGATCGCGGCCAGGCAGAACAGGACCGAAATCGTGACGATGCGCTGCGGATGGCGGTCCACGATGACTTCGATCAGGGGCTTCGCGGACGGGGCGCCGGGCAGGGCCTTCAGCTTCAACCGCAACAGCGACAATATCGCGGGCAGCAGCGTCACGTTCACGATCAACGCCACGAACATGCCGACGCCGGCGATCAGGCCAAGCTCCGCCACGCCCTTGTAGTCGGTAGGCAGGAACGAGAAGAAGCTGATCGCGGCCGTGACCGCGCACAATGTCAGCGCGCCGCCGTTGCCGCGCCCCGTGGCGATCAGCGCCTCGTCGCGCGTGCGGCCGCCGCGCGACAGTTCCTCCTTGTAGCGCAGCGTGAAATGCGCGCCGAAATCGTCGCTGAGGCCGATGAACAGCACCGCGAAGGCGACCGACAGAAGATTCAGGCTGCCGATCGCCACGGTGGCGAACCATGTGGTGATCGCCAGGCCCACGGTCAGGCAGATCGTCGTGGTGATCACCAGCATCACCGACTGCAGGCCGAAATACAGCAGCACCACCACGGTGATGAACGACAGCGCGCTGATCCAGCCCATCTGCTGTCGGATCGAGCCCAGCTCGTCCTGCGCCAGCGCGGCCGAGCCGGTCAGCCTCAGGCGCACGCCGTGCTTGCCGTCCCATTTCTGCGCCTGGGCGAAGTCGCGCAGCGCGTCGATCGAGTCG
>JAHFPH010000171.1 GCA_023266845.1 Rhodospirillaceae bacterium
GCCCGACCGCGTCGCGCCAACCCTTGAGCAGCGCGCTGCGCTGGGCCGCCTTCATCGCCGGCTCGAAACGCCGGTCGCGCCGCCACGACTGGGCGATGTCGTCGAGCGAGCGGAACAACCCGGCCTGCAATCCCGCCAGCGACGCGGCGCCGAGCGCCGTGGTTTCCGTCACCACCGGCCGCTCCACCGGCAGGGCCAACACGTCGCTTAGGAACTGCATCGCCCAATCGTTCACCGCCATGCCGCCATCGACGCGCAGGCCCGCGAGTTTCGTCACCCCATCCTCGCGGATCGCGTCGATCAAATCGCGGGTCTGGTAACACGCCGACTCGAGCGCGGCGCGCGCGATCTGCGCCCGGCCTGTGTCGCGCGTCAGGCCCAGGATCGCGCCGCGCGCCCGCGGGTCCCAGTGCGGCGCGCCCATGCCGGTGAAGGCCGGCACCATGTAGACGCCGCCGGTGCCGGAAACGGAGCGCGCCAGCGCCTCGGTCTCGCCCGCCGATGCGATGATCTTCAGGTCGTCGCGCAGCCATTTCACCGCCGTGCCGGCGTTGAAGATGCTGCCCTCGACCGCGTAGGTCGTGCGCCCGCCCAGGCGATAGGCCACGGTCGAGATCAGGCCGTTTTTCGACGCCACGATGCGCGACCCGGTATTGACCAGCACGAAACATCCCGTGCCATAGGTGCTTTTGATCGTGCCGGGCGCGAAACAGGCCTGGCCGATCGCGGCGGCCTGCTGGTCGCCGGCGATGCCCAGCACGGGCACGGACGCGCCCAGCAAACCGGCGTCGCTGCGCCCGAACGGCGCGGCGCAATCCATGACCCGGGGCAGAACCTGGCGCGGCACGCGCAGCAGCTTGAGCAGCGCGTCGTCCCAGTCCGCGCGCTTGATGTCGTAGAGCAGCGTGCGCGAGGCGTTGGTGGCGTCGGTCGCGTGCGCGCGCCCGGCGGTCAAACGCCACAGCAGGAAACAATCGACCGTGCCGAAGGCAAGCTCGCCCTTGGCCGCGCGCTGGCGCGCGCCGGGAACGTGGTCGAGCAGCCAGGCGAGCTTGGTGCCCGAGAAATACGGATCGAGCACCAGGCCGGTTTTGCGCCGGACCAGGGCCTCCTTGCCCGCTTTCTTGAGCCGGGCGCAAACATCGGCCGTGCGCCGATCCTGCCAGACGATGGCGTTGTGGATCGCCTTGCCGGTGGCGCGATCCCATAAGACGGTGGTTTCGCGCTGATTGGTGATGCCGATGCCCGCCAGATCGCTCGCCGCGACGCTGGCGGCCTTGAGCGCCTCACGGCACACCGCCAGCACGCTGGACCAGATATCCTCGGGATCGTGCTCGACCCAGCCGTCCTGCGGAAAGATCTGGCGGAATTCCTGCTGCCCCGCGCCGAGCGGCTTGAGGTTCGAATCGAACACGATGGCGCGGCTGCTGGTCGTGCCTTGATCGATGGCGAGCAGGTATCCGGCCATCGTTCCTCCCCCTTGATTTGCTTACTTATACGCAGGGCTGATGATCGCGGCGCGCAGTGGCTGCGGTCAAGCCGCCGCGCTACATTGCGGAAATATGACGGATTCCAGCGAACACGTCTTCGACCTTGCGATCATCGGCGGCGGGGTGAATGGCGCGGGCATCGCGCGCGACGCCGCGGGGCGCGGCCTTAAGGTCTTGCTGTGCGAGCAGGGCGATCTGGCGGGCGCCACTTCGTCGGCGTCGAGCAAGCTGATTCACGGCGGCTTGCGTTATCTGGAGCATTGCGAGTTCCGGCTGGTGCGCGAGGCGCTGCAGGAGCGCGAGGTGCTGCTGGCCGCCGCCCCGCACATCATCCGCCCCTTGCGGTTCGTGCTGCCGCATGACGCGCATCTCAGGCCCGCCTGGATGATCCGCGCCGGGCTGTTTCTCTACGATCACCTGGCGCGGCGCAAAAGCCTGCCGGGATCGCGCGGCATCGACTTCACGCGCGACGCGGCCGGCAAGCCTTTGAAGCCGGCGTACACGCGCGGCTTCGCCTATTCCGATTGCTGGGTGGACGACGCGCGGCTGGTGGCGCTGCTGGCGCTGGACGCCAAGGAGCGCGGGGGGGAGATACGGACTCGAACAAAGTGCGTGTCGGCGCGGCGCGAGGGCGCGGCGTGGACGGCGATGCTGAAGTCACCCGCCGGAACGGCGGAGGTGAAAGCCCGCGCGCTGGTCAACGCCGCCGGCCCCTGGGTGGGCCAGGTGCTTGAAAAGATCGTCGGCCGCAACGACGCGCCGCCGCCGCGGCTGGTCAAGGGCAGCCATATCGTCGTGCCGCGCCTGTACGACGGCGAGCACGCCTATATCCTGCAGCTCGCCGACCGCCGCATCGTGTTCGTGATTCCCTATGAAGGGCGCTTCTCATTGATCGGCACGACCGACACGCCGTTCGACGGCGAGCCGGGCAAGGTCGCGATCTCGGCCGAGGAGACCCGATACCTGTGCGACGCGGTCGGTGCGTGGTTCAGCACCGCCCCCAAGCCGGCCGACGCGGTTTGGAGCTATGCCGGCATACGGCCGCTGTTCGACGACATGAGCGACGATCCGTCGAAAGTCACCCGCGACTATGTGCTGGCGCTGGACGCCGGCGCGGGAATGCCGGCGCTGCTGAACGTCTATGGCGGCAAGATCACGACCTTCCGGCGCCTGGCCGAGCACGCGCTGGAGAAATTGTCGCCGCACCTGCCGGCGATGAAGCCGGTCTGGACCGCGCGGGCTACCCTGCCCGGCGGCGATCTGGGCGGGAAAAGCTTCGGCGAGTTCCTGGCCGACACGAAGCGGCGCTATGCTTTTCTTTCGCCCGACCAAGCCTTGCGGCTGGCGCGGGCCTATGGCGGGCGGATCGAGCGCGTCCTGGGCGCGGCGCGCAAAGCGGATGACCTGGGACGCGAGCTTGCCGCCGGCCTTAGCGAGCGCGAGGCCGAATACCTGGCGCAGCAGGAATGGGCGCTGACGGCCGAGGACATGCTGTGGCGGCGCACGAAGCTTGGCCTGCACGCGGCCGCGGGTGCTTCGGCGGGGCTGGACGACTGGCTGAAGCGCCGGGGCAAGACGGCATGACCGCGGCATCGGCCCCGGTGCAATCCGCAGCCCCGCGCGGCGTGCGCGCGACGCTGGCGACATGCGGCGCCACCCATGCGCTGCACGACGGATTCGGCGACGGGATGCTGCTGTTCCTGCCGTTGTGGCAGGCCGAACTGGGCCTGACCTTGGCTGAGACCGGCGCGCTCCGGGCGATGTATTCCATCGCCAACTCGGCGCTGCAGCTTCCCGGCAGTTTCCTGTCCGAAAGGATCGGCGAGCGCTTGACGCTCGCGGCCGGCACGGCGCTGCTGGGGCTGGGCTTCATCGCCGCCAGCATCAGCGGCGGCTACGTGCTGCTGGCGGCGGCGCTGCTTTTGACCGGCGTCGGCGCCAGCGTGCAGCACCCCTTGAGTAGCAGCCTGATCGCGCGCTCCACTTCCGGCGCGCGCCTGCGTGTGGCGCTCGGCGCCTACAATTTCATGGGCGACGTGGGCAAGGTTGCGGTGCCGGCCCTGGCGGCGTTCGTGGTGTCGATCTGGGGTTGGCGCGAGGCGACCGGCGCGCTGGGCGCGCTGGGCGTCGCGTTCGCCCTGGGAATATTCCTGATATTGCCGCGCGCGAGCGCGCATGCGGCCGCGGCTCCGGCGGCAGAGCCGCACGGCGTCGACGGCCCGGCGAAATCGCATTGGCCACGCTTCGGCATGCTGGCCGTCATCTCGACGATCGACAGCATGGGACGCTACGGCGCCTTGACCCTGCTGCCCTTCGTGCTGATCGCCAAGGGCGCGGATATTTCGACGGTCGGCGTCGCGCTAAGCCTGGTGTTCGCGGGCGGCGCCACGGGCAAGTTCGCCTGCGGCCCGATCGCGATCCGCGCCGGCGTGATCGGCACGGTGATCGCGACCGAAATCGTCACCGCCGCCGGAATCTTGTCTCTCAGCGTACTGCCGCTCTACGCCGTGATGCCGTTGCTGCCGCTGTTCGGCCTGGCGCTGAACGGCACCTCCTCGGTGCTGTATGGATCGGTGCCCGAGACGGTGGCGCGCGACAAAGTGGGCCGCGCCTTCGGCCTGTTCTATTCGATGGCGTCCGGCGGCAGCGCCATCGCGCCGTACCTGTACGGTTACCTTGGCGACAAGCTGGGCCTGGAAACCGCCCTGACGATCCTCGCCTGCGGCGTGTTGACGATCCTGCCGCTGGCGGCGTCGCTGCATTTCATCAAGGCGCGCGACTAGGCTTCCGGCACGTTCACCCAGGCGCCGCCGCGCTGGATCAGCCGCGTGGGCTCGCCGACCGGCGTGTAGCGTAACAAGTCGGGCCGCGCGAGAAACAGCCGCAGACCAGATCGAAGCGCCCGTCCAGCCGCGCGCCCATGCGGTGCCATTCGCCGATGCCAGCAGCGCGGCCGCCGCCGACCATGCCGAGGCGCAAACGATTGCCGGTCATCTGGGAAACGCCGCGCTTAGTTGTTCCAGCCGCGCCGGCTGTAGAATTCCTCGAGCTGCCGCTCGCCGATATCGCAGCCCTTGTCGTACACCGCGCCGGTGCGGATGAACCGCGGCGGCGGTGCGACGGAACGCCAGCGCGCGGACAGCGGCGCGAGGGCGGCGAAGCGCCGCGCCGCACCGAGTCCCGGCCCCGCGATTTCGAGGATCAGCTTGCGCTTGATCGCTTCGCCGAAGGCGTGGAAGTCGCCGGCGACGATGACGAACGCACCGTCGCCGGTGATAACGCAGCCCTCGTAATATTTGTCGAGGTCCGGCAGGTTGGGAAAATTCATGCGGTTGGGCCGGTCGTTGACGATCGGCAAGCCGTTGATGATCACCCCCGCCGCCGCGGCACGGTCGCGCGCGAGCGTGACCAGCCCGCCCGAGTTGTTCGGCCCGTCGCCGGAAATGTCGATCGCCTTGCGCGTGCCTGCGTAGCCGTTGGCGCCGAACATCGGCAGGGCGAATTCGATCGCGCCGCTGATCGAGGTGCCGACGCCGCCGCGCACGCGCGCGGCCGCCAGCGCGCCGGCGAAGGCGTTCGCGGTTTCCTGGTCCTTGATCAGCGTCCAATCCACGACCAGGCGCTGATCGCCGTAGCTGCCCCATTCGGTATAGGCGACGGCGATGCGGCCCAACACGCCCCGGGTGATCGCCTTCACCACCTGGGGGTCCGACAGCGCGGCGACATAGCCCTCGCGCTGCATCTGCATTTCCTCGGCGTCGATGCTGCCGGACACGTCCACGGCCAGCACCAGCTCCAGATCGACAGCAAGCGGATCGGCGCGCGCCGTAGGCGCCGGCCCAAGCGCCAAGCCCAGCCCCAGCGCCAAGCCCAGCCCAGCCATCAGGCCCAGCCCAGGCGTCAGGCGCAAACTCGCT
>JAHFPH010000054.1 GCA_023266845.1 Rhodospirillaceae bacterium
CGCTTTCATCGCCGCCACACATTCGCGCCAGCGCACCGTGGACGTCACCTGCTTGACCAGCAGCTCGCGGATCGCCTGGGGATCGTCGGTGGGCGCGGCCGAGACATTGGCCACCACCGGCACGACCGGCGCCGCGACCGTCACTTCGCCCAGCGCTTTTTCCATCGCGTCGGCGGCGGGCTGCATTAGCCGGCAATGGAACGGCGCGCTGACCGGCAGCTTGATCGACCGCCGCCCGCCCTTGGCCGCGGCGATCTCGATCGCCTTGTCCACCGCCGCCGCGGCGCCGCTGACCACCACCTGGCCGGGCGCGTTGTCGTTGGCCACGTCGCAGACCAGACCCGTAGCGGCGCTGGCCTCCTTCGCCACCTCGCCGACGACGGCCAGCTCCATGCCCAAGAGCGCGGCCATCGCGCCCTCGCCCACCGGTACCGCTGTTTGCATAGCCCGGCCGCGGTGCTTGAGCAGCCGCGCCGCGTCGGCAAGGCCGAGCGAGCCGGCCGCGCACAGCGCCGAGTACTCGCCCAGCGAATGCCCGGCAACGAGCGCGGCGAGCTTGGCGAGCGCCGTGTTACCCTCGCGCTCGATCGCGCGCAGCGCCGCCATGCTGACCGCCATCAGCGCGGGCTGCGCGTTCTCGGTCAAGGTCAACTCCGCCTCCGGCCCCTCGGCCATCAGCGTGCTCAGATTCTGCTTGAGCGCCTCGTCAACTTCCCCAAACACATCGCGCACGGCCTGGAACGCCCTTGCCAGCTCGACGCCCATGCCCACGGCTTGCGAGCCCTGGCCGGGAAAAACGAACGCGCGGGTCATCGGAATATTCGTCCCCAACGGAAAGCTGGCATAGAAACCCTTAACCCTCCCGCCCTGTCAAGGACGGGCGCTAGGCCCGCGATGGTCCGATTTCGGCCGCGCCCCGGCGCAATCCGGGGCGTATCGCGCGGCTCCCGGCTGTGGCATTTTGTACCCGAGGCACTTGTGCTCGAGGCACGTGTGCCGAACAGCTTGGGAGCCGCGCCATGCATGGAACATCCCTTCGTATCGCCGCCGCATTGATTGCGCTTGCCGTAGCGCCGCTCGCTCTCGACGGTGCGGCGGGTTCGGCCGCGTTCGCCGCCGGCAACTGCGAACCCGGCGACAAGGTGGACAACTCGACCGCCACCGACGCCAAGAAGAAAATCGAGGCCGCCGGCTACAGCCAGGTGCGCGACCTGAAGAAGGGTTGCGACAATGTCTGGCACGCCAAGGCGGTGAAGGATGGGGCGCCCGCCAACCTGGCACTCGGACCGGACGGGCAGGTGCGCCGCGAAACCGACTGATCCCAGTGGCGATGGCCGCGGATCGCCAAGCCGCATCAAAGGCTTAACACCAGGTCATGCGCGCTGGACAAGGCTGCGCATCTCGGGCATAACCGCGCGCCTTACATAACTCCTTGCCGCCGGATTCGACCGGCGGCTAGGTCCGGGCGGCCGGCAATCCGGCGCCGGACCGCGACCAGCCAGAAGGAGAGATTTCCGATGCCGTTCTACGAGAACGTGTTCGTCGTCCGCCAGGACGTCGCCGGCTCCCAGGTGGAAACCCTGGTCGAGACCTATGAGAACCTGGTGAAGCAAAACGGCGGCACCGTCGCCAAAAAGGAATTCTGGGGCCTGAAGGGCCTGGCCTACCGGATCCGCAAGAACCGGAAGGCGCATTTCGTCCTTCTCAACCTCGACTGCCCGCCCGCCGCCGTGAACGAGCTGGAGCGCAACATGCGCATCAACGAGGATGTGCTGCGCTATCTGACCGTGCGCGTGGAGAAGCTGGAGGAAGGGCCGTCGGTGATGATGCAGAAACGCGACGAGCGCGACGATCGCGGCCCGCGCGGCGACCGTCCGCGGCGCGGCCGCGGCTTCGGCTTCGGCGGCGGCGGGTTCGACCGCGGCGGCTACGGCGACGGCCCCCCGGCCGGCGACCCGCCCCCGCAGGCTGAAGGAGAGCGCCAATGACCGCCCCCGCAGCCCCCGGCGGCGCGCCGCGCGGCGGCGGTGGCGGCCGCCGCCCGTTCTTCCGCCGGCGCAAGAGCTGCCCGTTCACCGGGCCCAATGCGCCGAAGATCGACTTCAAGGACGTGCGCCTGCTGCAGCGTTTCATCTCGGAGCGCGGCAAGATCGTGCCCAGCCGCATCACCGCGGTGTCGACCAAGAAGCAGCGCGAGCTGGCGCAGGCGATCAAGCGCGCGCGATTCCTGGGTCTTATTCCCTATCTCCTGCGCTAGCGCGGGATCAGGGACCGGCGAGTACGCCATGCCGTCGCAATGGTCGGCTTCCGCGCGCTTCTGGGTGACGACCCTGGGGGCGGGGCTGCTGAGCGGCCTTTTGTACCTGATGGTGGCGCGCGGGTCGCTATGGATGCTGGCGCTTTTCTATTTCGTGCAGCTGCCGCTGTTCCTGGCCGGTCTGTCGCTGGGCCTTACCGCCTCGGCGCTGGCCAGCGCCACGGCCGCGGCGACGGCGCTTTTGGGACATGGCTGGCTGTCCGTGCTGCCGCTGGCGCTGGCGTTCGTGCCGCCGGTCCTGGTTATCGTGCGCCAAGCGCTACTGTCGCGTCCGGCCGCCGAAGGCCGCGTGGAATGGTATCCGCCGGGGCTGCTCACGGGCTGGCTGGTCGGCATCGGCGCGGCAATGGTGCTGGCGGTCTCGGCCGTGTTGCTGCTGAGCGGCGGCGTGGAGAGCCAAGTGACCGACCTGACGCGCCATACCATCGACACGATCCAGAAGATCATGCCGATGGGGGCGCGCTTCGCCGATCCGGAGCGCGCGGTGGTCGAAGCCGCGGCTTTCATGCCGGGCATCATCGTCTCGTTTTTACTGGTGATAACGGCCGTCAACGCGTCGCTGGCGCAGATGGCGCTGACGCGGCTGGGCATGAACCTTCGTCCCGCGCCCGACATCGCGGCGCTGGATCTGCCGGTGGCGGTGGTGCTGATGTTCGTCGCCGCCATGACCCTTGGCCTGCTGCTGCCGGGCGACCTTGGCTATGTCTTGCGCAACCTGGCGCCGGTGGCGCTGGTCGGCGCGGTGCTGTCGGGGCTGGCGGTGGTGCACACCGTCGTGCGACAGCTGGGATCGCGGCACTGGCTGTTGGTCGCGGTGTATATCGCCACGGTGCTGGTGGTGTGGCCGGTGTTCATGCTGGCGGCGCTGGGCTTGGCCGAGCCGTTCCTGAAACTGCGGCGCCGGCTGGCCGGCGCGTAAGCCTAAGAATTGCAAGACCGCCCCGTTTAGAGTCGGGGCCTTGGGAGTAGGTACGATGGTTGCAATGCAAGTGATCCTGCTGGAGCGGGTTGAGAAGCTGGGGCAGATGGGCGACGTGGTGCGGGTGAAGCCCGGCTACGCGCGCAATTTCCTGCTGCCGCAGAAAAAGGCGCTGCGCGCCACCAAGGAAAACCTGGACCGGTTCGAGAAGCAGCGCGCGCAACTGGAGGCCACCAACCTGACGCTGAAGCAGGAGGCGGAGGTCGTCGCCAAGAAGTTCGACGGGCTCAGCATCGTGCTGGTGCGCCAGGCCGGCGAGAACGGGCAGCTTTTCGGCTCGGTCACGGCGCGCGACATCGCCGAGGGCGTGGCCGCGGCGGGCATCACCGTGGCGCACCGCCAGGTGCGCATCGAGCGGCCGATCAAGTCGTTGGGCGTGGTGAAGATCCGCGTGATGCTGCATCCCGAGGTCGCGGCCACGGTGTCGGTCAACGTCGCCAAGTCCGAGGAAGAGGCCCAGATCCAAGCCAGCGCCGATATGTTCGAAAAGCCGCCGGAAGGCGTCGCGGGCGAAGCCGCCTCGGCTACCGCCGAGCCCGCGGCCAAGGACGCCGGCGAGGCCAAGCCCAAGGCCAAGAAGGCAAAATCCGCCGAGGACAACAAGGCCGAGGCCAGGGAAGACGCCAAGGCGGACAAGAAAGAGGCCAAAGGCAAAGTCGCCAAAGGCGAAGACAAGGCCGAGCGCGGCGACAAGGCCGAAAAAGCCAAGGGTAAGTCCAAGGGCAAGGAAAAGGCGTAAGCCCACCGGGTTTTCCCCTACCCGATACTGCGGCGCATTTTCAGCTAGGCAAAACAAGGCTTTAATGTCCTTGCCAGCGGCGCAGGCTTGCGGGAATATTTGCACATAAATTCCGCATGAAGCGCCGACGGGCAAGGGGATGCCGCGCGTCGCGTGGCTACCCGGACCGAACGCCGGCGTCACTTGGGCGTTGCGGGAGGCACTGGGATGCGGCTTCTGTCCCACTTGCTGCGCCACATGATACGGGTCGGCCGTCTTGAAGTGACCGCCGCCGACGGCCGTCTGCACGTCTTCGAAGGCACCCCCGGGCCTTTTGCCGCGATCCGCCTGCATGACCACGCCATCGCCCGGCGCATGGCCCTGGTGCCGCGCCTTTATGTCGGCGAAGGTTACATGGACGGCAGGCTGACGATCGAGCGGGGCGACCTTTACGACTTCATCGATCTCTGCGCGTTGAACTATTGGAGCTTCGCCACCCATCCGCTGATGCGCGCGATGACCCCGATCGGCGTGCTGACGCGCAAGCTGGCGCAAATCAACCCGATCGGCCGCGCGCAACGCAACGTGGCGCACCATTACGACCTGTCGGACGAGCTGTATGGGCTGTTCCTGGACAACGACCGGCAATATTCCTGCGCCTATTTCGACGACCCGGCCGCCGGGCTGGACCTGGCGCAGGAAAACAAGAAGCGCCATATCGCCGCCAAGCTGCTGCTGAAGCCGGGCATGAAGGTGCTGGATATCGGCTGCGGCTGGGGCGGCCTGGCGCTGACGCTGGCCGAGCAGTACGGCGTCGAGGTGCTGGGCATCACGCTGTCGACGTCGCAGTTGGCGGTGGCGCGCCAGCGCGCCCTGACCAAGGGCCTGGACAAGCGCGCGCGCTTCGAACTGCTGGATTACCGCCAGGTCGAGGGGCGCTTCGACCGCATCGTGTCGGTCGGCATGTTCGAGCATGTGGGCGTGCCGCATTACCGCGCGTTCTTCGGAAAGCTACACGACCTGTTGCCGCAAGACGGCGTGGCCCTGCTGCATTCCATCGGCTGCATGTCGGGGCCGCACCCCGTCGATCCCTGGATTGCCAAGTATATTTTCCCCGGCGGCTATATTCCGGGCCTGAGCGAGGTGATGCCGGCGGTGGAGCGCGCGCTGCTCTACGCCACCGACATCGAGCTCATGTACCCGCATTACGCCGACACGATCCGCGCCTGGCGCAACCGCTTCATGGCCAGCCGCCGCCGCGCCGCCGAGCTGTACGACGAGCGTTTCTGCCGGATGTGGGAATTCTATCTGGTGTGCAGCGAAATCGCGTTCCGCCGCCTGAACCACATGGTATTCCAGATGCAATTGACGCGCGACCCGTTCGCCGTGCCGCGCACGCGCGACTATATCCATTCGGGCGAGCGCGAGACGCGCCGCCAGCGCCCGACGCTGGTTCCCGACCGCGCGGCATCGTAAGCGCGTCGAATCGCTGTTCTGCGCCGTTTAAACGGTTTGGCCGTGTGGCGAACACGAAAGCCACGGTTTCCGACTTGTCCACGTTATCCTTTCTTTGCACGAGTGTGCCGGGGTAGAATCGCGGCTTCGCAGTCGTTAGCGTGACAATTTCGTGTCTCGGCGAATCGCCGCGGGCGCGCGAAGACGACTCGACAAACAAACGAAATCGCATCCCAAGGCTATGGAACCCTCGCGTACCGACAATGTGACGCCGCTGCGCGGCATCGAAGGCGGACCTCCGATCCGATTGCCTCCACGCAATCTAGAGGCTGAGCAGGCACTTCTTGGCGCTATCTTAGTGAACAACCGCGCCTATGAGCGCGTGTCGGAATTCCTGCGCCCCGAGCATTTCAGCGACCCGGCCAACGGCAAGATCTACGAGGCGATGGGTCAGTTGATCGAGGCCAAGCAGCTGGCCGACGTGGTGACGCTGAAAAGCCTGTTCGAGCGCGACGAGGGCCTGGCCCAGATCGGGGGCCTTGGCTACCTGGCGCGGCTGGCGGGCGCGGTCATCACCGTGGTCAACGCCGAGGATTACGGCCGCACGGTGCACGACACCTATCTGCGCCGCCAGTTGATCGACCTGGGCGAGCAGGTGGTGAACCGCGCGCACGGCGCGGACTTGGAACAGCCCGCAACGCAGCAGATCGAGCATGCCGAACAGCAGCTCTACGACCTGGCGACGACCGGCGAGACCGAGGGCGGGTTCCAGCTCTTGAACGTGGCCGCCGTCGCGGCGATCAAGGCGGCCGAATCCGCGTTCAAGCGCGCGGGCCATGTGGTGGGCGTCACCACCGGCTTCCGCGACCTGGACGCGAAGCTGGGCGGCCTGCACCCCTCCGACCTGGTGGTGCTGGCCGGACGGCCGGCGATGGGCAAGACGTCGCTGGCCACCAACATCGCCTACAACGCCGTGCGCGCCAGGATCGAGCGCGGCGACACGGAAGGCGCGGTGGTCGGGTTCTTCTCGCTGGAAATGTCGGCCGAGCAGCTCGCCACGCGCCTGATCTCGGAGCGCGCGGCGGTGGCGTCGGACCGCATCCGGCGCGGCGACATCCGCAACGAGGATTTCGGGCGTATCGTCGAGGCGGCGCAGGAGCTGCAGAATCTGCCGCTCTATATCGACGACTCGCCCGCGCTCACCGTCAGCGCGCTGCGCACCCGCGCGCGGCGGCTGCAGCGCCAGCACAATCTGGGCCTGATCGTGATCGACTATCTGCAGCTGGTGCATCCCGTTTCCCGCAGCCGCGGCCCGGAGAACCGCGTGCAGGAAATCTCGGAAATCACGCGCGGGCTCAAAACCCTGGCCAAGGAGCTGCACGTGCCGGTGCTGGCGCTCTCGCAGCTAAGCCGCGCGGTCGAGCAGCGCGAGGACAAGCGCCCGCTGCTGGCCGACCTCAGGGAGTCGGGCTCGATCGAGCAGGACGCCGACGTGGTGATGTTCATCTACCGCGAGGAGTACTACCACCAGCGATCCGAGCCGACGCAGCGTCCGGACGAGTCGGGCGAAAAGTTCAACGACCGCATGCAACGCTGGCAGCAGCGCGCCGAGGAAGTGCACAACAAGGCCGAGGTCATCATCGGCAAGCAGCGCCACGGCCCCACCGGCACGATCAGCCTGTTCTTCGACGGTAACTTCACCAAGTTCGGCGACCTGGCCCAGGGCGAAAAACTGCCCGAGCAGCACTAAGAGCCCTCACTCGCCTCTCCTTCGCTTTTGCTCAGGATCGGCACCCTCTCCCACCCAATCGTGGGCGAGGGATAGAAGCCCCTCGCCCGCCCCTGAGCTTGTCGAAGGGAGCGGGAGCGGGAGGGACCCGCCGCGCAGCGGTGGGAGGGTAAGGGCCGCGCCTTACGTCCGCGTCTGGCGGCCCTCGATCGGATAGGCGGGGTCGTTGTAGCCCGGCGTCGAGGGGTGGCCGGGCGCCACCATCGAATCGACCAGCGCCTCGTCCTCCTTGGTGAAGGAATGCTTCAGCGCGCCCAGATACTCGGTCCATTGCTCCATGGTGCGCGGGCCGGCGATGGCCGCGGTGACGTGCCGGTTGTTCAGCACCCACAGCACAGCGAACTGCACCGCCGTCATGCCGCGCTTCTCGGCATGGGCCTTCAACTTCTTGGCGATCACCAGCGACTCGCGCCGCCATTCCGTCTGCATGATACGCATGTCGTTGGCGCCGGCGCGTGAATCCGCCGGCGGCGGCGCGTCGGGATCGTACTTGCCCGTCAGCACGCCGCGCGCCACGGGGCTATAGGGCACCACGCCCAGCCCGTAATGGGCGCAGGCCGGGATGTGCTCGACCTCGGGCATGCGGTTCATGGCGTTGTAATAGGGCTGGCTGACCACCGGCCGGTCCATGCCGAGGCGGTCGCAGATATTGGCAATCTCGGCCACGCGCCAGGAGCGGTAGTTGCTGAGGCCGAAATACCTGACCTTGCCCTTGCGGATCACGTCGCCCAGGGCCGATACGGTTTCCTCCAGCGGCGTGGAGTGGTCTTCCTTGTGCAGGTAGAGAATGTCGATGTAGTCGGTGCCCAGGCGCTTGAGGCTGTTATCGGTCTCCTCGACGATCCAGCGCCGCGACAGGCCGCGCTGGTTGGGCCCCTCGCCCATCGGCTCGTAAAGCTTGGTGGCCAGCACCCACCACTGGCGCTGGTTGCCGATGGCGCGGCCGACGACCTCTTCCGATTTGCCCTTCACATAGACGTCGGCCGTGTCGATGAAGTTGATCCCGGCCTCGCGCGCGTTGGCGACGATGCGCGCCGAGCTGGCCTCGTCCGCGCGGCCGCCGAACATCATGGCGCCGAGGCAGATCGGCGATACCCTAAGGCC
Source organism: Rhodospirillaceae bacterium (assembly GCA_023266845.1). Lineage (GTDB taxonomy): Bacteria > Pseudomonadota > Alphaproteobacteria > JAEULC01 > JAEULC01 > JAEULC01. The sequence continues at coordinate 8,363 of JAHFPH010000054.1, forward strand.
GCTGCGCCCCAGCTTGCGATAGTCCATTTCTTCTCTCTCCCACCCGACTCGGGCTAGAACGTAGCGTCATGCCAAGCTCGACGCCAGCCGCGGTCCTGACCGTGGACCTTAGCGCCATCGCCGCCAATTACCGGCTGTTGCGCAAGCGCGCCGGCAAGGCGGAATGCGCCGGGGTGGTTAAGGCCGACGCCTATGGCCTGGGAGCGGCCGAGCTGGGCCCGGCGCTGGCGCGCGCGGGGTGCCTTAGCTTTTTCGTGGCGCAATTGTGCGAGGGCGCAGCGCTGCGCCGCGTGCTGCCCAAGGCGGCGCTGATCTATGTGCTGAACGGGCTGATGGAGCAGGAGCGCGGAGTCTACGAGGCCGAGCGCCTGACGCCGGTGTTGAACGATCTGGGCCAAGTCGAACGCTGGAGCGAGTTCTGCCGCGCGCGCGGGCGGCCGCTGGCGGCCGCGTTGCATATCGACACCGGCATGAACCGGCTGGGGCTGCCGCCCGACGAACTGGACAGGCTGGCGCAGGAACCGCAGCGCCTGGCGGGCATCGATTTGGAATTCGTCATGAGCCACCTGGCCTGCGCGGACGAGCCGGCGCATCCGCTGAACCGCAAACAGTTGATCGCGTTCCGCTCGGCCTTGAAGCGCCTGCCGCCCGTGCGCGCGTCGCTGGCGGCGTCTTCCGGAGTCTTTTTGCCGCGCGAATTCCATTTCGATTTGGTGCGTCCGGGCGTCGCTTTGTACGGTGGAAATCCGCTTCCCGGCGCACCCAATCCGATGGCCCAAACCGTTCAGCTGCATGGAAAAATCCTGCAAGTCCGCGACGTTGACAGGGGGGAGACCGTTGGATATGGTGCGACGCACCGCTTCGCCCGGCCTCGCCGTATCGCCACGGTGGGCGTTGGGTACGCCGATGGTTTTCTCCGGTCATTGAGCAACCGCGGTTGCGCCGTGTTGGGGGGCGCGCCGGCGCCGATCGTGGGACGCGTTTCGATGGACCTGATTACCGTGGACGTCAGCGCCGCTCCCGAGACGATCGCGCAGCCCGGCGAAATGGTCGAGCTGATCGGCCCCCACCGCACGATCGACGACGTGGCCGAAGAAGCCGGCACCGTTGCCTATGAAATCCTGACATCCCTTGGTCCGCGTTATGCGCGCCGCTATATCGGCGCGCCGGGAAACGAGTAGTTCAGTGAACCATCCCATCGAATTCGTCGCCCTTATCGGCCGGGCCTTCCTGGGCTTTCTGGCAACCGCGGGGCGGCTGGTGCTGTTCGCGCTCGAAGGCACCACGCATATCTTCCGCCCGCCGTTCTATTTCCGCCTGATCCGCCGCCAAATGGTCGATATCGGCTACTACTCGATGCCGGTCGTGGGCATGACCGGGCTGTTCGCGGGCATGGTGCTGGCGCTGCAGAGCTACACCGGGTTCGCGCGCTTCTCGGCCGAGGGCGCCGTCGCCACCGTGGTGGTGCTGTCGATGACCCGCGAGCTGGGACCGGTGCTGGCGGGCCTGATGGTCGCAGGCCGCATCGGCGCGTCGATGGCGGCCGAGATCGGCACCATGCGCGTCACCGAGCAGATCGACGCGCTGACCACGCTGTCGACCAACCCGTTCAAATACCTGATCGCCCCGCGCCTGCTGGCCGGCTTCACCATGCTGCCGTTCCTGGTGCTGACCGCCGACATCATCGGCATTTTCGGCGGCTACGTGGTCAGCGTCTATAAGCTCGACTTCAACGCGGCCAACTACCTGAAGCGCAGCTGGGAGTTCCTCGAGTTCCTGGACGTTTTCTCGGGCCTGGTGAAGGCGTCGGTGTTCGGGTTCCTGGTCGCGCTGATGGGCTGCTATCACGGCTTCAACTCCAAGCGCGGCGCGCAGGGCGTGGGCGCGGCCACCACCAACGCCGTGGTGTCGGCGTCGATCCTGATCCTGATCTTCAACTACATCATCACCGAGCTGTTCTTCTCGAAATGAGCGCGAGCTGAGCCATGGCCGACGCCAAGAAAACCAACAAAGGCCCCAAGATCCAGCTGCGCGACGTGCACAAGGCGTTCGGAGCCAAGCAGGTGCTGCGCGGGGTGAACCTGGACGTGGGCGAGGCCGAGTCGGTGGTGATCATCGGCGGCTCGGGCACTGGCAAGTCGGTGACGCTGAAATGCATCCTGGGCCTGCTGCAGGCCGACAAGGGCAGCATCAAGGTGGCCGGCGAGGAGGTGGCGGGGCTGGAGAGCGGCCCGGACCGCGACCGGCTGAACGCCAAGTTCGGCATGCTGTTCCAGCACGCAGCCCTGTTCGACAGCCTGCGCGTGTGGGAGAACGTGGCCTTTTCGCTGACCGCGGGCCACGGCATGGGCCGCGACCAGGCGCGCGAGATCGCGATGAAGAAAATGGCGCTGGTGGGATTGAGCAGCAAGGTCGGCGACCTTTATCCCGCCGAGCTTTCCAGCGGCATGCAGAAGCGCGTGGGCCTGGCCCGCGCCATCGCGCCGGATCCCGAGATCATCTTCTTCGACGAGCCGACCACGGGCCTGGACCCGATCATGAGCGACGTGATCAACGAATTGATCGTCACCTGCGTGAAAGAGGTGGGCTGCTCGGCGCTGTCGATCACGCACGACATGGTCAGCGCGCGCCGGATCGGCGACCGCATCGCCATGCTGTACCAGGGCAAGATCATCTGGGCCGGCCCGGTGAACCAGATCGACAGGTCGGGTAACGAGTACGTGGATCAGTTCATCAACGGCCGCGCCGAAGGCCCGATCGAGATGCTGGTGCGCGCCCTGTGACCGGGGCCTTCGCGCAAATCCGGCGAGGTTAGACCAGATGGCCCGCGCCGCCGCCCGGTATGTTTGCCAGTCCTGCGGCGCCGCGCACCCAAAATGGAGCGGGCGTTGCGAGGATTGCGGCGCCTGGAACACGATCGTCGAGGAGGCGCCGCGCGACGACGTGCCGCGCGGCCTTGGCGCGGCGAAGGGAAAATCCTCGTCGCGGAAACTCGATTTCGTGCCGCTGAAAGGCACGGCCGACGGCACGCCGCGCTTGGTCACGGGCATCGCCGAATTCGACCGGGTCTGCGGCGGCGGGCTGGTGCCGGGCTCGGCCCTGCTGCTGGGCGGCGATCCGGGCATCGGCAAATCCACGCTGCTGCTGCAAGTCGCGGCGCGCGCGGCGGGCACGGCGGCTTGCGTCTATATCTCGGGCGAAGAGGCGATCGACCAGGTGCGCATGCGCGCGCAGCGCCTGGACGTGGCCGAGGCGAATGTCCAGCTTGCGTCCGCCACCTCGGTGCGCGACATCGCGGCCGGCATGGAATCGGCCGTCGGCCCCTGCATCGTCGTCATCGATTCGATCCAGACGATGTACGTCGACACGCTCGATTCGGCGCCCGGCACCGTGGCGCAGGTACGCGCCAGCGCGCAGGAGCTGATTCGAATCGCCAAGCGCAAGGGCCTGACCGTCGTTCTGGTCGGCCATGTCACCAAGGAAGGGGTGATCGCCGGGCCCCGGGTGCTCGAGCACATGGTGGACACGGTGCTGTATTTCGAGGGCGAGCGCGGCCACCAGTTCCGCATCCTGCGCGCGGTCAAGAATCGCTACGGCCCCACCGACGAGATCGGCGTGTTCGAGATGGGCGAACGCGGCCTGGGCGAGGTGCCCAATCCCTCGGCCCTGTTCCTGGGCGAGCGCAACGCCGAGGTGCCGGGCGCGGCCGTGTTCGCCGGCATCGAGGGCACGCGCCCGCTTTTGGTCGAGATCCAGGCGCTGGTGGCGCCCGCCCCTTTGGGCAGTCCGCGCCGCGCCGTGGTGGGCTGGGACGCCTCGCGTTTGGCGCAGGTTTTGGCCGTTTTGGAAGCCAGGGGCGGGCTTGCCTTCGCCGGGAATGAGGTCTATCTGAACGTCGCGGGCGGCCTTAGAATCGTCGAGCCGGCCGCCGATTTGGCGGTCGCCGCAGCCCTGGTTTCATCCCTTACCGATCGCGCGATGCCCAGGGCCACGGTGCTGTTCGGCGAAATCGGGCTGTCGGGTGAAGTGCGCCCGGTCGGCCACGTGGCGACCCGCCTTAAGGAGGCCGCGAAATTGGGCTTCGCCGAGGCGTGGATCCCCAAGCGGCGTCCCGGGAGCCAAGCGCCGGGCAAAACTTCCGCGCCGGCGGGCGCAGGCGAATCGGGCATTCAACTGCGCGAGATAGAGCATGTACGCGACCTTATCGCCGCCTTCCAGGACCAGGCGCGCGCCGGCCAATGGAACCCCGCGCGCCGCGGCGGCGCGCCGGGCCGCGGCTAGGACGGGCCGCCGCTAGATGGGCAGCCTTCCCTTCAACGCGGTCGACATCATCGTGCTCGGGATCGTCGTGGTCTCGGGACTGCTTGCGTTCGCGCGCGGGCTGGTGCGCGAGGTGCTGGCGATCGTCGGCTGGGTGGGCGCGGCCATCATCACGCTTTATGGCATTCCCTATATCCGCCCTTATATCGGCCTGTTCGTGCATCAGGAGCAGATCATCCTGGACGTGATCGGCGGCACGTTCATATTCATCGTCACCCTGGTGGCGCTGTCGCTTGCCGGCGTCGGCATCGCGCGCCAGATCAGCGACAGCGAGCTCAGCGCGCTGGACCGATCGCTCGGCTTCGTGTTCGGCGTGGCGCGCGGCATGGTGCTGATCTGCCTGTCCTATATCGTTATCATCTGGGCGCTGCCGCCCGCCGACCACCCGCGCGCACTGCGCGACGCGCGCACCCTGCCGCTGATCGACATGGGCAAGGAGCTTTTGACCGGGCTGATGCCCGATAGCTGGCGCGGCAACACCGCCAGGCGCAGCGAGGAAATGCGCCGCGACGCCGAGGCCGAGGCCAAGCGCATCAGAGACGAGGCCTATAAAGCGCTGATCGCCCCGCAGGTGAAGCCCACCGCCGCGGCGCCGCGCGATACCCAGGGCTACAGCGACAAGCAGCGTCAGGTGCTGGACAACCTGCTCGAGGGCAACAAGGGAACGACGAAATGAGCGCGCCGGCGCACAGCGACAAGAAGTACCTGTTCCGGCTCCACAAGCCGCGCGAGGAGTGCGGCTTGTTCGGCATCGCGGGCAGCAGCGACGCCGCCGCGCACACGGCGTTGGGCCTGCACGCGCTGCAGCATCGCGGCCAGGAATCCGCCGGCATCGTCAGCTTCGACGGCAAGCGCTTCTACAACGAGCGCGAGCTGGGGCTGGTCGGCGACATTTTCGGCGATCCGGCGGTGATCGCGCGGCTGAAGGGCTCGTGCTCCATCGGCCATGTGCGCTATTCCACGACCGGCGAGACCATCAAGCGCAACATCCAGCCGCTGTTCGCGGAGCTGGGCTGCGGCGGTTTTGCCGTGGCGCATAACGGCAACCTGACCAACGGGCGCGCGCTGCGCCGCGACCTGGTGCGCAGAGGCTGCCTGTTCCAGTCCACCACCGACACCGAAGTCATCATCGGTCTGATGGCGGTCAGCGGCCAGCCCAGCGTCGTCGATCGGCTGGCCGATGCGCTGCGCCAGGTCGAGGGCGCCTATTCGCTGGTGGCGCTGACCGAGGGCAGCGTGATCGGCGTGCGCGACCCGCTGGGCGTGCGCCCGCTGGTGCTGGGCAAGCTGGGCGGCGCATACATGCTGGCGTCTGAGACCTGCGCGCTGGACATCATCGGCGCCGAGTTCGTGCGCGACGTGTCGCCCGGCGAAATGGTGGTGCTGGACGCCAACGGCCTTACCTGCCACAACCCGTTCCCGGTCCAGCCGCGGCGCTTCTGCATCTTCGAGCATATCTATTTCGCGCGACCCGACAGCGTGGTGGAAGGCACGTCGGTGTACGACGCGCGCACGCGCATCGGCCGCGAACTTGCGCGCGAAAGCCACGTGCCGGCCGATGTGGTGATCCCGGTGCCGGATTCGGGCGTGCCGGCCGCGATCGGCTATGCCGCCGAGGCCAAGGTGCCGTTCGAGCTGGGCATCATCCGCAACCACTATGTCGGCCGCACCTTCATCGAGCCGACCGACCACATCCGCCACCTGGGCGTGAAGCTGAAGCACAACACCAACCGCGCGCGCATCGCCGGCAAGCGCGTGATCCTGGTGGACGATTCGATCGTGCGCGGCACCACATCGATCAAGATCGTCGAGATGGTGCGCAGCGCCGGCGCCACGCAAGTGCATATGCGCATCTCCTCGCCCCCCACCACGCATTCCTGCTTTTACGGCATCGACACGCCCGAGCGCGACAAGCTGATGGCCGCGCGCCAGACGATCGACGAAATGACCAAGACGATCGGCGTCGACAGCCTCGCCTTCATCTCGATCGACGGGCTTTATCGCGCCATGGGCATGCGCGGGCGCGACGCGAACCGGCCGCAATTCTGCGACGCCTGTTTCACCGGCGAATACCCCATCCCGCTGACCGACCGAGACGGCGGCTCGTTGCAGCCGCAGCTTTCGCTGCTGTCCGGATCGGGGTGAGTTGAGCCCTCCGTCCTCCACTACGCTGCGGTTTCAGGGCCGGATCGCGGTCGTCGCGGGCGCGTCGCGCGGCCTGGGCGCGGCCGTCGCCAAGCGCCTGGCCGAACAGGGTGCGCATGTGGTGCTGGTGGCGCGCACCCAAGGCGCGCTCGAGGCGCTGGACGACGCGATCCGCAAATCGGGCGGTGAAAAGCCGGTGCTGGCGCCGTTCGATTTGACCGATTTCGCCCGGGTGGATTTGCTGGGCCAGGCGCTGCATCAGCGCTTCGGCAAGCTGGATATCCTGTTCTCCGCCGCCGCGATGCTGGGAACGCTGAGCCCGCTCGGCCATATCGAGCCTGAGCTGTGGGGCAAGGTGATCGCGACCAACCTGACCGCGCAGTGGCGGCTGATACGCTCGCTCGATCCGCTGCTGCGCTTGAGCGACGCGGGGCGCGCCGTGTTCGTCACCTCGGCCGAGGGCCGCGACGCGACCGCCTATTGGGGCGGCTATGCCGTGGCCAAGTCGGGCTTGGAGACGCTGGTGCGAGTCTACGCGGCGGAAGTAGCGCATACCAAGGTGCGGGTGAATCTGGTCGATCCCGGCCCGTTCCGCTCGCGCCTGCGCGCGCAGGCCTTTCCGGGCGAAAATCCGGGCGCGCTGCCCGACCCCGCGTCGCTATGCGATCCGATTCTGGATTTGCTCGATGCGGCCTCGGCCAAGCACGGCCAATTGGTGACGGGCGGCTAGCTGTTCACACCACCGCGCGCGGGCGGCGTTCCAGCGTTTCCATCACCTCGTCGATGAACGGGCTTTCGGCTAGGCGGCGGCCGCGACTGAGCAGGACGAAGCCGTTGCGGTCGGCGCCGGCGCGGCGCTTGGCGATGGTGAAGATCGGCCGCTCGAAGCTGCTGCGGAAAACCGAGAAGGCGGCCATGTGCTCGTTGCTGTCGATGGCGTAGTCGCGCCATTCGCCGCTGGCGACGCGCTGGCTGTAGAGGTCGAGGATGCGCTTGAGCTCGCCCCGGCTGAAGCCGATCCGGGACGAGCGGCGGCGGTGATCGGCGAGGCTCAGCGTGTCGGCCATGCGGCGCCCAACTGCCTCCCTGTTTGATGCCTCGTTGCCGCTAGTCTTCCAAAACTTAGGGCTGCTGTCCATGCCTGCCGGACCTTGGGCATGGGCGCCGGACCCTAGTCGCAAGATCTTGATTTATCTCGCGTATCGCAGAGCTTTATGGAGTCGAGATGCTGCGCCCAGCCGGCCAGCAAGGTGCTTGCCGCTTGCGGCACCGCACCTTTGAATGGATTGCCGCGCCAGGCGCGCTGCACGACGTAGAGCGAGTCGCGCCCGGCCAGCGCCAGCACCAGCGTCACCTCGCCCATGCCGGACTGCTGCGCCTGGCCGCAAAGCAGCAACTGCCGCGCCGCCGGATATCCGTTGACCGTGCGCTCGACCAGCTGGTCGGCGCCCGCGGCTTCGCACTCCGCCTCGAAGCCCGCGCGCATTTGCCCGAGCAGCGCCGAGGGCGGCACCGAGTTGAGGTCGAAAAAGATCTGCACGGTCATCATCTCCTGCCAATCCTCGACCTGTTGGTCCGGCGGCAGGTATTCGTAGATCGCGCGTCCGTCGTCGCGGTCGGAAAAGCCCAGCGACCAGCCCTGCGGCAGCGACGCCAGCAGGTTTTCGCCGGGCGACAGCGCGGCGCTCGCCGGCTGCTGCGCGCGCAAGGCGGGAACCGCCGCGACCAGCGCCAGGCCCAGGATCAGCACGAATCGACCAAGCCGCATTGCCGGCCCCCTTCCATTCCGCGCCAAGATAGCGGAGCGCCGATGCAGCTCCAATCTAGCGGTTGGAAGGCCCAGTAATCGCGGCGAAATTAAGGCGTTTCAAGGGTTTCCGGCGTTTTCATCAATTGCCTATGGCGGGGTACTGAGGCTATGTTTCGGCCCTCGCCGCGGCGGGCCGAATGCCCGCGGCTGGGACTTGCGCAACCCTAACAACCCTAAACGGCAGCGACCGCCTTGTCGGACATTTTCCAAGAAATCGACGAAGACCTAAGGCGCGACCGGCTGACCCAGCTGTGGAAGCGCTACGGTAATTACGTCATCGCCGCCGCCGCGCTGATCGTGCTGGGCACGGTCGGCATCGTGGGCTGGCGCGAATACAGCGAACGGCGGAACCTTGCCCAAGCGCAAAGCTTCCTTCAGGCGATGGAACTGGCCGAGAGCGGCGACACGGCCGGAGCCAAGGCCGCTTTCGCCAAGCTGGCTGAGGAAGGCGCGGCGGGCTACGCCACGCTGGCGCGGCTGCAAGAGGCCGCGCTTGCCGCCAAGTCGGGCGATACGGCCGGCGCGCTGAAGCTTTACGACGGCATCGCCGCCGACAGCCGCGCCGACCAATCGTTCCGCGACCTGGCGGTCATCCTGATCGCGCAACACACGATCGACACGGCCGATCCGGCACAACTGACTGAGCGCCTGGCGCCGCTGACGCAGCAAAAGAATCCGTGGCGTCATTCGGCGCTGGAAATGCAGGCGCTGCTGGCCAAACGCGCAGGCGACGCGGCCAAGGCCAAAGAGCTTTACACCAAGCTGGCGGACGATTTGAGCGCGCCGCAGGGCTTGCGCGCGCGCGCCGCCGAGATGCTGGCGATATTCGGTGGCTGACCGAGACGTTTCGCGCGGAGCGCGAGCGATGCGGCGATTTATCATGCGATTTTCCACCTTGCGCCGGGCGGCGGCGCTGACGATCGTCGCGCTTACGCTCGGCGGCTGCGGCATCAGCGACTATTTCTCCGATTGGCTGGGCGCCAAGGCCCCCCCGCCGCTGCCGGGCGAGCGCATCCCTGTGCTGCTGTTGCGCCAGGAGCTGGAACCCGACGCGCGGCTGGCCGATGTCGAGGTGCGCCTGCCCGCGCCGCAGATCAACAAGGACTGGCCGCAGGCCGGCGGCTATCCCGAGCATGCCATGCACCATCTTGCCTCGGGTGAGGGGCTGGAGCCGCGCTGGGACGCGCGCGTAGGCACGGGCGCCAGCAGCGACACGCGCATGACCGCGCAGCCGATCGTGGTCGGCGGGCGGCTTTACACCATGGACGTTACCTCGCGCATCACCGCCGTGGACGCCGCCACCGGCAAGCAGATCTGGCAGACCAACGTGATGCGCGACAGCGAGGACGGCGACGCTTTCGGCGGCGGTTTGGCCTACGCCGAGGGCCGGGTGTTCGTGACCACCGGCTTCGCCCAGGTGATGGCGCTGAACGCCGAGGACGGCAAGGTGCTGTGGCGCACCGACATGCCGGGCCCGATGCGCTCCGCCCCCACCGTGGCGGCGGGTCGAGTGTTCGTCATCACCATCGACAACCAGGCGCATGCGCTGTCGGCCGACGACGGCAGCAAGCTGTGGACCCATACCGGCATCAGCGAGACCGCGGGCCTTTTGGGCGGCGCCAGCCCTGCCGTGGCGCAGGGCATCGTGCTGGTGCCCTATTCCTCGGGCGAGCTGTTCGCGCTGCGCGTGGAGAACGGCAAATCGGTCTGGCAGGACACGCTGTCGAACGTGCGGCGCATCGACGCGTTGTCTTCGCTGGCCGACATCCGCGGCAAGCCGGTGATCGACCGCGGGCGCATTTTCGCCATCAGCCATTCCGGCTCGATGGTTTCGATCGACCTGCGCACCGGCGCGCGCGCCTGGGACCGCGAAATCTCCGGAGTCGAGACGCCCTGGGTCGCCGGCAACTACATCTACGTGCTGTCGACCGACAATATCGTGTTCTGCCTGACGCGCGACGCGGGCCGCGTGAAGTGGATCCGCCAACTGCCGCGCTATATCGACGAGACCAAGAAGAAAGGCCCCGTCGCCTGGACCGGGCCGGTGCTGGTCAGCGACCGCCTGATTGTCGCCGGATCGCAGGGCAAGGCGATCTCGATCTCGCCCTATACCGGCGATCTTTTGGGCGAGCTGACGCTGCCCGAGGGCGTGACCATCGCGCCGATCGTCGCCGACAAGACGCTCTATTTCATGACCGACAAGGCGCGCGTCGTCGCGCTGCGTTAAAGCCATGGGCTTCACCGTCGCAATCCTGGGCCGGCCCAATGTCGGCAAGTCGACGCTGTTCAACCGCCTGGTCGGGCGGCGCATGGCGCTGGTCGACGACACGCCCGGCGTGACGCGCGATCGGCGCGAGGCGCGCGCGCGCCTGATCGGTCTTGAATTCACGGCCATCGATACGGCGGGCCTCGAGGACGCGGCGAAAGGCAGCCTGTCCCAGCGCATGAGCAGCGCCAGCGAGCGCGCCGCCAGGGTCGCCGATTTGACGCTGTTGGTGATCGACGCGCGCGCGGGCGTCATGCCCGCCGACCGGCGTTTCGCCCAGGCGCTGCATAAGCTCGGCAAGCCCGTCGTGCTGGTCGCGAACAAATGCGAGGCGGCCAAGGTCGCTTCGCCCGCCTTGGCCGAGGCCTGGGGCCTGGGCCTGGGCGAGCCCGTGGCGGTTTCGGCCGAGCATGGCGAGGGCATGTCCGAGCTGCGCGATGCCATCGCCCGGCACATGGGCGAACGGACAGAAGAAGAACCGGAGCCGCAAGCGCTATCCGAAAAGCCGCTGCGTCTGGCCATCGTCGGGCGGCCGAATGTCGGCAAGTCGACGCTGGTCAACGCGCTGGTCGGCGAGGAGCGCATGCTGACCGGGCCCGAGGCCGGCATCACGCGCGACGCGATCGAGCTGGACTGGACGCACAAGGGTCGCGCCATCCGGCTGATCGATACGGCGGGGCTGCGCCGGCAGGCGAAGATCGACGCGAAGCTCGAGAAACTGTCGGCGGCCGACGCGCTGCGCACGATCGACTTCGCCGAGGTCGTGATCGTGGTGATCGACGCCACGGCGCTGCTGGAACGCCAAGACCTGACGATCGCGCGGCTGGTGGCCGAGGAGGGCCGAGCCATCGTGCTGGCAGCGAACAAATGGGACCTGGTGGACGACCGCGCGGCCACGGCGAAAATTCTCCACCGGCGCATCGAAGCGACGCTGCCGCAGATCAAGGGCGTGGCGCTGGTGCCGATCTCGGCGCTGAATCGCGAGAAGCTTGGCGCGCTGATCGATGCGGCGCTTGCGGCGCACGAGGTATGGAACAAGCGCGTCTCCACCTCGGCGCTGAACCGGTGGTTGCAGGCGATGGTCGATACCCATTCGCCGCCGCTGGTCTCGGGCCGGCGCCTGAAGCCGCGCTACATCACCCAGATCGGCGCCCGCCCGCCCAGCTTCGTCCTGTTCCTCAACAAGGCCGCGGATCTGCCCGAGGACTACCAGCGCTTTCTGGTCAATGGCTTGCGCCAGCGCTTCGGCCTGCCCGGCACGCCGATCCGCCTCAGCGCCCGGCAGGGCGGCAACCCCTATGCCGTAAAGCGGCGGCGCTAGGGCGGCGCGCGAAAGCTTCACTGCCGTCCTGTTGGCCTAAGCGACGGGCATTGCCGCGCCGCGGGCCCTCCAGCAATATCGGAAGCGAACCGGAGAAAAGGAAACGCGCATGGCCGTTCGCATCGTCGTGCCCGACGATTTTCCGACCTATTTCGGCGGCACGCCGGCCGAGGCGCGGCTGCGCGAACTGGGCGAGGTGACGCTTCACCGCGACCGTCCGCGCGACGCGGCCGGGCTGATCGACCGCTTGCGCGACGCGGATATCGCGGTCGCCGTCTACAGCAAAACGGCCTACACCGACGCCGTGCTGGCCGCCTGCCCGCGCCTAAAGCTGATCTCGCGTTGCGGCACGGGGCTGGAAGGCATCGATCTTGCAGCCTGCAGGCGACGCGGGGTGGCCGTGGCGCATCTACAGGCCAACGACGCGGATGAAATCGCCGAGCATGCGATCGCGCTCACGCTGTGCGTGCTGCGCCGCATCGGCGAAGTGGATCGCGCGCTGCGCGCCGGGCGCTGGGATACCGGCCATATCCGCGGCGCGCGCGGATTGACCATGGGCGTGGTGGGCCTGGGCGCCATCGGCAGCCGCACCGCCGTGCTGGCCCGGGCGATCGGCATGACCGTGCTGGCCTGGAGCTTTGGGCCCGACGGCGGTCGCGCCGGGCGGGTCGGCGCACGGAGCGTCGACCTCGACGAGTTGTTGCGCCAAGCGGACGTGGTCGGCCTGCATCTGCGCCTTGGCCCCGAAACGGTAGGGTTGATCGACGCCAAACGCATCGGACTGATGAAACGCGACGCGGTGCTGATCAATACGGCGCGGGCCGGGCTGATCGACCGCGAGGCGCTGATCGATGCACTCAGCGCCGGGCGCATCGCTGGCGTGGGCTTGGACGTCTTCCATAACGAACCGCTGCCGGCCGGCGATCCGCTGCTCGGCCTGGCGACCGTGGTGCTGACCCCGCATAACGGCGGCAATATCGCGGCGGTCGTTGCGCGCGGCCTGGCGCGCGCGGTCGAGAACGTCGAGAATTTCCTTGGCGGCGCGCCCACGGGACTGGCGGTCGAACCAGGTGCTGTTCGCTGAGCGGTGGCGAACGCCGCGCGCGCAAGTAAAACGTTTGTGCGCCACGGCTGGACGTTTGAACGGCGCGCGGGCATCCTAACCCGCCGATGGGTATCCCGGCTTCAGTTTCCGACCTGTTCGATCCGGCGCGCTATGCCGAGGTGCGCCGGAAATTGTCCGAAGCCAGCACGCTTCCGGCGCATTGCTATACCTCGTCCGAATTCTTCGCGCGCGAGATCGAGCGTGTGTTTAAACCGCGCTGGCGGTTCGCCGGGCGCACGGACGAGCTTGCCGCGCCCGGGGCCTATCGCGCGATCAATACCGCCGCCGGCCCGGTGCTGACACTGCGGGGGCGCGACGGCGTCTTGCGCGCGTTCCTGAACGCCTGCCGGCACCGCGGCACGCAGCTGCTGGACGGCCACGGAACCTGCCAGTCGATAATCTGCCCCTATCACTCCTGGACCTATGGGCTGAACGGCGCGCTGATGGCGGCGCCGGCGATGGAACGCAGCGCCGGTTTCGAGCGCGAGCGCAACGGACTGATCCAAGTGCGGCTGGAGAGCTGGGGCGGGTTTGCGTTCGTCAATCCGACCGCGGACGCGCCGTCGCTTATAGAGGCGCTTGGCGACTTGCCCGAGGTTCTCGCGCCCTACCGGTTCGAGGAGATGGAATGCGTGCGCCGCGTGGACTTCGACGTGGCGTGCAACTGGAAGCTTCTGGCCGAGAACGCGATGGAGGAATACCACACCGGCACCGTGCACAAGGTCAGCCTGGGCCAGCAGCAGGGCGAGCCGGTGGGCGCGCGCGGCGACTGGGACGCGCTTTATATCCGGCAGGACACGACCATCGCCGTGCTGCCCGGCGATGCATCGGCGCTGCCGCGTGTCGCTGATCTGCCGCCCAAGCACGCGGGCGGCACCTTCTTCACCATGATCTATCCATCGCTGCAATTCGCCTGCACGCAAGACTGCATGTGGTGGCTGGATTTCCAGCCCGTGGCGCCGGACCGCACGCGCGTGTCGGTAGGTTTCGTGTTTCCCAAAACAACGGTCGCGCGGCCGGACTTCGCCGAGTCGGTGAAGGCCTATTACCGGCGTTGGGAAATCTCGATCGCCGAGGACAACGCGATCGGCGAACGCCAGCAGAGGGGCATGCGCGCGGCCGGC
>JAHFPH010000055.1 GCA_023266845.1 Rhodospirillaceae bacterium
CGGCGAGTGGTCGAGTTTCGCCGCCCAGAGATGGCCGAGAAACTTCACGATCACGCCGCAAGGCTTGTCCGAGTCTTCGAATGCCGCGCGCGGATAAAGAAAATCCCGCGCATTGGCGAGGCCGTTGGCGCCGATCGGCCCCAGCTCGGGCAGGCGCAGCGGCAGCCCGAAGTTTTCGAGCACGTATCCGCGTGCGACACCGTCCGGTAGCTCGACGCGGAACTTCACGCCGCGTGGCACGACGGCGATCTCGCCTGGCGCCGCCTCGATGCGCCCGAATTCGGTGAACAGCATGAGCGCGCCCATTTGCGGCACGATCAGCAGCTCGCCGTCGTTGTCCTGAAACACGCGATCCATCGCAATGGTGCAGGCATAGAGGTGAATCCCGACGCCGGCTTGCGCCGCCGGATCGCCGTTGCCGGCCATCGTCATAAGCCCGTCGACCCAATCCGTCGGCCGCTTCGGTATTTTCAGCGGATCCCAGCGCAGACGGTTCGGCGGCGTTTCTATGTCGCCAAACGGTCCGCCGACCAGCTTGCTGTCCGATATGCGCTTGAATTGGGGATGCGCGGCGCTGGGCCGGATGCGGTAGAGCCAGGCGCGGCGGTTCTCACCGCGCGGCGCGGTGAAGGGCGTGAAGCTCAATTGCTCGGCGTAGAGCCCGAGCGGCGGTTTTTGCGGCGAGTTCCGGCCGACCGGCAGCGCGCCCGGCAGCGCTTCGCTTGCGTGCTCGTTGCCGAAGCCGGACATATAGGCCGTGCCGGCGGCCATGCGCTCGCCGCGTGCCATCTGCCGGAAGCGGGCTTTAGCGCCCGTATTTCGCCGTCAATACGGCCTTGCCGAGCTTGTTGGCGTTGAGCATGTAACCGACCAGCGCGCCCGACGCCTTGTCGTCGAGATCGAGCTTATCGGTCTTCAGCGCCCAGACGGTGAAAATGAAACGGTGCGGCTTGTCGCCCACGGGCGGGCACGCGCCGCCGAACCCGGCGCTGCCGAAATCGTTGCGCCCCTGCCCCGCGCCGGCCGGAAGCCCCTTGCCCGAGCCGGCGCCTTCCGGCAGGCCCTTCGCCGTCGCAGAAATGTTGAATACGGTCCAGTGCCACCAGCCCGAGCCGGTGGGTGCGTCGGGATCGTAAACGGTGACGGCGAAGCTTTTGGTGCCTTCCGGCGCTCCGGTCCAGTTGAGCGCGGGCGACACGTTGCCGCCCTTGCAGCCGAAGCCGTTGAACACCTGCGCGTCGCCGAGCGTGCCGCCGGCTTTGACCTGCGGGCTGGTGACGCGAAAATTGTCGACCGCCCAGGCGGTGGTCGAGATCAACATCATTGCCGTTACGGCCAAGATCCTGCGCATGGCGAATCCTCCATGATTCCGCGTTGTGCGGTCGTTTGCTTTAGGCATCGATCTTGGGACAAGTCCCGGCATGACGCAAGGCGCGCCGAGGCGGCGTGGCGACCGGTTAAAGCGCGTCGCGGACGCGCTGCCAGGCGTTCTCCATATGGGCGCGGAGCGCACGGCCAAGTCGCCGGGCGTCGCGGGCCTCGAGCGCCGCGATCATCTCTTCATGCTCGGCCACCGCCCGATGCCAATTCTCCTCGCGCTCGTTGCCGAGGAACCGCACGCGCTTGATGCGTGCCTGCAGCGTATCGTGCGTGGCGGCAAGCACTCGATTGCCCGACAGACGCACGATGGCGGAATGGACGCTTTGGTTCAGCTTGAAATACTCCAGTCTGTCGCGCCGCGCGAAGCAGTCGAGCATACGCATGTGAATCGCCCGCACCTCGGCGATGTCGGCGTCGCCGGCGCGCGCGCAGACAAGCTTCGCCGCCAGCGCCTCCATTTCGCCCAGCACCGTCAGCGTATCCAGAACCTCGGGAGGCGTGGGGCGGCGGACCATGGCGCCCCGGTTCGGCATCAGCTCGATCAGCCCTTCCGACGCCAGCACCTTCAACGCCTCGCGCAACGGGGTGCGCGACACGCCGAGCTTGTCGCACAGATTGCCTTCATGGACGCGCGCGCCGGGCGCCAGAACGCCTTCGATGATCAGGTCGCGCACGCGGCTGACCACTTCGTCGTGCAGGCTGCGCCGTATGATCGGCAGCGACTCGCCCAACGCCTGATTCACGCCGCCAGTTTCACCCGCCATGGCATCCGGCCCCGCAGCCGGCGCTGTCGGTCAATACGCTGACTTGCCTCATGAATTGGTCTCCCAGGTATCTTTCTACTCCGAGTTTTTGCATTTTGCATTAAAAATCATTGATGCAAAACTGCCGATCCAGTAGAGTTCAACAAAGACACAAAGGGGGGAGCCTGTTCTTGCCGCGTCGAGCCGAACCTGGCCGGGAACAAGCGTTGGCCGGTGACTTCCGCGGGCGATCTGCCGCGCCGCGAGTCGCCGTCGTCATGGGCGATCCGGCGGGCGTCAGCCCCGAGCTGACCGCGAAGCTGCTGGCCATGCCGGCGGTGCAGGAAGCCGCGAGCATCTTGGTGGTTGGCGACCGGCGCATTCTGGAAGCAGGCGAGCGCATCGCCAAGGCCCGCGCGCCTATCGGCGAGGTCTTTCACCGAGGTCAAACCGTGCGTCTTGCCCCCGGCAAGCCGGCGTTGCTCGACCTTGAATCGCTCGATCCCACGCAGATCGCGCCGGGCAAGGCCAGCGCCGCCGGCGGACGGTTCGCGATGGAGAATTTTCGCGCCGCCCTGACCCTGGCGCGCGAAGGCGCGGTGGACGCGATCTGCTTCACGCCATTCAACAAGGCGGCCCTCAAGCTCGCCGGCAATCCCTACAACGACGAGCTGCACTTCGCCGCCGACGTGCTGCAATACGGCGGCCCGTGCAGCGAGTTCAATATCCTGGACGGATTGTGGAACGCGCGCGTCACCTCGCACGTGCCGCTGTCGCGGGTCGCGGGGCTATTGTCCGTCGGCGCGATCGTCGACGCGCTGGTGCTGACCGACGCCTGCGTGCGCCAGGCCGGCGTCGCGCGGCCGCGCATCGCGGTGGCGGGGCTGAATCCCCATGCCGGCGACGGCGGTAATTTCGGGCGCGAGGAGATCGACGTGATCGAGCCGGCGGTGGCGGGCGCGCGGGCGCGGCAGATCCATGCCGACGGCCCCTTCCCCGCCGATACGGTGTTCGTGCGCGCGCAGCGCGGCGATTACGACGCGGTGCTGACCATGTATCACGACCAGGGTCAGATCGCGATGAAGCTTTTGGGATTCGAGCGCGGCGTCACGCTGCTGGGCGGGCTGCCGGTGCCGATCCTGACGCCGGCGCACGGCACGGCCTACGATATCGCCGGCAAGGGCAAAGCCGACGCAACCGCCACGCATCGCGCGTTCATGCACGCCTCAGCCATGGGCCGCGCCAAAGCGAAGGAAAACGAGGCGGCTTGAAGCCGCGCGATCGACCGTTCGTGTGAATATTGAACGAAAAGATCGGGAGGAACGACATGCTGCGATTTTTGCTTTCCGCGCTGATGATACTGGCGGGCGGCTTGGCCCAGGCCCAGACGATCGAGCTTAAGCTCGGCAACACTTCGGCGCCGGGATCGAGCCAACCCAACGCCGCCGAGGAATTCGCGCGGCGCGTCGCGGCCCAGATGGCCGGCCGCGTGAAGATCGTGCCCTATCACAACAGCCAATTGGGCAACGAAACCGAACTGCTGCAGAAGCTGAAGATCGGCACGGTGGATTTCTCGCAGCCCTCGACCATCATGTCGACGGTGGCGGGCGAGTTCGGCGTGTTCGACATGCCGTACCTGATCAAGGATCGCGCCCATATGGCGCGCTACCGGGACCGTGTGTTCTGGACCGACATCGCGCCCAAGTCCGAAAAGCAGGGCTTGCGCGTGATCGCGGTGTGGGAGAACGGCTACCGCCATATCACCAACAACGTGCGGCCGATCGACAAGCCCGAGGACCTGAAGGGCATCAAGCTGCGCGTGCCGCCGGGCATCTGGCGCGCCAAGATGTTCCAGGCCTATGGCGCCAGCCCCTCGCCGATGCAGTTCTCCGAGCTGTTCGTGGCGCTGCAGACCGGCGTGATGGACGGGCAGGAAAACCCGCTCAGCAATATCTGGTCGGCCAAATTGTACGAGGTGCAGAAGTTCCTGACCTTCACCAACCATGTCTACACGCCGTCGTTCCTGACCGTGGGCGTGGCGCGGTGGAACCGCCTGCCGGCCGATATCCGCACGAACCTGGAGAAGATCGCGCAGGAAACCCAGGCCTGGGTGCTGGATCACGAGGAAAAGGAAGACAAGGCGCTGCTGGACAAGATGCGCGGCGCCGGCATCAAGGTGAACACGGCCAATCGCGACGCCTTCGTCAACGCCAGCGCGGCGATCTATGCCGAGTTCGCCAAGGAAGTGCCGGGCGGCAAGGAGCTGATCGACAAGGCGCTGGCGCTCGCCAAGCAATAGGGCGCCGCCGATGGAACGGCTGCACGGCGCGGTCAAGCGCGCGCTCGAGGTCGTCAGTCTGCTGATCCTGATGGCGCTTCTCGCCGTCGTGACGGTGGCGGTGGCCTGCCGGTATAGCGGGCTGGTGTTCTCGTGGTACGACGAGCTCGCCAGCATCCTTCTGGCCTGGCTCACCTATATCGGCGCGGCGCTGGCGGCGCTGCGCCGCGGGCATCTGGGCTTCGACAATGTCGTGCGCGCCTTGCCCGCGGGCACGCGACGCGCGGCGTTCGCGCTGTCCGAGGCGGCCACGATCGGTTTTTTCGCCTGCCTGGGCTGGGGCGGCTGGATGCTGCTGCCGCTGCTGCAGGGTGAAACCTTGGTCAGCATGCCGTTCATCCCGTCGATCGCGACGCAATCCATCATCCCGCTTGCCGCGGCGCTGTTCGTGCTGGCGGAAATCCTGTCCATGCCGGCGGCATGGCGCAGAATTTCGGCCGGGCCCGGCGACGAGGCCGGCGGCGCGCTGCATTGAGGTGGGGCGATGCCGGCATTGATCATCCTGCTGCTGTTCCTGGCGCTATGCGCGATCAACGTGCCGATCGCCGTGTCGCTGGGGCTGGTGGCGCTGGGCGCGATGGTCTTAAGCCTGGGCGAGGCGGGGCTGATGAATGCCGCCATCGTGATGTTCGAGGGCGCGCGCTCGTTTCCGCTGATCGCGATTCCGCTGTTCGTGCTCGCCGGCGGCATCATGAACGCCACCAGCATCTCGCGCCGGCTGATTGCGTTTTGCGGCGCCCTGATCGGCTTCGTGCGCGGCGGCCTGGCGATGGTCACCATCGTGGCGTCGATGTTCTTCGCCGAGATTTCCGGCTCGGCCGTGGCCGACGTTGCGGCGTTGGGCTCGGTGCTGATCCCCGCGATGAAGCGGCGCGGCTATTCCAAGGAACTGGCCGCGTCCGTGATGAGCTCGGCCGCGTCGCTCGCGATCATCATTCCGCCCTCGATTCCGATGATCCTTTATGCCGCTATCGCCGATACGTCGGTGGTCAAGCTGTTCGTGGCCGGCATCGCGCCCGGCGTGCTGGGCGGGTTGCTGCTGATGGTCGTCGCCTATTGGCAGGCCGCGCGCCTGAAGCTGCCGGCGGAATCGGCTTTCGGCCTGGCCGAGCTGTGGCGCACGTTCCATGAGGCCGGCCTTGCGCTGCTGCTGCCCGTCATCATTCTCGGCGGCATTTTCGGCGGGGTGGTGACCGCGACCGAAGGCGCGGCGCTCGCGGTGGTGGCCGCGATTGCGATCGGATTGATCTATCGCGAGCTGAATCTCGATGTGCTGTACACGGCGCTGGTGGACGGCGTGGTGCAGACCTCCGTCGTGATGCTGCTGGTCGCGGCCTCGGCGCTGCTCGGCGTTTACCTGACCGAGACGCACCTGCCGCAGCGCCTGGCCCAGTCGATGATGCAGCTGACCGACAACCGCTACGTCATCCTGGCGCTGCTGAACGTCGTGTTCTTCGTGCTGGGCTTCTTCCTGCACGGCGCCGCGGCGATCATCCTGGTGGTGCCGATCGCGATGCCGCTGATCAAGGCGGTTGGCATCGACCCGGTGCATTTCGGCATCTTGGTCACGCTCAACATCGCCATCGGCCAGCAGACGCCGCCGGTCGCCAGCGTGCTGATGATCGCCTGCTCGATCGCCAAATCGAATATGTGGGAAACGTCGCGCGTGAACGTATGGTTCATCGCGGCGCTGATCGCGGTGCTGCTGTTGGTGACCTATGTGCCGCTAACCTCGCTTGCCCTGGTGCACCTGTTCTATTAGGCGGCAGCGGCACGGCGTGACTTGCGGCGGCGATGGTGGCTGGGGCCGGACTTGAACCGGCAACCAACGGATTATGATCCCGCTGCTCTGCCATTGAGCTACCCAGCCGACGCGTTGAAAGAACGCTGCGATTTAGGTTATGGGGCTGCCCCTGTCAAGCAACCGAGGCGCGGCGCGCGATCTCTGGTGCTGGTGCGGCGTCGGGCATGGCGGCTTCCGCGCCGCGCACGATCCAGCCGCCGCCCAGCACGCGCTCGCCGCCGTAGAAAACGCAGGCCTGGCCCGGCGCCACCGCCTCGGCCGGCTGGTCCAGCAGTACCACGGCGCGCGAGGGGTCGGCACCGGCATGGATCGTGGCGGGCAGAAGCGCGCTCATCGAACGCAGCTTGACCTCGGCCGCGATTTCGCAGCCCTCGCGCGGAGGCTCGGACAGCCAGTTCACCGCGCCGATCTCTACCCGCGTTTGCTTCAGCGCCGCGCGCGGCCCCACGACCACGCGCCGCGTCTTGGGCTCCAGGCGCACGACGAACAACTTCTCGCCCTGGCCGTGCGGCTTGACGCCGATATCCAGGCCGCGGCGCTGGCCGACGGTGAAATGCGCGATGCCGGGATGCCGGCCCAGCACCGTGCCGTCGACATGCACGATCTCGCCCGGCTCGATCGCGCCGGGGCGCAGGCGCTCGATCACCCGCTGATAGGCGCCGTCCGGCGCGAAGCAGATGTCCTGGCTGTCGGGCTTTTCCGCCAGATCGAGGCCGAAGCGCCGCGCCAGGGCGCGGGTTTCGTCCTTCGACTGGTCGCCGAGCGGGAACCACGCGAAGTCGAGCTGCTCGCGCGTGGTGGCGAACAGGAAATAGCTCTGGTCGCGTTGCGGATCGGCAGCGCGGTGCAGCTCCGGCCCGGCCGACCCCATCACGCGCCGCGCGTAATGCCCGGTGGCGAGCGCGTCGGCGCCTAGTTCACGTGCCGTAGCCAACAAATCGCGGAACTTCACGGTCTGGTTGCAGCGCACGCAGGGGATCGGCGTTTCGCCCGAGAGATAAGTATCGACGAAATCGTCGATCACGCCCTGGCGGAAGCGCGCCTCGTAATCCAGCACATAATGCGGAATGCCGATGCGCCGCGCCGCACGCCGGGCGTCGGCGATGTCCTTGCCGGCGCAGCAGGTCTTGGATTTGGCCGGTGCGCGGCCGATCAGCGCCTGGTCGTAGAGCTGCAGCGTGATGCCGATGACTTCATAGCCCTGGTCGCGCAAAAGCGCCGCCGCGACGGCGCTGTCGACGCCGCCCGACATGGCGACCACCACGCGGGTGTCCTTCGCGGCCTTGTCGAAACCCAGGGAATTGAGCGGCGAGTTCATGGCGCGGGAGAATAGGCCGAAACGCTGGCCATACAAGCGCCCGATCAGGCCGTCAGGCGTTTGCCGTTCAGCGTGATCGCCACCGGCGGGCCTTGGCGCAGGGTCTGGTAGACCACGCAATATCGCTCCGTCAGCTTCAGCAAGGCCTGCACCTGGCCGTCGTCGGCGTCGGTATCGACCTCGAAGCTCAGGCGGATGTCCTTGAATCCCACCGGCGCGTCCCTGGCCACGCCCAGCGTGCCGCGGAAGTCGAGATCGCCTTCGGCACGGACGCTCCCGTGCCGGACCTTGATGCCGAGAGCCGTCGCCACGGCGTTGAGCGTGACCCCGGCGCAAGCCACCAGCGCCTCGAGCAGCATGTCGCCCGAGCAGGCCTGCAGGCCCGACCCGCCGGTGGCGGGATGCAACCCCGCCTCGACCATCGCTTTGCCCGTTTCCACGCGGCAGACGAGGTGCCCTTGGTCGAGCGACCCTTGCGCCTTCAACGTCACCACGCCCGCTTCGGGGCTCTCCTTGTATTTCGACTTCAGCGGTGCCTGCATGGCGCGCAGTTCATCGGCGTTCATGCGTTTCCCCCATCTTGGATGCAGCGGCCGTCGGCGCGAATACGATCATGCCTCGTCGAGCCCCATCTGCCAGAAATCGCCCTCCAGCCGCGTGGCCGCCCCGAACAGACGCGTGAGCCCTTTGAGGCGGCCGGGCCCGGCGCGGCGGATGAACAGCCTGTCGAGCTGCTTCACCGCGTCCTTGGCCACGGATCGATAGGCGTCGCTGGCGTACATCTCGATCCAGGCGCGATAGGGATTGCCCTTGAGCTTGGTGCGCTTGTCGGCGATCAAACGCTCGGCCACTTCGCCATAGCCCACGACGCACGGCGCCAGGGCCGCGTGCAGATCCAGCACGTCGCCGGCGTGGCCGGCCTCGAGCACGAAGCGCGTATAGGCCGTGCAAGCGCGGTCCTCGGGCGTGGCCATCATGTCGGCCTCGCTCAAGCCCCAGCCCTTGCAGAACTTCACGTGCATCGACATTTCGTTGTTCAGCAGCATGTTCATCACACCGCCGGCGCGCCGCATGTCGGCGAGGCTGTCGGCCTTGTAAACCGCCAGCGCATAGGCGCGCGAGAAATGGATCAGGAACAGATAGTCCTGGATCAGATAATGCCGGAAGGCTTTTCCCGGCAGGGTTCCGTCGCCCAGGCGCCGCACGAAATCGTGCCCGATATAGCGCTCCCAGTCCTTCGCGTTCGCGGCCTTGAGCCGCGCGACCAGCGAACCCGCGGGCGTCAGCTTGCTGCGGAACGCCATTCAGTCGCGCTCATCCAGCCAGGCCATCTGGATCGCTTCCAGAATCTTCTCGTTCGATTTGTTGGGGTCGTCCTCGAAGCCCGGCAGCGCCTGCACCCATTTCCACAGGTCGGTGAAGCGGATGCCCATGATGTCGACCTCGGGATGCTTTTCTTCGAGCGCGATCGCAATGTCGTTGATGTCGGTCCAGCGCATGCCCATTTTCAATCCTCCCACATCCCTAGCTGCTCCCCTTGTCCACCATCATGTTGCGCGTGGCCGACGGCAACGTGACGACCAGCCCATCCAGCTCGTCGGTCATGATGATCTGGCAGCCCAGGCGCGAGGTATGCGTGAGGCCGAAGGCGAGATCGAGCATGTCCTCCTCGTCGTCCTTGGCTTCGGTCAGCAGGTCGTACCATTCCTTGTCCACGATCACGTGGCAGGTTGAGCAGGCGAGCGAGCCTTCGCACGCGCCCTCCAGGTCGATGCCGTTGCGATGCGCGATCTCCAGCACCGACATGCCCTTGGGCGCGTCGACTTCGTGCCGCTTTCCGTTCGGCTCGATGAAAGTCATTTTCGGCATTTACGAAGCCTTTTTCTTTGCGCCGGCTTCCATGCGCTCGGCCACGCTGTCCAGGCTCCGGCCCGACAGCGCCTCGGCGAACGCCTTGTCCATGCGGCGTTGCGCGAAAGGCGTGACCGCGCGTTCCAGCGCCTGCACCGCGCCGTTGATCGCGTCGCGGTCTTCGCCGCTCATCGCGGCGTTCACGCGGCCTATTTCGGCCTCGATCGCCGCGTATTCCGCCGCGTCGAGCAGTAAACGGTCCTTCTTCAGCGCGGCGTCGAGCGCCAGCAGCGAACGCTTGGCCTCGACCCGCGCCTCGATCAGCAGGCGGCGCTCCATGTCGGCGCGGCCATGCTCGATACTTTCGCGCAGCATGCGCGCCATCTCGTCCTCGGCCAGGCCGTAGGAGGGCTTCACCTCGACGCGCTGCTCGACGCCGGTCGATCCCTCGCGCGCCGCGACGGTGAGCAACCCATCGGCGTCGACCGTGAAGGTCACGCGCACGCGCGCCGCGCCCGCGACCATCGGCGGAATGCCGCGCAGCTCGAACCGCGCGAGCGACCGGCACTGGTCCACCGTCTCGCGCTCGCCCTGCACCACGTGGATCGCCATCGCCGCCTGGCCGTCCTGGTAGGTGGTGAATTCCTGCGCCTTGGCCACGGGAATCGGCGTGTTGCGCTCGATCACTTTTTCCACGATGCCGCCCATCGTCTCGATGCCGAGCGACAGCGGCGTCACGTCCAGCAGCAGATTGTCGGAGCCGCGCGTCAGCGCCTCGGCCTGCAGCGCCGCGCCCAGCGCCACGACCTCGTCCGGGTTGATGTTGCTGAGCGGCTTCATGCCGAAGAATTGCTCGACCGCCCGGCGCACGGCGGGAACGCGGGTCGAGCCGCCGACCAGCACCACGCCCTGGATCGATTTTGGGTCCACGGCCGCGTCGTCGAACACGCCGGCGGAAATGGCGATCGTCCGCGCGACAAAGGGCTGGATCAGCTTTTCCAGCGCCGCCACATCCAGCGCGTGGCGCGAAACGGCGCCGCCGAGCTCGACCGACCATGTGCCATCGCTCTTCTCGGTCAGGCATTCCTTGGCCAGGCGCGCGGTCATCAGGATCATCTTGGCGTCGGCGCTGGCGGGCGCGGCGAGTTTGCCCGCAGCGCGGCGCTGTTCCAGAAAACGCTCGGCGATGGCGTGATCGAAATCGTCGCCGCCCAGGGCAGCGTCGCCGCCCGTCGCCAGCACCTGGAACACGCCTTTTTCCAGGCGCAGCAGCGAAATGTCGAACGTGCCGCCGCCCAGATCATAGACCGCGTATAGCCCTTCCACGCCCTTGTCCAACCCATAGGCGAGCGCCGCCGCGGTGGGTTCGTTCACCAAGCGCAGCACATCAAGGCCCGCCAGCCTCGCCGCGTCGCGCGTGGCGGTGCGCGCCGCGTCGTCGAAATAGGCCGGCACCGTGATGACCGCGCGCTCGACCGCGCGGCCCAGGCTTGCCTCGGCGCGCGCCTTGGCCGCGCGCAGGATGTCGGCGGAAATCTCGACCGGCGACAGGCGCTTGCCGGAAACGGTCAGCCGCACCATGCCGCCGTCGTCGGGCGCGAGGTCGTAGGGCAGCGAGCCGGACAGCTCTTTCAGGTCCCTCGCGCCGCGCCCCATCAGGCGCTTGATCGAACTGACCACGGTTTCGGGAGCGTCCAACAGGCGGCGGCGTGCGGTTTCGCCGACCTCGACCCGGCCGCCCGGCGCATAGGCCACGACCGAGGGGATCAGCGCCCCGCCTTTCTCGCCGCGGATCACCTCGGGCTTGCCCTGATCGGCGATGGCGACCACGGTATTGGTGGTGCCAAGGTCGATGCCGATCGCGGCCGTCTGTTCGCCTTCATGCGGCAGCGGGGTTTCGCCCGGCTCGTGCAACTGCAACAAGGTCACGGCACAGTCCTCAGCGCCGCGCGGCGGGCGCGGATTTCGTCGTCCATCTTGGTCAGGTATTTCAGGCGCAACACGGTGGTCCGCGTCGCGTCGTGGTTGAGGGTGGCAAAGGCGGCGGCGACGGCTTCCAGCGCCTTCTTGCGCTCGGCCTCGGCGTTCGCGGCAACTTTAGCGACGGCGGCGGTGTCCGCGGCTTCGGACAGCGCCTCGCGCATTTCCATCGCTTCCATCAACAGCGCCGGGTCCTTGATCGTGACGCCGTCGCCCGGATCGATCTCGATCCCCATGCGCTTCAACAGATAGACGGCGCGCTCCAGCGGATTCTTCAGCGTCTCATAGGCTTCGTTCAGCGAGCTGGCCTGGGACTGCGAGATGGCGCGTTCGCGCGCCGACTTGGTGACGAAACGGTCGGGATGAAGCTGGCGCTGGAGCGCGAAATAACGCCGGTCCAGATCGGCCGCGTCCAGCGCGAAGCCGGGCTCAAACCCCAGGCGGGTAAAATGATCGGCGCCGCCCGGCGGCTGCACCGCGCGGCAGCCCGCGCAGAACAGATCGGCCGCGGCGACCGGTGCGTGGCACGACCAGCACGGCGCCGGCGCGGCGGCGCCGCGCGTAGCCCCTGTCCTGATCGTCGTGCCGGTCGTCGTCATGGGTGTCCCTTGAAACTGGACCGGCCGGGGGTTTAAGCACCGCGCCGGCCGGCATGATGTGATCGCCTGGGTTGAGACCTAGACGTGGAACGACTCACCACAGCCGCAGCGGCCCTTCTCGTTCGGGTTCTTGAACACGAACCCGGCTTGCAGCTTGTCCTCCACGTAATCCATCTCGGTACCCAGGATGAACAAGGTCGCCTTGGGATCGATGATGACGGTCACGCCCTTGGTCTCGACCACCTCGTCGAACTTGCCCTTCGCGTCGGCGTATTCCAGCGTGTAGGACAGGCCCGAGCAGCCCTTGGTGCGCACGCCGATCTTGATGCCGGTCGACGGCTTGCCGCGCTTGGCAAGCAGCGCCTTCACGCGCTCCGCCGCGGCATCGGTCAGCGTCATCGCCTGGGGGCGCGCCATTTTCTGAACTCCGTCCATCGCTTTTACGGCCTCGTTCAGCCCTCGGTCTTTTCCGGATGCTTGGCGCGGTAGTCGGCGATCGCCGCCTTGATCGCGTCCTCGGCCAGGATCGAGCAATGGATTTTCACCGGCGGAAGCGCCAAGTGCTGGGCGATGTGCGAGTTCTTGATCTGATCGGCTTCGTCCAGGGTCTTGCCCTTGATCCATTCCGTCGCCAGCGACGACGAGGCGATCGCCGAGCCGCAGCCGAAGGTCTTGAACTTGGCGTCCTGGATGACGCCCTGCTCGTTGACCTTGATCTGCAGCTTCATCACGTCGCCGCAGGCCGGCGCTCCGACCAGGCCGGTGCCGACATCGGCCGCGTCCTTGTCCAGCGCGCCCACGTTGCGCGGGTTCTCGTAGTGCTCCAGAAGCTTTTCGCTATAGGCCATGTTGTCATCCTCCGCCGCTTTTGCGGCATTCTTGGTTCAGTGTCCGGTCCATTTGATCGACTTGATGTCGATGCCCTGTTGCGCCATCTCCCACAGCGGGCTCATCGCGCGCAAGCGGTCTACCGCCGACACGATGTGCTCGACCGCGTAGTCCAAGTCCTGCTCAGTGGTAAAGCGGCCGAAACCGATGCGCAAGCTGGTATGCGCCAATTCCACGTCGACCCCCAATGCGCGCAGCACATAGGAAGGCTCGAGCGAGGCCGAGGTGCAGGCCGAGCCCGACGACACGGCCACGTCCTTGATGCCCATCATCAGCCCCTCGCCCTCGACATAGGCGAAGCTGAGGTTGAGATTGCCGGGCAGGCGTTTATCCAGATCGCCGTTCAAAAATACCTCGGGCAGGCGTTTGTTGATGCCCGCGAGAAAACGGTCGCGCAGCATCTTCAGCCGCTCGGCTTCCGCGCCCATTTCGCGCTGGGCGATGGCGCAGGCCTCGCCTAACCCGACGCATAGCGGCGTCGGCAGCGTGCCCGAGCGGAAGCCGCGCTCCTGGCCGCCGCCGGTCATCAGCGCCTGCAGGCGCACGCGCGGCTTGCGGCGGACGAAAAGCGCGCCGATGCCCTTGGGCCCGTAGAGCTTGTGGCCCGAGATGCTCATCAGGTCGATGTTCATCGCCTCGACGTCCAGCGGAATCTTGCCGACGCCCTGGGCGGCGTCGGTATGGAAGAAGGTCTTGCGCTCGCGGCAGATCTTGCCGATCTCGGCGAGCGGCTGGATCACGCCGATCTCGTTGTTCGCGGCCATCACCGAGACCATCACGGTCTTGTCGGTGATCGCGGACTTGAGCTGGTCGAGGTCGACGAGGCCGTCTTTCTTGACCGGCAGATAGGTGACCTTGAAGCCTTCCTGTTCCAGATGGCGGCAGCTATCGAGCACGCATTTATGCTCAGTCACCACCGTGACGAGGTGATCCTTGCGGTCCTTGTAGAACCGCGCGACGCCCTTCAGCGCCGTGTTGTTCGATTCGGTCGCGCCCGAGGTGAACACGATCTCGCGCTCGTCGGCGTTGACGATCGAGGCGACCTGCTTGCGCGCGATCTCCACCGCCTCCTCGGCTTCCCAGCCGTAGGAGTGGTTGCGCGAATGCGGATTGCCGAATTTCTCGGTGAACCACGGCAGCATCGTCTGCACCACACGCGGATCGCACGGCGTGGTGGCCTGGTAGTCCAGGTAGATCGGCAGCTTCGGGCGATTGTCGCCGGTCTGCGTGCCGCCTCCGTTGGTCTTGGTTACCGTGCTCATGGCTTTTCTCTCACCCGAAATGTTCGTTCACGCCGCCTGCTTGAGCCGGCGCGCGCGGTCATAAAGGTCCTTCCAAACCGCGGCAAAACGCGCGACATCGCCAGGCCCGTTGCCGCGCCCCAGGCTTACTCGGATCGCCTGCCCGGCCAGTTCCTTGCTGGCACCCATGGCCTGCAACACGGCCGACGGCGTTACCTTGCCCGAGGAACAGGCGGCGCCCGCGCTGACCGCGATGCCCGCTAGGTCGAACGCCATCACCTGGGTTTCGCCCTTCACACCGGGCATACCGATGCATGAGGTGTTGACCAGCCGCGGAGCGGCTTTCCCATAGATGGGTGCATCGGGGGCAACCACAAGCACGCGGCGCTCGATTTCATCGCGCAGGCCCGCAAGCGCCGGCGCCTTTTCCAGATCGCGCGCTGCTATGTCGGCCGCCACGCCGAAGCCCACGATGCCCGCGAGGTTTTCGGTGCCCGCACGGCGCCAGGATTCCTGGCCCCCGCCGAGCAACGCGGGATTGAGCGCGACGCCGTCGCGCAGGATCAACGCGCCTACGCCTGAAGGGCCACCGAGCTTATGCGCCGAGAGTGTCAGCATATCCGCACCCAGCGCGCCCATGTCGATCTCGATCTTGCCGGCGGCCTGAACCGCGTCGCAGTGCAACGCGGCGCCATAGCGATGCGCGATCGCGGCGGCCTTGGCGACCGGCTGGATGACGCCGGCCTCGTTGTTCGCCAGCATCACCGACACCAGCGCCTTGCCGCCGGCGGCGAGCGCGTCGTCCAACGCCTGCAAATTCACCACGCCGTCGGCATTAACGGGAATGCGCTGGGCCTCGGGCGCGGCGCGCAGCACGCTGTCATGCTCGATCGCCGACACCAGCACGCGTTCGAAGCCGTGCGCCGCCAGCGCCAGGTTGTTGGCTTCGGTGCCGCCCGAGGTGAACACGACCGCTTCCGGCTTAACCCCGACGAGCGCCGCAACCTTGGCGCGCGCGTCGTCGATCGCGCGGCGCGCGGCGCGGCCGAAGCCATGCACCGAGGACGGGTTGCCGGTCATCGCCAACGCCTCCGCCATCGCGGCGCGCGCTTCCGGCAGGACCGGCGCGGTCGCGTTGTAGTCGAGATATGAGGCGACAAGGGTCATGGCGTCGGGTCCGGAGCCGATCCTGCTACTGCGCCGCCACGGCGGGCGGGAACGGATTGATCGCCTTGGGCTGATGCTGCTGCGGCCCGATCACGCCGCTGGTGCCCAGCACGCGTTTCTCGCACACATCGGCCAGCGATACGGAACTGAGGTACAGATGGATCTGGTTGCCGAGCTCCTCCCACAGATCGTGGGTCAGGCAGCGGCTTTTGTCGGAATGGCATCCCGCCGGCGAGCCGGTGTGACATCGCGTGGCCTTGATCGGCTCGTCCACCGCCAGGATGATGTCGGAGATGCGCGTGCCGTCGGCGCCGTGCGCCAGCAGATAGCCGCCGCCGGGGCCGCGCACGCTGCGCACGAGCCCGCCCTTGCGCAGCTTCGCGAAAAGCTGCTCGAGATACGACAGCGAGATTTCCTGCCGCTGGGCGATGTCGGCCAGCGCGACGGGGCTGCCCTCGCTGCTGCGCGTAAGGTCCACCATCGCCATCACGGCGTACCGTCCCTTGGTGCTGAGCTTCATGGTCCGGTTCCTTTCGTCTTAGCCGCGCGGCCGCAGGCGGGTCACGCGGTCTTGCGAAGTTTCCTCCGCCGGCACGGGCGTTGCACCCCGTCCCGGCGTGTTCTGCTCCAGCTCGTTGATGCGCGCGCTCAAACGGTCGATCTGGTCCACCAGCCCGCCGATGGCGCGCGCCACGGGATCGGGCAGGTCGGAGGTCGGTGTGCCGTAAGCGACGAAATCCTCGCGCTGCTCGCGCGGCGGCAAAATCCTGGCGGCGACGCCGACGGCGCTGGCCCCAGCGGGCACGTCCTTCACGACAACAGCATTGGCGCCGATGCGCGCATTGGCGCCCACCGTCACCGGCCCGATGATCTTCGCTCCCGCGCCCACGATAACGCCCGATTCCAGGGTCGGGTGGCGCTTGCCCTGGCTGAGCGAGGTCCCGCCCAGCGTCACGCCGTGATACAGCATCACATCGTCGCCGATCTCGGCCGTCTCGCCGATCACCACGCCCATGCCGTGGTCGATGAAGAAGCGCTTGCCGATGGTGGCGCCGGGATGGATCTCGATCCCGGTC
This sequence comes from Rhodospirillaceae bacterium, assembly GCA_023266845.1. GTDB lineage: Bacteria > Pseudomonadota > Alphaproteobacteria > JAEULC01 > JAEULC01 > JAEULC01. Next base: position 16,386 of record JAHFPH010000055.1, read on the forward strand.
AGCACCCGGGCGGCCTGCGATATCCCGCGGCCCAGGAACCGCCAATTGCGCCGCCACAGGGCATTGGCAAGGCGGTACAGCACCAGGGCATGGAAGCTCGGATACAGCACCGCGACTTCCAACCGGGTACGGGCGGCCGGGTCGCGCCGCATGGCGGCGTCGATTTCATCACGAAGTCGCTTGAAAAACATACCCTGCCACTATGATATAAGGCCCTGTGGGGCCGCGAAAATCCGTTCCCCCTGGGAGTTTCCGGCGGATGCCGACAGGCAGCCGCCCGGGCCAAGGGTTAACGGAGATATAGTTTGTCCTACTACAGAGGTCAAGTACTCTCCAGGCGCTAGGCCGGGGCCCTGGGGCCGATACCCTACTCGGCAAATAGGTTAAACAGGCCGGCCAGGGAAAGCCTGGATCGAGCGGATTTTCTTATGCCCAACATCATCATCAATGGCCCGGTAGGCCGCCTGGAAGGCCGCTACCAGCACGGCAAGGAGCCGACCTCGCCTGTGGCCCTGGTCCTGCACCCGCACCCGCAATACGGCGGGACTATGAACAACAAGGTGGTCTACACCCTGTTCCACACCTATGCGCGGCTTGGCTTTTCCGTGCTGCGCTTCAATTTCCGCGGGGTGGGCCGCAGCCAGGGCACCTTCAACCGGGGCGAAGGCGAGCTCAGCGACGCCGCTTCGGCGCTGGACTGGTTGCAGACCTACAATCCGAATTCGCGCGGCTGCTGGATCGCCGGCTTCTCGTTCGGCGCCTGGATCGCCATGCAGCTTTTGATGCGCCGGCCCGAGATCAGCGGTTTCGTGGCGGTCGCTCCGCCGGCCAATCTGTTCGACTTCACGTTCCTGGCGCCCTGCCCGGCCTCGGGGCTGATCGCGCATGGCGATAGCGACGACGTGGTGCCGCAAGAGGCGGTGCAGAAGCTGGTCGACAAGCTGAAGCACCAGCGCGACATCCATGTGGCGTTCAAGGTCTGCGAGGGCGCGAACCATTTCTTCGCCGACCGCATGGAAGAGCTGGGCGAGATGGTCGAAGAGTACATGCAGCTGCGCCTTGCCCCGCCCAAGACGGCGCCGACGATCAAGAAGGCGGCGTCGAACCGCTAGCGGATTTCAGGATTCTTTCGCGCGGAACAGCTTGCCGCCCGGCATGGGCTTGGGCACGCCCGTGGTCGTGGGCAGGCTGAGAGGCAATCCTTGCAGCGAGCGCAGCGCCAGATGGGCGAAAGCCTGGGCCTCGAGCGCGTCGCCGTCCCAGCCCACTTCCTCGGCCCGCGCCACCGGCGCCGCCAGGACTCGTTCCAACGCCGCCATGAGCGCCGGATTCAACCGCCCGCCGCCGGTGACGATCCAGCGCCGCGGACGCGCGGGAAAATACGCCTGCGCCTGATCCACGGCATAGGCCACGAACTCGGTCAGGGTGGCCGCGCCATCGGCCGCGCTCAATCCCCGCACGTGCGACAGGTCGAATGCATCGCGGTCCAGCGACTTGGGCGGGATGCGCGCGAAATAGGGATGCGCCAGCAGTTCGGCCAAGGCCAGCTCGTCGGCCACGCCGGCGCGGGCCAGCGCCCCATCGCGGTCCACGGCCTCGGCGGTGTGTTTTTCGGCCCAATCGTCGATCGGCGCGTTGCCCGGCCCGGTGTCGAAGGCCAGCAAATGATCCTGGCCATCGCCGATCCACGTGACGTTGGCGACGCCGCCGATATTCAGCACCGCCAAGGGCCGCTCCAGTCCGCGCGCCAGCACCGCATGATACAACGGCACCAGCGGCGCACCTTGCCCGCCCGCCGCCACGTCGGCCGAGCGGAAATCGCATACCACGTCGATGCCCGTGAGCTGGGCCAGCAACGCCCCATCGCCGATCTGACGCGTCACATGGTTGGCGGGATCGTGGAAGATCGTCTGACCGTGAAAGCCGATCACCGCGATATCGGCGGGTCTCAAATCGGCCTTCGCCATGAGCGCCATCGCGGCGCGGGCATGGCGCTCGGTCAGTTCGCGCTCGGCGGCGGCCACCTGGGCGCCGGGCGCGTCGCGGCCCATGACCGACCGCAGCACCTCGCGGAATCGCGGCTCATAGGGAATCGTGACGGCGGGCCCGCGCTCAATCCGCTCGATGCCGTCGCCGCGAATCAGCGCCGCGTCCACGCCGTCGCAGGACGTGCCGCTCATCATGCCGATCGCGTATACGAGATTGCCGGGTTTGCCTGACATCGCGGTCGATTGTCGCCTATCGCTGGGCTGTGGTAAACGACGCAGCCATGGCGCAATTCAAGTCCGATTTCCTGCAGGTGCTAGCCGAACGCGGCTATATCCACCAGATCACCGATCCCGAGGGTCTGGACGCGGCGGCGCGCGCCGGGCGGATCACCGCCTACGTCGGTTACGACTGCACGGCAGACTCGCTGCATATCGGCAATCTGGTCTCGATCATGATGCTGCGTTGGTTGCAGAAGACCGGGCACCGGCCGCTGCCGCTCATGGGCGGCGGCACGACGAAGATCGGAGACCCGTCGGGCAGGGACGAAACGCGCAAGCTGCTCTCCGAGGCCGATATCGCGCACAACCTGGCGGGGATCCGGCGCAGCTTCGCGAAATTTCTCGATTTCGACGGACCGAACGGCGCGGTCATGGCCAACAACGCGGATTGGCTAGACGGGCTGCTCTACATCCCGCTGCTGCGCGATGTCGGCCGGCATTTCTCGGTCAACCGTATGCTGACCATGGATAGCGTGAAGCTGCGGCTCGAGCGCGACCAGCCGCTGTCGTTCCTGGAATTCAATTACATGATCCTGCAGTCCTACGATTTCGCGGAGCTTGCCAAACGTTACGATTGCACGCTGCAGATGGGCGGCTCGGACCAGTGGGGCAACATCGTGATGGGCGCCGAGCTGGGACGGCGGATACTGGACAAGCAGCTGTTCGGCCTCACCACCCCGCTGATCGCCTCTTCCTCGGGCGCGAAGATGGGTAAGTCGGTAGGCGGCGCGGTCTGGCTGAACGCGGACAAGCTGCCGGCTTACGAGTATTGGCAATACTGGCGCAACGCGGGGGATGCGGATGTCGGCCGGTTCTTGAGGGTGTTCACCGATCTGCCGCTGGCCGAGATCGCGCGGCTGGAAAAACTGCAGGGCGCGGAGATCAACGAAGCGAAGAAAGTGCTGGCGAACGAAGCCACCGCCCTGTGCCACGGCAAAGAGGCCGCCGAGGCCGCCGCGGAGACGGCGCGCCGCACTTTCGACGAGGGCGGCGCCGGCGAGGCGCTGCCGACCATCGAGCTGCCGAAAGCCGAACTCATGAAGGGCTTAGCCGCTTACGACGCTTTGAAGCGCGCGGGGCTTGCCGCAAGCAACGGCGAGGCGCGGCGCCTAATCAAGGGTGGCGGCGGACGCGTCAACGACCAGCCGATCGGCGACGAGAACCAGCTTGTCACGATGAAAGACTTGAATGCCGACGGGGTGATTAAGCTTTCGGCGGGGCGCAAGCGCCACGCGCTGCTGCGGCCGGCGTAGGGTACCGTCGCCGGGTTTTAGGGCTGCGCGGTAGCCGGCTTCATGCGGGCGGCGGCCGATAGGTCGCGCGCCTTGCCCTCGTGGTCCTTGCCCGCGATCTGGTAGGCGAACTCGCGCATCTCGCCGGGCGGCAGGGAAGTCGGATCCTTGCTGACGTCGATATCGGGGCTGGCCATGCTGCCGGTGCCCGAGAACGGCACCGCGATCAGGCCCTGCTTGTCGACGTCCACCAGGAAGGCGCCGATCCAGGGATTTTCGTCCAGCAGCTTGCCGATGCCGCGGAACGGCGACACATAGCCTTTGATGTCCATTGTGCCCGAAGCCAGATCGAATGTTCCGCTGGCGAACATGCCGAGGCCGGGGCTGCGCGCATAGAGCTGCTGCAACTCGATATGGTCGCTTGTCTTGCGGAACTTCGCGTCCAGGAATTCGAAATCGAGGTCGGTCTTGCTGAGGATCTCGAACGGGCCGAAGCCGGACGACGATGCCAGGATTTTGTCGCCTGTCGCCGAGTCGCGCAGCGAGAAGTTCCGGAGCTGCACCTGGCCGTCCATCGGCGCGTCGGGCTGCATCGGGCTGCGCGTCGCTTTCACGTAGATCTTACCGCCGTGCAGGTCGCGCGCCACGGAAGTACCGGTCATTAATTGCAACGCCTGGCTTGCGTCGCTGGCGTAGATGTAAAGGTCGCGCAGATTGCCGGCCGGCCGGTAATTCACCGCCAAATCGCCGTCGTCGCCGAGCTGCGAATTCAACTCGATGCTATTCCAGTATTCGCCGCCGAAATCGGCTTCCAGCCTTACGTTGTACAACATGCGCCGGTCGTCGATCCTAAGCCGCTCCACCCGCGTGGTGACGCCCAGCGGAAAGTCGAGAAGTATGTCGGGATCCTCGATATAGGGCTGCAGGCTTAACTGCTTGCCCTCCAGCTCCACGTCCCATCCGCCGCCGACGCGGCGATCCACCACCGCTTTCACGTCCGTTCCGCCTTGGCCGTTGAACGTCAGATGGTCGAACTCGATTTTCTTCAGCGACGAGGATCCGCCGATAAGCCAGGCGCGGCCCTTGGCGTTCATGTCGCCGCCGGTCATCGAAAACTCGTTCACCTCCACCGGCTGGCCGCGTCTAAGGGTCATGGTCAGGTCGAGCTCGCCCGGCAGACCCTTGTCTTTTTCCCAATAGAGCTGCGCCACCCGCACCTTGGCCTTGTCCAGGCGGAATTTGGCGTTAGCGACGCGGGTAAGCGCCTCGGCGCGCGTCACGTCGACGTCGAAATCGACCGGCCCGCTCACGATTTTCGCGGTCTCAAGCCCCAGCGCCTGGCGCTGGGCGTCGGTCAGCGATCCGGCGAGATGGATATGCTCGCGGTCGTCGCCGCGGCCGGTGACCGTACGCGTCATGTCGACGGCCACGGGCACGCCGTTCAGCTTCAGCAGCCCCGCCATCTTGATGCTCTGCGCGTCGTAAACCACGGTGATTTCGTTCGCGCTCAGGTTGAGGCCCATCGGACCCTTGGGCAGTTCCATGTCGGCGATGGTCATCGTGGCGGTGCGGGACACGCGGTCGAGCGACAGGTTCGGCACCAGGTCGAAGCGAAAGCGCGCGCGCAGGCCCATCGTACCCTTTACCTGGGCCGGATCGACCTCGAGCTCGCGCGCGCCGGCGATATTCGCCTTCTGCACCATGGCCAGCATGGTGCTGAGGCTGCCATCCAGCCGAATCTCGCCGTTGACCTCGACCGTGGGCTGGCCCAGGCGGTCGATCTTGATGCTGTCGGCGATCAGGGTCATGCCGCCGAACTTGGCCTCCTTGATCCGCACTTCGGCCTGGCGGTTGGGCGCGATGTTCGCGGTCGCCTTGATGTCGGTAAGCGGCGGCAGGTCGCCATACGGCCATTTCGCGGTCGCATCGGTCACCAACAGTTCCATCTGCTGCGCCCCGAAAACGACGCGGCCGCTGGCGCCGCTTAGCTGCATGCCGTTGGGCGCGGACCCGGACACGCCGCTGAATAGCGTCACCATCTTTAGATTGTCGAAATCGGGCTCGAATCCCTGCTTGCGCGACGCGCGGCCGGCAAGCCAGACACGCGTTTCGTCGGCGCGCCCCGCGGTGACATGATCGCGCACCCAGCCGCGCAGCTCGGGCCGCACGCCTTGCGGCCACAGACGGTTCAAGTCCGCGACGCTGAGTTTCGATGCGATCAGGTGCATTTTTATGTCGGATTGGCCGGCGCTGGCGTTGATGACCGCCGATGCCTGCAGGCTCGGGCCGCCGAGATCGAAATACACGTTCTCCAGCTCG
>JAHFPH010000056.1 GCA_023266845.1 Rhodospirillaceae bacterium
GCGGGCTGTCGTCGATCGCAAGCCGGTCCAGGTCCCGGATCTCAGCGCTGCGGGTGATGAATTCCCGGAAGGCCAGGCGATGGCACAGCGGCTGGGCCACCGGACCATCCTTTCCGTCCCTCTGATGCGGGAAGATGAAGCCATCGGGTGCCTTACGGTTCGCCGCACCGAGGTGCGCCCGTTTACCGACAAGCAGATCGAGCTGGCCGAGACCTTCGCCGACCAGGCGGTGATCGCGATCGAGAACGTGCGCCTGTTCGACGAGGTGCAGGCGCGCACGCGCGAGCTGACCGAGTCGCTCGATCAGCAGACCGCCACGTCGGAGGTGCTGGGCGTGATCAGCAGCTCGCCCGGAAAACTGCAGCCGGTGTTCGACGCCATCGTCACGACGGCACGGCGGCTGTGCGGGGCCGATTACACGGTGGCATTCCAGTTGCGCGACGGCAAGTATCACCTCGCCGCCGCCAACGGCGCCGATCCCGAATTCATCCAGTACCTCAAGGACAACCCGGTCGTCCCGGGCACTGGCACGGTGACCGGCCGCGCGGCGCTGGAGAAGCGCACGGTCTACATCGAGGACGCGCTGAACGACCCGACCTATACCTGGCGCGAGTCGGCGGAGCGCGGCCGGTATCGCACGACCGTGGGCGTGCCGCTGATCCGCGACGGCGTCGTCGTCGGCGTGATCGCGTTTATTAGCGGCGCGGTAAAAGCGTTCAGCAAAAAGCAAGTCGAGCTGGTGGAAACCTTCGCCGATCAGGCCGTGATCGCCATGGAAAACGTGCGCCTGTTCGAAGAGACCCAGGCGCGCACGCGCGAGCTCAGCGAATCGTTGGAGCACCAGACCGCGACCTCGGAGGTGCTGGGCGTCATCAGCAGCTCGCCCGGCGAGCTGGAGCCGGTGTTCCAGGCGATGTTGCAGAACGCAGTCAAAATCTGCCGGGCGCGGTGTGGAATACTCTTCGGCTATGACGGCGCCACGTGGCAAACCAGGGCTCTCTGCAACGTGCCGGAGGCATTCGCCGAGTATCTTCGGCAGAATATCGCGACCGTCGCGTCACCGGAGACAGGCATGGGCCGAATCGCCGCCACCCGCCGCCCGGTGCATATCCACGATTTGATGGACGACGACGCCTACAAAACGCGCAATCCTTTGCGCATCGCTAGTGTAGAGCTGGGGGGGGTCCGCAGCTGGCTTGGCGTACCGCTGCTCAAAGGCGAGACGATGATCGGCGCCTTTGCGATCTATCGGGAGGAAGTTCGACCGTTCGAAGACAAGGAGGTGCAGCTCGTTTCTACTTTTGCCAACCAAGCGGTGATCGCGATCGAGAATGCGCGGCTCCTTTCGGAACTCCGCGAATCGCTGGAGCAGCAGACCGCCACCGCCGAGGTGCTCAAGGTCATCAGCCGCTCGCCGTTCGATCTCGACCCGGTGCTGCAGAGCCTGCTCGACACCGCCGCGCATCTGGCGGACGTGGAAAGGGCCTGGATCGGCACGCTCGAGCAGGACGAAATCAAGATACGCGCCACGCTCGGCATGACCCCCGAATTCTTCGCCGAAGCGGCGCGGCGCGTGCCGGTCTCCGGCCGGGGCACAGCGGCGGGGCGCGCGTTGCTCGACGGCACCACGTGCCATGTACCCGACATCTTCGCCGACGACAGCTACACCATGAAGGACACGGCGGAGGTGAGGGACTACCGCTCGGTGCTTGCCGTTCCGTTGCTGCGCGAGGGCAAGCCGCTGGGCGTGATCGCGCTGGTTCGCCGCGGCATGCGGCCGTTCAGCCGGCGCGAAATCGAGCTCGCCGAAACCTTCGCCGACCAGGCGGTCATTGCCATCGCCAATGTCCGCCTGTTCAAGGAGCTGCGCGCGCGCCGGCGCGAGCTGAAGGCGTCGCTGGCCGAGACCCGCGCGCTGGGCGAGGTCGGCCGGGCGGTGAGCTCGACCCTCGAGCTCGCGACCGTGCTGCAGACCATCGCCGCCCATGCCGTGCCGCTTTCCGGCGCCGACGCCGGGGCGTTTTACGCCTACGACGCGGCCAGCCGCACGCTCGCCTTGCAGGCTTCTTATCGCTTCGACGACGCGCTGCTCAAGGCGCTGGCCGCGGCGCCGCCGGTTCGCCTCGGCGAGGCGGCGATCGGCCGCGCCGCCGAGCGCCGCGAGGCGGTGCAATTCGCCGACATCGAGACGGACGCGGGCTATACTTTGCGCCCGATCGTACGCAGCGCGGGCTTCCGCGCCTTGCTGGCGGTGCCGATGCTGCGCGAGGAAACGGTGGTCGGCGCGCTGGTCGTGATGCGGCGCGCGCCCGGCGAGTTCCCCAAGGAAACCGTGGATCTGGTGCAGTCCTTCGCCAACCAGTCGGTGCTGCCGATCCAGAACGCGCAGCTGTTCCGCGAGATCGCCGAGAAAAGCCGGCAGCTCGAAGTCGCCAGCCAGCACAAGTCGCAATTCCTGGCCAATATGAGCCACGAATTGCGCACGCCGCTGAACGCGATCCTCGGCTACACGGAGCTGATTCTCGACGGGCTGTACGGCGAATTGACGGCAAAGTCGCGCGGCGTATTGGAGCGCGTGCAAGCCAACGGCAAGCACCTGCTGGGGTTGATCAACGACGTGCTCGACCTGGCGAAGATCGAGGCCGGTCAACTGACCTTGACGATCGCCGAGTACTCGGTCGCGGCGATGGTGCAGTCGGTCTTGGCGGCGACCGAATCCCTGGCCCGCACCAAAGGCCTGGCCCTCGCCTGCGAGATCGCGCCGGGGCTGCCCGCCGGCGAGGGTGACGAGCGCCGGCTGACGCAGGTCCTCCTCAATATCGTGGGCAATGCGATAAAATTCACCGACACTGGGTCCGTGACCATAGGCGCGGCGGCGGCGGGTGGGCGGTTCATCCTGTTCGTGCGCGACACGGGGCCGGGCATCCCGGCGGCGGAACAGGGGCGCATCTTCGAGGAGTTCCAGCAGGTCGACAATTCGAGCACTCGCAAGAAGGGCGGCACCGGCCTGGGTCTGGCCATTTCCAAACGGATCGTAGAGATGCACGGCGGGACCATCGCGGTCGAATCGTCGCCAGGCCAAGGCGCCACATTCCGCATCCACCTGCCGGCTCGAATCGCCGGCACGAAAGAGGTAGCATGAGCAAGCGCATCCTGATCGTCGAGGACACCGAGGACAATCGCCAGATCATGCGCGACCTGCTGTCCAGCGCCGGCTACGAGCTGATCGAGGCCCAGACCGGCGAAGACGGAGTCGCCATGGCGAAATCCCATCGTCCCGACCTGATCCTCATGGATATCCAGCTTCCGGTGATCGACGGATACGAGGCGACTCGCCGGATCAAGAAAGACCCCGCCCTGCGCCAGATTCCGATCATCGCCGTCACCTCGTACGCGCTTTCGGGCGACGAGGCGAAGACCCGCGCCGCTGGATGCGACGGATACGTCGCTAAGCCGTTCAGCCCGCGCGAATTGCTCCTCAAAGTGCGGCAACTTCTGGCATAGCCGGTCCCGGGAGAACGACATGCCGACGCCGGCCTGCATCCTTGTCGTGGACGACAACCCGGCCAATGTCGACATCATTGAAACGCGGCTCGCCAGCCAAGGGTACCGAATAATCACGGCCAGCGACGGCGAGGAAGCGCTCGCGCGAATTCATGAGCACAAGCCCGACCTCGTCGTACTCGACGTGATGATGCCCAAGAAGGACGGGCTTCAGGTTTGCCGGGAAGTCAAGTCAAACCCCGATTTGCCGTTCACGCCGATCATCCTCGTGACGGCCAAGGGCGACACGAAGGACATAATCGCGGGCCTGGACAGCGGCGGCGACGAGTATCTGACCAAACCGGTCGATACCGCGGCCTTGCTCGCGCGGGTTCGATCGATCCTGCGGATCAAGCAGCTGCACGACGAGGTGCGGTCCCAGGCCGTCCGGCTCGAGGTCCAGGCGCGCGAATTGGCGGAGTGGAACCGGACGCTGGAACAGCGCGTCACCGACCAGGTGCAGCAGATCGACCGGATATCGCGGCTCAAGCGCTATCTTCCGCCGCAGGTGGCGGAGCTGATCGTTTCCTCCGGCGACGACACCGTGCTGAAAAGCCACCGCCGGGAGGTTACCGTCGTCTTTTGCGATTTGCGCGGTTTCACCGGGTTCGCGGAGACCGCGGAGCCCGAGGAGGTCATGGCGGTCCTGCGCGACTACCATGCCGTGCTGGGCGAGCTGATCGTCCGTTTCGAAGGCACGCTTGAGCGGTTTACGGGCGATGGGCTTCTGGTCGTTTTCAACGACCCGCTGCCCTGTGCCGACCACACGCGGAGAGCCGTGAACATGTCGCTGCAGATGCGCGCGAACATCGCCAGCCTTTCCGAAAAATGGCGCGGCCAAGGGCACAACCTCGGATTCGGCATCGGTATTGCTTGCGGGTTCGCGACCCTAGGGCAGATCGGCTTCGATCAGCGTTCCGACTACGCGGCGATCGGCACGGTGACCAATTTGGCCGCGCGGCTCTGCGGCGATGCACAGCCAGGCCAAATCTTGATCAGTCAGCGCGTGGCGGCAATCGCCGAGCCTTTCGCCCATACCCCATTTCTCGAAGAGCGGGCGCTCAAAGGGTTCGCACGCAAGACCCCCGTCCATGAACTCCTGGGGCTTAGGACGAAGCCAACTCCTGACAAAGGAAATGGGTAAGTTGCGGGGAATCGGAGGGCTATATGAGACGGCGCGATTTCATCAAAGTGATTGGCAGTGTTGCAGCCACGTGGCCGCGCGCTGCGCGCTTCACGCCGCCGGCAATAGTGTCGCCGTAAATTGATTCGACTTATGCGCGGAATCGAAGCTCAGTGCCGAATCAATCCCGTCCGCCGTCATTCAGTCGAATTGCGCCGCTTGTCGGGATGATGCCGCGCAGGATGCCCGATCATGATCGAATATAATTGTCATGCCCTTGACGCCGCCAACAACATTAAGGTCGTCGAAGTGGTCAAATACCGGGACGATGACATGGTGCGGCTGCGTGCGGCCATCATACTCGCCAATTGCGACTATCCGACCGTAGAGGCGTGGGAGCATGGCCGGTTGGTGTGCCGCATATCGAAACCCGGTCACCATCGCCAATCGAACTGAGTCGATAGCCGGTCGCGGCGGCTTCATCGACGGCAGCCATCGCCGGATGCGCATAGGCGCAGCCCTATCGCCGAGCGGCGCTGAAGCGATAAAATAGCCGGATGACCACCATCGTCACCTGGAACATCCAGTACGGCAAAGGCGTCGACGGCGTCACCGATCTCAAGCGCATCGTCGACACCGTGCGCCGCATGGGCCCGTTCGACGTGCTGTGCCTGCAAGAGGTCGCGGTCAATTTCGCCGCGATGGGCGGCGGCGAAACCGTGGACCAGGCGGCCGACATCGCTGCGCTGCTGCCGGGTTACGCGCCGTTCTTCGCGCCGGCGGTCGACCGGCCGGGCTCCGGCGGACGGCGGCGGAAATTCGGCAATATGATTTTGTCGCGCCTGCCGATGCTGGAAACCGCGGCGCATGTCCTGCCGCGCCCGGCCGAAGGCGGCGTTCATCACATGCCGCGCGCCGCCGCCGTGGCGCTGGTGGAAACCAAGCGCGGCGCGCTCAGGGTCGTCTCAACGCATGTCGAGTTCCACAGCGCTGGGCAGAAGCTTGCCCAGGCGCGAGCCCTGCGCGCGCTTTACGCCGAGGCGACGGCCAACGACCGGCACCCGCCGTTGCCGGGGCCCGGCCCCTATGAGGCGGGCAGGGCGGCGATCGGCACGTCGATCGGCGGCGATTTCAATTTCGAAGCATCCGATCCGCCGTATGCCGCGATCACCGAGCGGTTCGGCGACGGCACCGAGGCATTGCGCGACGCCTGGACCGTACGCTATCCCGGCAAGCCGCATGATCCGACCTGCGGCATCCACGACCGCGTGCAATGGAAGCAGGGCCCGCATGCCCGCGATTACCTTTTCGTCTCGGCGGGCCTGGCGGCGAGGATCGACAGCGTTACCGTCGATATGCGAACCGCCGCCTCGGACCATCAGCCCGTGCGGGTGACGTTTTCGGATTGACGCGTCGCGCCTTGCCGCGCCGGCCAATGCGCGACGATCAAGCCCAGCACCACCAGGCCGGCGCCGCCGAGCGAAAGCGCCGATAGCGGCTCGCCGAGCAGCGCCGCCCCCAACAGCATGGCGGTGACCGGGCTTAAGCCCAGGAATACCGTGACGCGCGTGGGCGTGGCGTTGTTCAGCGCCCACAGCCACAGGCAATAGCCGACGCCGCTGCTCAAGCCGATGAACAGCACGGCAAGCCAGCCGGCTGATGTGACGCGCAACGGCGTCGTGAAGAAGCCCTCGCCCAGCGCCAGAACGGCCAGAAACCCGACCGAGGCCAGCATGGCGAAGGCGCCGACCGGCAGGGTCGGGTATTTGCGCAAATAGGGCCGGCACAACACCGCGCAAAACGCGCCGCAAAAGGCGCTGCCGAACACCGCCAGCTCGCCGATCCATTCCCCGCCGCCCCATTCCCCGCCGTGGCCCGGCGCGAACGCCTTTTCGCCCAGCGCCAGGCCCACGCCCAGGATCGTCGCCAGCACGCCCAAGGTTTTCGCCGCGGTCAGGCGCTCCTGGTCCAGCGCGGCCGCCAGCAGCATGGTCAAAAGCGGAAACGCCGACAAAATCAGCGCGGCGCGGCCCGACGGGATGAAGCGCAATCCGTAATTCAACAGCGCGATCAGCAGGCCGAATTGCACGATGCCCAGGAGCGCGACCGGCGCGATGTCGCGCCGCTCGAAGCGCATGCGCGGGGCCAGCAAAAGCGGCGGCACCAGGCACAGGAACCCGATCGCATAGCGCAGCATCGCCAGCGAGGCCGGGCCGGTCTGGTCGACCACCACGCGCGTGGCGACGATGGCCGCGCCGACCTGCACGCCGGTCGCGGCCGCCGCCAACGACGCCAGCGTCGCGCGCGGCAGGGTCACAGCGTCAAGTTCCAGATCTCGCCCACCAGGTTCTTGCCGAAGTGGCGGTGTCGGTTGCGCCGGACCAGCTTGAATCCAGCCTGCTGGTAAATGCCGCGCGCGGCGTGCAGCACGTCGTTGGTCCAAAGCGTGATTTTCCGGTAGCCGGTTTTGCGCGCGAAGCGGATGCATTCCTCGACCAGCCGCTTGCCAAGGCCCAACCCGCGAGCTTTAGGATCGACGATCAGCAGGCGCAGTTTCGCCGCCGTTTCGGACTTGCGCACCAGAAACACCGAGCCGACCGTTTCGCCGCCCCTCTCGGCGATCCAGCAACGCTCGCGCTTAGGGTCGAACTTCTCGATGAACTCGGCCGCGATCTTCGCCACCAGCGCCTCGAAGCTCTGGTCCCAGCCGTATTCCCGCGCATAAAGGGCACCATGCGCACCGATCACCCAGCCCATATCGCCGGGCCGGTGCGCGCGCAGCGTGCAGGCCGGTTTCGTCGCCGCGCGGCCGCCCAACAGCTCCTCGACGGTGTCGACTGCGGCCACCAGGCGGTCCTGGTCCGCCGCCGGCAGCGGACCCAGCATCGCCGCCACCGCGCGGTGCTGGCGGCGCTCCAGCGGCGCGAACACCGCCTTGCCCCGCCGCGTGAGGCTCAGATGGGTCTGCCTTCCGTCGGCGTCGGACTTGCTGCGCGCGATCAACCCTTGCCGCGCGAAGCCAGCCAGGATGCGGCTTAGATACCCGGGATCGAGGCCAAGCTCGCCGCACAACTCGCTCGCGGTCGAGCCGTTTCGGTGCGCCAACTCGTACAGCACGCGCACCTCGGTCAGCGAGAACGGGCTTTTCAGCGTGCCTTGGTAATGCAGCACGCCGATCCGCCGTGTGTAGAAGCGGTTGAACCGGCGCAGCGCATGGACGCGGGCGTCGTTGCGGGGCATGGAAGAGAGCTTCGCGGGAAATAGTTGACTAAGTCAAGTAATGGCCCGGCCTTGACGCCGGGCCGGAAGGCGCGGAAAGCTTGACCGCGATGGGCGAGCCGCTTCCGCCGCGCGACCGCATGCAGGCCGTCTCCGGCGACATAACCCGGATGGCGGTGGACGCCGTCGTCAACGCCGCGAATGAAAGGCTGATCCGCGGCGGCGGGGTCGACGGGGCGATTCACCGCGCGGCCGGCCCTGAATTGCAGCAGGAACTGCTGAAAATCGGCTTCTGCCCGACCGGCGAGGCGCGCATCTCCAACGCCTATCGCCTTAAGGCCAAGCGCATCATCCACGCGGTGGGTCCGGTCTGGCGCGGAGGAAACTCGGGCGAGGCCGAATTGCTCGCGGGTTGCTATCGCAATTCGCTTGCCCTGGCCGTCCGGTACGACCTCAGGACGATCGCTTTTCCCGCCATCTCCACCGGCATCTACGGCTATCCGCTGGAGGCGGCAACGCGCGTGGCGGTCGCAACCGTGGCCGAGGCCTTGCGGACGGCCGCCGCGGTCGAGCGCGTGGTCTTCTGCTGCTTCGGCGCCGAGGCGCTTGCGGCCTATGAGCGTGAATTGGCGGCGCTGAAGCTATAGCGTTCAGTTGGCGCCGGCGGCGGCCTTGCGCTGACCCAGCGTCGCCAACTTTTCGGCGTCGATCCACCACGTGTCGAACTGGACGCCTTGTTTCGCCACCTTATCCGGCCGCCCGAATTTGTCCCAATAGGCGACGCGATCGACCGCGATGTAGAACTGCGGCACCGACAGGATCGACCATTGCAGCACACGGTCCAGCGCGTGGGTGCGCTCGACCAGCGATTTGCGATCGGGCGCGGCGATGATCGCGTCGACCAGCGCGTCGATCGCCTTGCTCTTGATGCCCGTGCTGTTGCGGCTGCCCTTTTCGTCCGCCGCCGCCGAGCCCCAGAATTCGCGCTGTTCATTGCCCGGCGATTCGGACTGCGGAAAAGAGTCGATCGTCACGTCGAATTCGAAATTGTCGGTGCGCTTCTGGTACTGCGCGCTGTCCACGCTGCGCACGCGCGCGTCGATGCCCAGGCGTTCAAGGTTCTTCGCGAACGGCAGGGTGATGCGTTCATACGTGGGATCTTGCAGCAGGATCTCGAAGGCAAGCGGCTCGCCCTTGGCGTCGACCAGCTTGCCGTTCTTGACCTCCCAGCCGGCCTGTTTCAGCAGCTCCGCCGCCTTGCGCAGGTTCTCGCGGTTGTTGCCGCTGCCGTCGGTCACCGGCGGCTTGTACTCCTTGGTGAACACCTCGTCCGGTATTTGGCCGCGCCACGGCTCCAGCAGCTTCAACTCCTCGGCGCTCGGCAGCCCTTTGGACTCGAGCTCGGAGTTGTTCCAATAGCTGCGCGCGCGCGTATATTGGCCATAGGCCAGGGTTTTGTTCGACCACTCGAAGTCGTACGCATAGCCGATCGCTTCGCGCACGCGGCGGTCCTGGAACATCGGCTTGCGCAGATTGAATGCCCAGCCCTGCAAGCCGTGGGTGCGGCTGTTGGGCATCGGCTCCTTCTTCAGCGCGCCGGTTTTAAGCGCCGGAATATCGTAGGCCGTGGCCCATTCCTTGGCCGAATTCTCGATGCGGAAGTCGTAGGCGCCCGCCTTGAACGCCTCCAGCCACACACTCTGGTCGCGGTAATAGTCGTAGCGGATGACGTCGAAGTTTTCGCGCCCCACATTGACCGCCAGGTCTTTGCCCCAATAATCCGGCACGCGGCGATAGGTGATCGACCGGTTGGGGTCGACGCTCTCGATCTTATAGGCGCCGTTGCCCAACGGCGGCTCCAGCGTCGTCTTGTCGAAGTCGCGCGTTTCCCAGTAGTGCTTCGGCAGCACCACCAGCTGGCCCAGGATCAGCGGCAGCTCGCGGTTCTCGCCCGGCTTGAAGCTGAACTTGACCGTGCGCTCGCCGGTTTTCGTCACCTTGTCGACGCTTTGGTAGTAGTAGCGGAACTGCGGCGCGCCTTTTTCGAGCAGGATGTTGAAGGTGAATATCAGGTCTTCGGCGGTCACCGGCTTGCCGTCGTGCCAGCGGGCGTTGGCGCGGAGCGTGAACGCGACCCAGGACCGGTCCGCCGGGCACTCGATCTTTTCCGCCAATTGGCCGTACACGCTGAATGGCTCGTCGGCCGACGACACCATCAGCGTGTCGTAGATCGCCCCGATGCCGGCGGCGGGGCGGCCCTTGATGGTGAAGCCGTTCAGCGTGTCGAAGCCGCCGACGGAGCCAAGCTTTACTTCGCCGCCTTTCGGCACGTTCGGATTGACGTAGTCGAAATATTTGAAGCCTTCCTTGTATTTCGGTTCGCCGTGCATGGCGATGCCGATACCGTCGACGGCGCCGTCGGCCAGGACCGGCACGGGCAAAACGGCCGCCGCGAGCGCGGCGATCGCCAGGACGCAGCGAGGTAGGATGTTCATCATTGCGGCTTCCTTAAAGCGGTTTCATGTCCCCGGACGCGCCCGATAAGGGACTCTGGCGGAAGCCGCGCGGCGCTTCAACCCGCCAGCATCCGCAGCACGCGCTTGTGAAGCTTGCGGTCGCCGCAGGCGCACACGCGCCCGTCCGAGTCGAGGCCAAGCGGTTCGCCGCGCCAATCGGTGATGGCGCCGCCGGCGCCGGCGATGATCGGAACCTGCGCCAGATAGTCGTAGGGTTTCAGGCCGGCCTCGACCACGAGGTCGATATTCCCGCTCGCCAATTGGCCATAGGCATAGCAGTCGCCGCCGAAGCGCGACAGCCGCACTGCCCGCCTCAGGTTTTCGTATGGCTTCGCGTTGCGACCGCCGAACATGGTGGGCGACGTGGAATACATGGTCGCGTCGCCGACCGATTTGCAGGCGCGCGTCGAGATCGGCTTGCCGCGGAACGTGCTCGGCCGTCCCGCCGCGCCCACCCAACGTTCGCGCAAGACCGGCTGGTCGATCACGCCAAGGATGGGCGTGCCGCGCCTCAGCAGCGCGATCAGCGTGCCGAACTGCGGCATGCCCGAGATGAACGACTTGGTGCCGTCGATCGGATCCAGCACCCAAACGTACTCGGCGCCGGTGCGCTCGGGCCCGTATTCCTCGCCCAGGATGCCGTGGGCTGGAAACGCGCGCTTGACGACCGCGCGCATCGCGGCCTCGGCCCTGCGATCGGCGATGGTGACGGGCGAGGCGTCGGCCTTGCCGACGACCTTAAGCTTGGTGCGGAAATAGCGGCGGATGATCAGGCCGGCGGCGTCGGCAAGCCGTCCGGCTAGGCGCAGGAATTCCTTGGGGCAGGCCAGCTCCGCGCGCGCGCGCGAAGGCGCGCTCAAGGCAGCGGCTTCGGTGCGTCGCTGCGCGAGCGCAGAAACGCGATCACGTTGGCGCGTTCCTTTTCGCTCGAAATGCCGGCGAAAGCCATCTTGTTGCCCGGCACCGCCGCCTTGGGATTGAACAGGTATTTGTTCAACGCCTCGTAGTCCCAGGCCTGGTCCTTCAGCGCGCCCATGGCCGGCGAGTACGAGAAGGAAGGAACGTGGGCATGCGGCCCGCCAACCACGTCCCACAGGTTCGGGCCCACCTTGTTGGGGCCGCCCTTGTCGAAGCTGTGGCACGCCAGGCACTTGGTGGCGGCCTTTTGTCCGGCGGCGATGTCGGCATTGGCGAGAAGGGGTGCTATCGGCTCCAGCGGCTTCTGCTCCACCGGGCCCTTGGTTGCGGCTTCCGGCACGGGCACCACGAAGGCGTTTTCCTTCAGCATGTGCGGATGCACCAGCAACTCGGCGATGAAGCCGCAGGTCATGGCGATCAGGCCGCTGCCCAGAATCGCCCCCGCCACCTTGTTCCAGAACAACGGATCGGCAGTTGCAGTTTTTGTCGCCATAGGACGGATTTACCCCTTGAACACGGAAGACGGTTCGGACCCGAACCCGCGCGGAATTTAACCTTTCGACCGCGGCAAAGGCAACCCTGGTATATCAGGCTGCGGCAAAGCGTCCGGCGGGGTTGAAGCGGCCTGCTTCACCCCCGCCCATAGGCTCGCTATGGTCAGTCCCATGAAGCCGATCGTGCTGATTCCCTCGCGCCTGGCGGCCACCCGCCTGCCCAACAAACCGCTCGCGGATATCCACGGGACGCCGATGATCGTGCATGTATGGCGGCGCGCGAAAGAGGCGGAGTGCGGCCCGGTGCTGGTGGCCTGCGCCGAGCAGGCGCTGGTCGACGCGGTGAAACAGGCGGGCGGCGAGGCGGTCCTGACCGACCCCAATCATCAAACCGGGTCGGATCGGATCGCCGAGGCGCTCATGCGCTTCGACCCCAAGGGAGAATACGACGTGGTGATCAACGTGCAGGGCGATCTTCCGACCATCGACCCGGCGGCGATCCGCGCCGCGTTGCTGGCGCTGGAGGAGCCGGCCGTGGATATCGGCACGCTGGTGGCCGAGATAAAGGACGAGGGCGACCGCACCAATCCAAACGTGGTGAAATGCGTCGTCGGCTTTCCGCCGGGCCGGCGCGTGGCGCGGGCGCTCTATTTCAGCCGCGCCACGGTGCCCGCGCGCCACGGGCCGCACTACCACCATATCGGCCTCTACGCCTATCGCCGCGCGGCGCTCGAGCGGTTCGTGAAGCTCAAGCCCGGCGTGCTGCAGACGCGCGAAAGCCTGGAACAGTTGCGCGCGCTGGAAAACGGCATGCGCATCGACGCCGTGTTGGTTGACACTGTTCCGCTCGGTGTCGATACTGCGGCCGAACTCGCGCGCGCGCGCGAATTGCTGGCGCCGCGATGACACCGACTCCAATTCTCCCATTCGCAGCCGGGAATTTCGGGCGATGAGCGCATCCGCCGGGCCGTCCAACACGATCGCGTTCCAGGGCGCGCCGGGCGCTTATTCCGACCTCGCCTGCCGCACCGTGTTTCCGAAAATGCGCACGCTGCCCTGCAACGATTTCGCAGAAACCTTCGCGGTGGTGCGCGAGGGCCGCGCGCGCTTGGCGATGATCCCGGTCGAAAACTCGGTCGCCGGCCGCGTCGCCGACATCTATCACCTGCTGCCGGAATCGCGCCTGCATATCATCGCCGAGCATTTCCAGCGCGTGGAGCATCACCTGCTGGCGCCCGGGGGCGCCACGCTCAAATCCGTCAGGACGGTGATGAGCCATGTGCACGCGCTGGGCCAGTGCCGCAAGCTGATACGGCATCTGGGCGTCAAGCCGGTGGTGGCGGCCGACACGGCGGGTGCCGCGGCCGAGGTGGCGCGGCGCGGCGACACATCGGTGGCGGCGATCGCCTCGTCGCTCGCGGGCAGGCTCTACAAGCTCAAATCGCTGCGCGCGAACATCGAGGACGCCGAGCACAACACCACGCGCTTCCTGATCATGGCGCGCAAGCCGATCGATCCGAGCCCGCGCCAGCCGGTGATCACCACCTTCGTGTTCCGCGTGCGCAACGTGCCGGCGGCGCTATACAAGGCGATGGGCGGGTTCGCCTCGAACGGCGTGAACATGACCAAGCTCGAGAGTTACATGGTCGGCGGCGATTTCTTCGCCACCCAGTTCTATGCCGATATCGAGGGCCACCCCGACGACCGGCTGGTGCGCCTGGCGCTGGAAGAGCTGAAATTCTTCTCCACCAAACTCATGATCCTGGGCGTCTATCCGTCGAACCCATTCCGCCGGCATCGCGCGAAATCCTGATCCTCGCCCGCGAAAGCGGGAGAGGGTGACGCGACCATCGTGAGCGCCGGGTGAGGGCCCTTACCCTCCCGCCGCGTGCGCGACGGGCCTCGCCCTCTCCCATCACCGCGCGACGGCGACTGCCGTTGCCGCGCGGAGATGGGCGTGGGGTTACTTTTCGGCCAACCAATCCTCGACCAGGCGCCTAGCGATCGAATCGCGCCGCGGCAGGCGGAAGGTTTCGTTCTCCGGGCAGGCCGTCATTTCGGCGCGGGTGAACCAGCGCGCGGTTTCCAACTCGTCGGTGTTGACCTTGGGCTCCACCGCGTCGCTCACCGCCGTGAAACCCAGCATGATCGAGGCGGGGAAAGGCCAGGGCTGCGACGAGCGGTAGCGCACGTCGCGCACCTTCAGGTCCACTTCCTCGAACACCTCGCGCGCCACCGCGTCTTCCAGGCTTTCGCCCGGCTCGACGAACCCGGCCAGCACGGAATGCTGGCCCGGCGGCCAGACGCGCTGGCGGCCCAGCAGCACGCGCTGGCCGTCCGTCACCAGCATGATGACCGCCGGGTCGGTGCGCGGAAAATGCGACGCCTTGCACGCCTCGTTGGTGCAGCGGCGCACATGCCCGGCTTCGCCCAGGCGCGTGGGCGATCCGCAGGCGCCGCAAAAGCGGTGGCGGTCGTGCCAATGCATCAGCCCGCGCGCATAGGCCAAGAGCGCCCCCTCGTTGCGCGCGATCAGCGGCCCCACCGCGCGCAGATCGACGAACCTGGCCAGTCCCGCCACGCGCGCCTGCACTTCCTCCTCGGCCAGCGCCGACAGGTCCACGGCGAAATGCGCGGTCTCGCCGACCAGGCCCAGCAGCACCGCGCCGCTATCGGGGTCAAGCGGCACCTCGGCGAAGCGGCTGCGGAACTCGGTCACGCTGAGCGCAGCCGCCAAGGGCGGGTCGCCCTCGGCCACCAGGTTGCGCGCGCGCCACACCGGCACCACGCGCGTGTCCGGCTGAAGCAGCATCCGGCGCAGCGCCTGGGCGTCGGCGCGCAGCAGATGCGCGCGCTCGATCCCGCCCGAGGCGTAGTAATTGGCGTGGTGGCGGTGGTGGAACACGATCATGCGGCCGGGAACCGTGGCACGGCAGCGGGCGTCCGCGCAACCCGGATGCCGCTAGCCGCGCTTGCCCTTGAACGAGCGGTAGAGCGATTCGAACACTTCGCCGCCGCGCCGGTTGCGTTCGGCGTCGTCGTCCGTGTCCGCGGTGATGCCGGCGATCATCTGCGCCACGCCCGCCGCCTCGGCGCGGCTGAAATGCCCGTCCTTCAGGTCGATGTCGTGCACGATCTCGGCGAGCTGGCCCAGCGCCGCGTCCTGGGCGACGAAGCGATCGCGCAGCACCTCGAAGCTGCAGCGGTTGCCGTCATGCGTGAACTCGGCGTCGAACATGTCGTAGCGCAGCTCGCCGGGCTTGGGCTTGTAGTCGCTTTCCGCCACGAACTTGAAGCGCGCCTTGGGATCGATGAAGCTTTTGATCAGCCAGGCGCAGGCGATGCGATCCACGAACACCGCCCGGCGCGTCACCCATACTCGTGCGCGCGGCGCAGCGGACGCGTCGCGCGGCGCAGCCGGCGGTTCGACCGCGCGCTTCAGCCGCGCTTCCAGGCCCATTAGCGCGCCTTTCGCGGCCTCGCGCCCCGACGCCTTGAAGAAATCCATCGCCGATACCTGCTCGAAGCGCCGGCGCAGGCGCCGCGCCGCCGCCTCGATATCGGTCTCCGCGGCGGCGCCGCGCGCCTCCTCGGCGATGGCGGCGTAGTCGGCGTCGCGCGCCGCCTCGAAAATCGCGCGCAAACCCGCGTCGTCCAGCCCCTCGATGAAACTCGCCTCGCACAGCACCGCCTCGCCGCCGCCCTCCCTGATCTCGCGGCACACCCAGCGCAGATCCTCGTGCGCCTGCTCGGATTTCGGCAGCACATAGGCCGCGTTCTTCACCGCCACCGCGCCCAGCGCCTGCAGCCGGCGCCAGATCTTCACGCGCAGATAGGCGGGCTTGGGCGGAATGTTGTGCAGCAACATCAGCCAGCCGGGGGATTGGGGGGCGGGTCCAGCCATGCGTCTATATATAGCAGTTGCGCCGAGAAAAAGAAACACTTGCATCATAGTGTTTCAGATGATATAGAACGAGTGTATCAAATGGAGAACCAGTCATGACCACGGATTGCTTGCATCAACCCGCCGTTTTCCGCCACCTGGACGACTATTCGTTCGGCTCGCCGACGCTGCGCCGCGCGCATGCGGCGCTCGACGTGGTCGGCATCTGGCTTTCCCGCCGCCGCCGGCGCAGGACGCTGACGGAAATCGCCGGATTGGGAGAGCACATCATGCTCGACCTGGGCTTCGACCCGGACGAGCTGCGCTTGGAAATTACCAAGCCGTTCTGGCGGCGTTAGGGGAGGCGGCCATGGCGTATTCCATCGCCCCCCTGCGCCCCTCGCCGGACGAATTGAAGGGCCTGTCCGAGCGCCTGATCGCCAGCCATTACGAGAACAATTACGGCGGCGCTGTTCGGCGCCTCAACGCGATCGGCCGCGATCTCGCCGCGCTCGATCCGGCCACCGCGCCGGTCTACGTGCTGAACGGGCTCAAGCGCGAAGAGCTGATCGCGATGAACTCGATGCGCCTGCACGAGCTCTATTTCGACGGCCTCGGTCATGGCGCGCTTACGGGTCCATTGGCCCAGGCGTTGGAGCGCGATTTCGGATCTGTCGCGCGCTGGCAGGCCGAATTCACGGGCATGGGCAAGGCGCTGGGCGGCGGTTCGGGCTGGGTAATCCTGTCCTATCCGCAACGCGACGGGCGGCTGGTGAACCAATGGGCCGCCGATCACGCCCATGTCTTCGCCGACGCCACGCCCATCCTGGCGCTGGACATGTACGAGCATGCCTATCACCTGGATTACGGCGCCAGGGCCGCCGCCTATGTCGATGCGTTCATGAACAACATCGACTGGACGCACATCGTGGCCAACTTCGCCGCCGCTGCTGCGCGACGCTCCGCCGCCGCCGCCGCCGACGCGCGGGCGATTTCGCCCGAAGCGCTGCAAGCGCAGATCAAACAAGGCGCGGGCGTCGCGATTATCGACGTGCGTCGCAAGCCGCGCTTCGACCAGGCGCCGGACATGATCGCCGGCGCCAAATGGCGCGATCCGGCGACGGTCGAAGCCTGGGCAAGCGGCGTCGGCAAGGCCGGCCCGGTCGTCGTCTATTGCGTCTATGGCCATCACGTCAGCCACGGCGTCGCGGACGCCTTGAACAAGCACGGCGTCGACGCGCGCTATCTCGCGGGCGGCATCGCCGCCTGGCGCGCGATCGGCGGCGCGATGCAAGCCAAGTCGTGATCGAAGGCTTCACCCTGGCCGGCGCCGCGCTGTTCATCGCCGCGAGTTTCATCGCCGCGACGGTCGCCGGGGTAGCGGGCTTCGCCTTCGGGCTGGTCGCCGCGGGGATCTGGCTGCACGTCCTGACGCCGGTCGAGACCGCGTTTCTGATCGTCGCCTGCGGCGCGCTGGTCCAGGGCCTGTCGGTGTGGAAGCTGCGCCATGCGCTGGACTGGGGGCGGTTGTGGCCGTTTGTTCTCGGCGGCGCGCTGGGCGTGCCTTGGGGCGCGGAGCTGCTGCGCTGGGCCGAGCCGCACCGATTTCGCGAGGGCGTCGGCGTGTTCCTAATCGTCTACAGCGTTTATGGGCTGGCGCGGCCGAAATTGCCGCAGGTGACGGGCGGCGGCCGCGCGCTGGACGGCGGCGTCGGCGTTTTGAGCGGCGCGCTCGGCGGCGCGACCGGCCTCGGCGGCATCGTGCCCACGATCTGGTGCGGGTTGCGCGGCTGGACCAAGGACGCGCAACGCGCCGTGTTCCAGCCCGTCGCGGTGGCGATCCACGCCATGACCATCGCCTGGCTGGGCGGCGCCGGCGCGATCGGCGCGCGCTCGCTGCAATTGTTTCTTCTGGCGCTGCCGGCCGTGATCGTCGGCACGTGGCTGGGCCTGAAGCTCTATGGCCGGCTCGACGAAACCGGATTCCGCCGTGTAGTGCTCGGGCTGCTGCTGGTCTCGGGCGCGATTCTTCTGACCTGACGACATATCGCACGGAGGCTGCCATGAACAGGACCAACAGGACCACAGTAAGGGCGATTGCCGCGGCCGCCGTATCGCTGGCGGGGCTCGGCCCGGTCGCGGCTCAGCCGGTGCGTGCCGTGGAGATCGATATCGCCGCCATGCCATCGGGGCAGCCGCCGGCGGGCTTCGAGTTCGCACGGACCGGCAAGGGAGCGCCGGCGCAATGGGCGGTGGTCGACGATCCGACGGCCGCGAAAGGCCGCGCCATCGCGCAAATCGGCAAGGACGCCACCGACTACCGCTTTCCGCTCGCGATCTATCAATCGATTTCGGCGAAGAACGTCGAGGTCGCCCTGCGCTTCAAGCCGGTATCCGGCCGCACGGATCAAGCCGGCGGTATCGCCGTCCGCCTGGCCTCGCCCAACGACTATTACGTCGTGCGCGCCAACGCGCTCGAGGACAACGTGCGATTCTATCGCGTGGTCAAGGGCAACCGCGAGCAGATCGCCGGCGCCAGCGCCAAGGTGAAATCGGGGCAGTGGCATACGTTGACCCTGAAGGCGGATGGCGACCGGTTCACCGTCGCGTTCGACGGAAAGCAGCTCTTCACCACTGAGGACAAGACCTTCGCTGCGGCCGGAAAAATCGCGCTGTGGACCAAGGCCGACAGCGTGACGCATTTCGAAGCGATCGCCGTCACGCCGCTGCCGTAGCACCGAACCCAGGCAAGACATCGAGCGCACCGCAAGGGAGAGACCGACATGAAATGGATTACGCGCGAACGGCCCAAGATCGACCGCATCGCCTGCCCGTGGCTTATCGCAAGGTTCATCGACAAGGAGCCGGAGTTCCTGTTCGTGCCCACGGCCGAGGTGCTGCCCCAGGCCAAGGCCAAAGGCGCCATCCCCTACGACATTCCCGACGTGGAGCTAAGCCATGTCGGGCCGCTATGCAGCTTCGACACGTTTCTCAAGAAATACCGGCTCAAGGACAAGGCATTGGACCAGCTCGCGGTGATCGTGCGCGGCGCCGATACCGGCCATCCCGAACTCGCGCCCCAGGCGCCCGGTCTGTTGGCGCTGTCGCTCGGCCTGTCGCGCGTTTATAAGGACGATCACGAAATGCTGGAACACGGGCTGGTGATGTACGACGCGCTTTATGCCTGGTGCCGCGAGGCGCAGGGCGAAAAGCACGGCTGGCCGCCGGCCGACTGGCCACCGGCGGAGCGCCGACCGGCATGAGCGTGGAGGATTCGCAACCGCCGCCGAGCTTCGCCGAGGCGCTCGGCGTTTGGCTCAAGATCGGCCTGCTCAGCTTCGGCGGGCCGGCCGGGCAAATCGCCACCATGCATCGCATTCTGGTCGAGGAGAAACGCTGGATCGGCGAGGCGCGATTCCTGCACGCTCTCAACTACTGCATGCTGCTGCCGGGGCCCGAGGCCACGCAGCTCGTCACTTATGTTGGCTGGCTGCTGCATCGCACCCCGGGCGGGATCGTCGCGGGGGCGCTGTTCGTGCTGCCCGGGTTTTTCGTGATGCTGGGCTTGAGCGCGCTGTACGCCGGATATCAGAAGGTTCCGTTCGTCGAGGCGCTGTTCTTCGGCATCAAGGCGGCGGTGCTGGCGGTGGTGGTCGAGGCGCTGCTGCGCATCGGCCGGCGCTCGATCAGAAACCGCGCCCGCGCCGCGCTGGCCGCACTTGCCTTCGTCGCCATTTTCCTGTTCCACGCGCCCTTTCCGGTGGTGGTGCTGGGCGCGGCGCTGATCGGGCTCGCCGGCGCGCGGATCAGGCCGGAATGGTTCGCCGACGCGCCGGGCCACGGTACGGGCAAGGGCAAGCCGGTGGTCGACGCGCTGATCGACGAGAACAAGCTGACGCATATCGATCCCACGCCGGCCCGCGCGCTCAAGGTCACGCTGGTTTGGGGGGCGCTGTGGTTCGCGCCGCTGGCCGCGATCGTGCTGTGGCTGGGCGTGGGCCACGTGCTGGTGGAAGAGGGCTTGTTCTTCAGCAAAATGGCGGTCGTCACCTTCGGCGGCGCCTATGCGGTGCTGGCCTATGTCGCGCAACAGGCGGTCGCGCGTTACGCCTGGCTCGCCCCGGGCGAAATGCTCGACGGCCTCGGCATGGCCGAGACCACGCCCGGGCCGCTGATCCTGGTGCTGACGTTCGTCGGCTATCTCGCCGCCTATCGGCAAGGCGCCCCGTTGTCGCCGCTGGCGGGCGGGATGGTGGGCGCGTTTTTGACCACCTGGGTCACCTTCGTGCCCTGCTTCCTGTGGATTTTTCTCGGCGCGCCTTACGTGGAACGGCTGCGCGGCAACAAATGGGCGGCGGGCGCGCTGTCGGCGATCACCGCCGCCGTGGTGGGGGTGGTGCTGAACCTGGCGGTGTGGTTCGCGCTGCAGGTGCTGTTCAAGGCGCATAATGAATGGGCGGGCTGGGGAATGCGCCTGGACGTACCGGTGTTAACCTCGGTGGACCTGCCGGCGCTGATCCTGGCGGGCCTGTCGATGCTGGCCATGCTGCGCTTCAAGCTGGGCATGGCCCCGGTATTGGCGGGCGCGGCGGCGGTCGGGATGGGCTGGCGGTTGTTCGCGGGGTTTTGACCGCGTCCGGCGGAATGGCCGCGATACCCCCTTACCAGCAACGGGGATTCTGTGTCATTGTGGCTGAAATAAAGAATGCCACGGCAAGGCAATGGCGCCGAAACAATCGGCGCGGCACCAGGGGAAACCGAGGAGGAAGCCCAACCATGAAATCCACAGACACGAACGCGCCGAGCGGCAAGACCGCGACGCGCCGTAAATTCCTTGTCGGCGCCGGCGTCGCGGGCGTGGCCACGCTGGCCATGCCGAGCGTCTCGCGCGCGCAGACCGTCACCTTGAAGATGCAGACCTCGTGGACCGCGTCCGACATCTTCCAGGAGATGGCCGCGGATTACGTCACCCGCGTCAACGAGATGGCGGGCGGCCGGCTGAAGATCGACCTCTTGGTCGGCGGCGCGGTCGTGCATCCGTTCAGCGTGCAGGACGCGGTGCATACCGGCGCGCTCGACGCGGCGCATACCGTCACGGTGTACTGGTACGGCAAGCACAAGGCGGCCTCGCTGTTCGGCACCGGCCCGGTGTTCGGCTTCAACGCCGAGCAGGGCCTGGGCTGGATCTACAACGGCGGCGGCTTGCAGCTTTACCAGGAGCTGATCGACACCATCCTGAAGCTGAACATGGTCAGCTTCTTCGCCATGCCGATGCCCACCCAGCCGCTGGGCTGGTTCAAGAAGCCGGTCAAGACGGCGGCCGAGATGAAGGGCATGAAATACCGCACCGTGGGACTGGCGGCCGACCTGATGCAGGCCATGGGCATGGCGGTCGCGCAGCTTCCGGGCGGCGAAATCGTGCCGGCGATGGAACGCGGCGTGATCGACGCGTTCGAGTTCAACAATCCGACCTCGGACCGCCGCTTCGGTTCGCAGAACGTGGCCAAGTACTACATGCTCGGCAGCTATCACCAGGCCACCGAGTATTTCGAGATCATGTTCAACAAGACCAAGTTCAACACCCTGCCGGCCGAGCACAAGGCGATCCTGCGCTACGGCGCCGAGGCGGCCTCGTCGGCCAACTACTGGAAGGCCATGGACCAGTACTCCAAGGACCTCGAGGAGTTGCAGACCAAGGACAAGGTCACGGTCCTTCGCACCTCGAAGGACATCTTCCAGGCGCAGATCAAGGCCTGGGACGGCCTGATCGAGGGTCTGGCCAAGGACCCGTATATGAAGAAGGTGATGGACTCGCAGAAGGCGTGGACCAAGCGGGTCGCCTTCTACGAAATGCTCAACGCGGCCGACTACCAGACCGCCTACGAGCA
>JAHFPH010000057.1 GCA_023266845.1 Rhodospirillaceae bacterium
GGAAATATGGGTGACCCGGCATCTTTAATCAATGGCGAACGGGGTTTCCGTAGTGTTACGGTGTTTTAATCCCACCCGCCTATTCCCGGCGAAATACGCGCCAGATCAATGGCTTGGCGTGCAAGGACGGTTACAGCCGGGTCGGCGGCTCCTCGGGATTGGCGCGCGGCTCCAGCGGATAGGTCCGCGGCGGCCGGCGGCGGATCAGGATATCCCCGTCCGGCGTGACCACCGGCGGGTCGAAGACGGGGAAGGAATGCAGCAATTGTTGCAGGGTGCGCAAAACGCGGTCGGCCTGGTCGATCATGCGCTCCTGCGGATTGGGCTCGAAGCGCGGATCGTAGCGCGGCGGCAGGGGTTGCTGCGCCGAGGCCAGGCCCGGGACCAGAACGACGGCAAGAAAAACCAGACTCCGCGCGGCGCGCATGGCGGTTCCCCTTCTGGACGCACCCTCTCAGCCTGCGATCTTACTGGCCGAAACTGAACCAGGGCTGAACGTGCGTTTTAAGGATTCCGCAGCAGGGGGGCGGCTTTCTGGCTTAGCGCGTGCAGCGTGCCGGCGAAGCCCAGGGCGGCGGTCAGCGCCACGCCCAGGCCCGCCGTCAGCAGGGCCGTCGCGGGCAGGAACACCCAGTCCATGTTCATAGTCTTGGTCACCAGAACGTAAGCCGCGCCGGTGCCGACGCCCAGAGCGGCGACAGCCGCGAGCAACCCGATCACGCCGTATTCCGCGACATAGGCGAGCGCCAACTGCGGCCTCGTCGCGCCCAGCACTTTCAGCACCACGGCGTCGTACACCCGCCGCCTGCGTCCCGCCGCGACCGCCCCGGCCAGCACCATGGCGCCGGCTAGGATCGTCACGCCGGCGGTGATGCGCACCGCGACGCCGACCTGAGCCACGAGTTGGGCGGCGGCCTCGAGCGCGTCGCGCACGCGCACCGCCGACACGTTGGCGAAGCGGTCGGTGACCGCGCGGAACAGCGCCTGTTCCCGGTCGGCGTCCACGCGCGCGGCGGCGATATGGGTGTGCGGCGCACCCTCGAGCGCGCCGGGCGCGAAGATCACCACGAAATTCATGGTCAGGTCGCCCCAGTCGATGGCGCGCAGATTGGCGATGCGCGCCTCGACCTCGCGGCCCAGGATGTTGAAGGTCAGCGTGTCGCCCACGGCCACGTTCATGCCGCGCGCGGCCTCGGCGTCGAACGAGATCAGCGGCGGGCCCTTGTAATCCTTGGGCCACCATTGCCCGGCGACGATGCGCGTTTTGGGCGGCATGGCCCCGGCATAGGTCAACGCCCGGTCGCCGCGCAGCACCCAGGCGATCTCGGGCTTGACCGGGCGCGTGTCGGCGCTTTCGCCGGCGACTTTCACGATGCGCGCGCGCACCGTGGGCACGCGCTCAACCGCCCCCCTGCCCGCCACGCCTTCCGCCACGCGGTCGAAATCCGCGGCCTGGTCCGGCTGGATGTCGATGAAATAGAACGACGGCGCGGATTGCGGCAGGCGGTCGGCGATCAGGCGCTTGAGGTTGCCTTCGACCAGCGCCACGGCCACCAGCACGCTCAATCCGATGCCCAGCGACAGCAGCACAGCAGCGGTCGGCGCGCCGGGCCGGTGGACATTGGCGAGTGCCAAGCGCAGCAACGGCGGGCGCGGACGGGGCATCGCCGCCGCCAGGCGCACCATGCCCCAGGCGATCAGCCGGAATCCCACCAGCGTTCCAACCGCGCCGGCGACGAACCACATCGCCACGCGCTTGTCGTCGGCCCACCATACGGCCAGCGCCGCCAGTGCTGCGGCCGCGACGGCCGTCAACACGACATAGGGCCAACGCGGCCAGCGCGGTACGGGCACGATCAGCGATCTGAACAGGGCGGCGGCGGGCACGTCGCGCGCGGCGGCGAGCGGCCAGACGGAAAACGCGATCGCGGCGATCATCCCGAAAGCGGCCGCCAGCAGCAGCGGCAGCGGATAGAACCCGAGGCGCGCGGCGGCCGGCAGTTTCTCGGCCAGCAAGGGCGCCGCCAGCAGCGGCACCAGCGCGCCCATGAGGGCGCCGATCAGCACCCCCAGCACCGCCAGCGCCATGACCTGGATGAAGCCGGTCAGGAACACGAGGCCCCCGGACGCGCCCAGGCATTTATAGGTGGCGATGGTCGCGGTCTTGCCGTCGACATGCGCCTTGACCGCGTTGCCCACGCCCACGCCCCCCACCAGCAACGCGGTGAGGCCGACCAGCGTCAGGAACAGGGTCAGCCGGTCGATGAAGCGCTGCGCGCCGGGATCGGCCTGGGTGTGGCTGCGCATGCGCCAACCGGCCTGCGGGAACATCGCCGCCGCCTCGGCTAGGAAAGCCGCGGCGTCGCGCCCCGCCGGCAGATCGAGCCGATAGGCGAAATAGGCCAGGCTGCCGGGTTGCAACAGGCGGGAATCGTCCAGCGCGCCGCGCGCGACCATCACGCGGGGTCCGAAGCGGAACAGCGAGGTTCCCTTGTCGGGCTCGCGCGCGATGGTCGCGCGCAGTTCCAGCTCGATGTCGCCGAGCCGCAAAGTATCGCCAGTCCTTGCTCCCAGGCGCTGGGCGATATCGGGATCGGCCACCGCGCCCCAGCGCCCGTTGCGTTCGGCCAGGGCCTCGGCCAATTTCGCGCCACCATCCAGCGCCAGCGTGCCGGCGAGCGGATAGGCGCCGTCCACGGCTTTCAGCTCGACGATGCTGCGCTGGTCGTCCTTGTGCGCCATGGCGCGCAACTCGACGATCGCCGACAGGCGCCCCGATTGCCGTATCCAGGCCAATTCCGCGTCGTTGGCCGGGCGCTGGGTCAGGCGCAGTTCGGCGTCGCCGCCCAGCATGTTGCGCGCATCGGCGATCATGCCGCGCGTGATGGCCTGGCCCAGCGAGCCCACGCCCGCGATCACCGCCACGCCGATCGCAAGGCAGGCCAAGAACAGCCGGAACCCGCCGAGGCCCGAGCGCAATTCGCGCCGCGCCAGTTTTAGCGCGAGCAGGAGTGAAGTCATGCCCTCCTCCCCCTATCCCCCTCCCGCCTCGCACGATGGTCGATGCCATCGCGCGGTGGGAGGGGGGACTCTTTATCTAGAGTCCCCTGCCCGTTGACGTGGGAGGGGTAGGGAGGGAGTGATTTCTGATGCTTCGTTTCCATGCGAAAATTATTGCGCCGCCGCGCGGCGGGACAAGGCGGTGCGGCGATCCTCGGCGACGCACCCGTCGCTCAAGCGCACGATGCGCGCGCATTTCTCGGCCAGCGCCGGATCGTGCGTGATCAGCAGCAACGAGGTTCCGTGACGTGCGCGCAAATCGAACAATAGCTCGATGATCTGCCGGCCCGTGTCCTGGTCCAGATTGCCGGTCGGCTCGTCGGCCAAGAGCAGCTTGGGATGCGCGGCGAAGGCGCGCGCCAGGGCCACGCGCTGCTGCTCGCCGCCCGACAACTGGCCGGGGTAATGCGCCAGGCGGTGGCCGAGGCCCACCTGGCCCAACGCCGCGCCGGCGCGCGCGAAAGCGTCGCCGCACCCAGCGAATTCCAGAGGGATGGCGACGTTCTCCAGCGCGTTCATGGTGGGAATAAGGTGGAAATCCTGGAACACGATGCCGAGATGGTCGCGCCGGAACCGGGCCAGCGCGTCCTCGTCCAGCGCGCTGAGGTCGGCCCCCGCGACCGCGACGCGGCCCTGGCTGGCGCGCTCCAGCCCCGCCGTCACCATCATCAGGCTGGACTTGCCCGAGCCGGAGGGGCCGACGATGCCTACCGTTTCGCCCGGGGCGACGGACAGCGAAATGCCGCGCAGGATGTTGACCGCGCCCGCCGCGCTTGTCAGTGTTAGATGCACGTCCTCTAGCCGGACGATGGGCGCGGTGGTGGTTTCGGGCATGAAGACGAGCCGGAGATCCCTTCAGCTTCGAGCAACCCGGCGGGTTGCCCAGTTGCGTTATGGCCTGGGCCGGGCGCTTGTCAATGCGCTAGCCTTGGCCGCGCTGCTGTGCGGGTTCAACGCTAACCCGGGATTTGCGGCGGAAATACGGCTGCTGGCCCTGGGCGACAGCCTGACGGCGGGGCTTGGCCTGCCGGAAGAGCAGGGATTCACCCGGCAGCTGGAGCGCGCGCTGCGCGCCAAGGGGCTTGAAGTGCGCGTGCTAAACGCGGGCGTATCGGGCGACACGACCGCAGGCGGGCTGAAGCGCCTGGACTGGGCACTGGGCGACAAGCCCGACGCGGCGATCGTGGAGCTCGGCGCCAACGACATGCTGCGCGGCCTGGAGCCGGATTGGGCCAAAGCCAATCTGGATGCGATCCTGGCCAAGCTCAAGAAGCGCGGCGTGAAGACGCTGCTGGCCGGCATGGTGTCGGCACCGAATTATGGGGCGGAGTACGCCGTCAAATTCAACGCCATCTACCCGGCGCTGGCCCGCCAACACGGCGTGGCGCTGTACCCATTTTTCCTGGATGGCGCGGCGGGTAATCTTTCCATGCTGCAGCCCGACGGGTTGCACCCCAACGCCGGGGGCGTGGCGGCGATGGTCGAGCGCATCCTGCCCTTTGTCGAGCGGCTGCTTTCAGGCGCGAAAGCGGGGTAGCGGCGATGGACGACATCCGCTTCGCCCATGCGGCGGGGGACGATTGGCGCCGCATCCTGGCGGAGTGCTTGGAGCGGCTCGGCGCGCTTGGCCCCGATCACCGCCTTGGATTCGTCTACGCCGCCGACAAGTTTGCCGGCGAGCTTGCCGACATCGCCTCAGCACTTCGCGTAGCGACGCCGATCAAGGATTGGGTGGGGACGGTCGGCATCGGCATCTGCGCCACCGGGCAGGAATATTTCGATCGCCCGGCCCTGGCGCTGATGGTGGCCGCCGCCGATCCCGAGGAATACCGGCTGCTGCCGTCGTTGGAGCGCGACACACGGCCGATGAAAAACGCGCACGGGCAGTGGATCGAGCGAAGCCGCCCGTCGCTGGCGCTAGTGCATGGCGATCCGCGCGCGGCATGCGTGCCGCAACTGATCGAGGGATTGGCCGAGGAGATCGGCTTCGTGGTGGGCGGCCTTACCTGCTCGCGCACAAACTTTCCGCAGCTTGCGGGAGAGGTGAACGAGGGCGGCGTGTCGGGCGTGCTGTTCGCGGGCGACGTGGCGGTGGCGACGGGCCTGAGCCAGGGCTGCTCGCCGATCGGGCCGGTCAGGCGCGCGACGGAATGCGACGGCAACATCGTCTCGACGATCGACGGCCGCCCGGCGCTGGACGTGTTTAAGGAGGATATCGGCGAAACCCTGTCGCGCGACCTGCGCCGCGCCGCCGGATTCATCCACGCAGCGCTGCCGGTCAAGGGATCGGACACGGGCGACTACACCGTGCGCAACCTGACGGGCATCGACCAGCGCCGCGGGCTGATCGCCATCGGGGCCAATCTGGCGCAGGGCGACCCGATACTGTTCGTGCGCCGCGACAAGCAGGCGGCCGAGCAGGATTTGGACCGCATGCTGCGCCAGTTGAAGCAACGCACCCGGGGCGCCGCGCCGAAGGGCGGCATCTACGTGTCCTGCGTGGCGCGCGGACCCAATCTGTTCGGGCCCGACTCGGAAGAGCTGCGCAGCATCAAGCACGCGCTGGGCGAGTTCCCGTTGGTCGGGTTCTTCGCCAATGGCGAGATTTCGCATAGCAGGCTTTACGGCTATACGGGTGTTCTGACCCTGTTCCTTTGAGCCAGTCTCCCCGCCCCCTCGTCGTACCCAACCCGTTCGGAGCCCCCATGCAACAGCGAAGCCTAGGCTTGAGCGGCATCACCGTCAGCTCGGTCTGCCTTGGCACCATGACGTTCGGCCAGCAGACCGCGGAGGCCGACGCGCATCGCATCATGGACGCGGCCGTCGCGCGCGGAGTCAATTTTTTCGACGTGGCCGAGAACTATCCGCCGCCGGGGCGCGCGGAAACGCAAGGGCGCACCGAAGAACAGGTCGGCAACTGGCTGAAGGCGCACGGCGGGCGCGACAAGGTGGTGATCGCCAGCAAGGTGATCGGGCGCGGTTCGCGCGAACCGCATATCCGCGGCGGCGTGTCGAAGCCCGACCGCAAGAATATCATGCAGGCGATCGACGACAGCCTGAAGCGCCTGAAGACCGATTATATCGACCTGTACCAGCTGCATTTCCCCGACCGGGCGACCAACACGTTCGAGAAACTGGGCTACGCGCACGACCCGGCCGACACATTCGTGCCGATCGCCGAGTCGCTGGGCGTGTTCGCCGAGCTGATAAAGGCGGGCAAGATCCGCGCCGTTGGCGTGTCGAACGAGACCCCCTGGGGCATGATGCAGTACCTGAACCTGGCGGCGGGCGGCAGGTCGCTGCCACGCGTGGCGTCGATCCAGAATCCCTACAGCCTGGTGAATCGGGGATTCGACGTCGGACTTGCGGAACTTTGCATCCGCGAAGGGGTGCCGCTGCTGGGTTATTCGCCGCTCGCCTTCGGCGCGCTGACCGGCAAATACCTGGGCGGCGTCCGGCCGCAAGGCGCGCGATTGACCGAATTCGCCGGCGGCTGGGTCAGGTATCTGTGGCCGCGCGCGCAAGCCGCGCACAAGGCCTACGCGGAGCTGGCGAAGAAACACGGGATTTCACCCGCGGGCATGGCGCTGGCCTATGCCCATTCGCGGCCGTTCATGGGATCGGTCATTATCGGCGTGCGCACCCCGCCGCAACTGAACGAGAACCTGGATTTGCTGGAGAACACGAAGCTCAGCGCCGAGGTGCTGGCGGGCATCGAGACGATCCACGGCGACAACCCGAACCCGGTGCTGAAATAGGCCATGATCCGCCTGTTCGTAGGCCTTGCTTTGCCCGAGGAGGTGCGGCTCAGCCTTGCCGCGATGTGCGGCGGCGTGCCCGGCGCGCGCTGGGAGCCGCCCGAGAATTTCCACATGACGCTGCGCTTCATCGGCGAAGTGGAGATGGGCAGGGCGGAGGACATCGACTCCGAATTGCTGCGCCTGCGCATGCCGCAATTCGCCATCACGCTGGCGACCGTGGATCATTTCGGGCCCGGCGACAAGGCGCGCGCCCTCTACGTGGGCGTCGAGCGCAACGAGCCGCTGATGCGCCTGCAAGGCAAGATCGAGAACGCGATGCAGCGCATGGGGCTTGAACCCGAAACGCGGAAATTCATCCCGCACGTCACCCTGGCCCGGCTGAAAGAGACGCCCGCACCGCGCGTGCAGGCATTCCACGAAGCGCATAACCTGTTCCGCGCCGGGCCGATCGGGGTCGAGGAATTCGCGCTGTTTTCCAGCCACCAGGGCAAGGGACATTCGGTGTACCGCGAGGAAGCCACCTATCCGCTGCTGAACGGGACGTGAGACGATGTTGCCGTCGATCGTCATCCTGACCGGCGCTGGCATATCGAAAGAGTCGGGCCTGGACACGTTCCGCGACAAGGACGGCATCTGGTCCAAGGTCAGGATCGAGGACGTGGCGACGCCCGAGGCGTTCGCGCGCAATCCCAGGGGCGTGCACGAGTTCTACAACTGGCGCCGGCGCAATCTGCAAGGCGCGCATATCGCGCCCAACGCCGCGCACAAGGCGCTGGCGGCGCTGGAGCGCGGCCTGCCCGGGCGGGTGCTTGTCGTGACGCAGAACATCGACAATCTGCACGAGCGCGCGGGCAGCGAAAGCCTGATCCACATGCACGGCGAGCTGTTGAAGGCGCGCTGCGCGGAATGCGCGGCCGCGCATGAATGGCGCGGCGATCTGTCGCCGGAAACCCCCTGCCCGGCCTGCACCGCGGTGGGCGGGATGCGCCCGCATGTCGTGTGGTTCGGCGAGATGCCGCTCGACATGGAGCGGATCTACGCGGCGCTGGGGACTTGCGAAACCTTCATCTCCATCGGTACCTCGGGCAACGTGTATCCGGCCGCGGGCTTCGTGGCCGAGGCGCGGGGCGCGGGCGCGCGCACGGTGGAATTGAATCTGGAGCCGTCGGAAGGCGCGTCGCTGTTTCAGGAAAAATTGTACGGTCCGGCAGCCAGCCTGGTGCCCGCCTATGCCGAGAAGCTCCTCAACCGCAACTGACACGGCACTCGACCGCGCGATGCAAGAGGCGCGCGCCTGCCGGGTATGCGCGGCGCATCTGCCGCTGGGTCCGCGCCCCGTGTTCCGCCTGTCCGTCGCGGCGCGGATTTTGATCGTGGGCCAGGCGCCGGGCACCAAGGTCCACGAAACCGGACTGCCGTGGAACGACCGGTCGGGCGACCGGCTGCGGCAATGGCTGAAGTTCAGCCGCGAAGATTTCTACGACGCGACGCGCGTGGCGATTCTGCCGATGGGATTGTGCTATCCGGGCGTGCTGCCGCAGGGTGGCGACGCGCCGCCAAGGCCCGAATGCGCGCCGCTGTGGCATCCGCGCCTGCTGCCGCTGCTGCCGAACATCGAGCTGACGCTGCTGGTCGGCGGCTACGCGCAAGCCGGGTTCCTGAAGGACGACCGGCGGAAGACGATGACCGAGACGGTGCGGAATTTCCGGCAATACCTGCCGCGTTACCTGCCCCTGCCGCATCCCAGCTGGCGCACGACGGCCTGGGAGAAGAAGAATCCGTGGTTCGGGAAAATCGTGCTGCCGGAATTGCGCCGGCGCGTGCGGGAATTGGTCTAGCGGCTTTTCATCCTCATCCTTCGACAGGCTCAGGATGAGGATGATAAATCGGCCTCATGCTGAGCTTGTCGAAGTATGAGGCCGCACCACTCTATAGATAAATCCCGCGATCCATGATGATCGCGGTGTATTCGCGATAGGTCATGCCCAGCTCCTGCGCGCGCTTCATCCGCATGCGAATCACCTCGAGCGGCGGGCTGGCCCAGGCACGCTCATGCGCCTTGCGCCAGCAGAACCCGACCCAGTTCGGCGATTCCAGCGGCGGGCCGTTATTGTGACCGAGGCCGAAGCGCGCCGGCTCGTCCGACGGAAACAGAAACGGCGCCAAGCCGGGCAAGCTGCCGGGTGGCAGTTTGTCCAGGGCCTGCTTGAGCCGCCGCCTGTCGAACCGATCGCCCATGCCCGGATTCTACGCAATTCCGAGGCCGGACGGAACGGGCTTTGTTACAGCCCCGCCAGCTTGCGCAACTGGGCGATGTTCCATTCGCGCATCACCGCCAGCATCGGATCGGCGCTGGGCACGTTCTGGCCTTCGACCTGAAGCAGGATGCGGTTGCCGACCAGCATCGACACCTCGCCGCCGCGCTGCTTGGGATCGTAGGCGACCACCGCCTCGTCGTCGTTAAGCTTCACGCGGCGCACCGTCGGCGGCAGGCCTTGCGGCATCGGGTTGCCGAACAGGGGCTGCATTTGGCGCACCATGTCGCCGTCCAGCACGATGCGCGCATTCATTCTTCCCTGGCCGTTGTTCTGGCGATAGTCGCGCGCCGAGGCGACCGCGCTGCCCAACAGCGCCAGGCGGTTGAGATCGGGCTGCTCGATCGTCCATCCCGGCGGCGCCAGCGGCAAGGTGGGGGCGTAGGCCTGGGCGAGCTGCCGGTGAATCGCGTCGATCGCCGCGTCCAGTTCGTCGACCGCCTGCAGCAGCTTGTTCGAGCGATAGAGGCCGCGCGCCGCGTCGATGCGCGCGATCGCATCGGTCGGCGCCACCGGGGGCGCGCCCTGCACCCGCGGCAATTGCGGTGGCGCATTCTGCGCTACGGCCGGCCAGGCCAGCACCAGGGACAAAGCGAGCATCAATGCGTACGGCATAGGCGCGGACTCCTTTCCGCTGTCGTTTGTCCCCATAACCCCATGTTCCCCGAAAATGCGGCGAAAATGCGAAGCTTACTCCGCCGCCTGGTTCTCGATCGCTTCCATGTCCGCGTCGGACAGGCCGAAATGGTGGCCGATTTCGTGAATCATGACGTGGCGGATGAGATGCGGCAAGTCCTCGCCGTTCTCGGCCCAATAGTCCAGCAGCGATCGGCGATAAAGGAAGATCATGTCGGGTTCGCGCGGCAAATCGCCGCTGGTCTTGCGGTCGATCGACACGCCGCGATAAAGCCCCATCAGGTCGAACGGGCTTTCCAGCTCCATCTCCTTCTCGGTCTCTTCGTCCGGGAAGTCCTCGACGCGCACGATAACGTCGCCGGCAATGCGCCGGAATTTCTCGGGCAGCGTGCCCAGCGCCCAGTCGGCCAGCGCCTCGATATCCTCGAGCGTCGGCGGCGTGGACCAGCGTTTGGGCTTGTCGGCCACCGCGCTACTTCGCCTGCATGCGCAGCGCGCCGTCCAAGCGCACCACCTCGCCGTTCAATTGCACGTTCTCGATCATGTGCATCGCCAGGCGCGCGTATTCGTGCGGATGGCCAAAACGGTTGGGGAACGGCACGCCGGCGGCAAGGCCGTCCTGCACCGGCTTGGGCATGTTGAGCAGCAGGGGGGTGCCGATCAGGCCCGGCGCGATAGTCATCACGCGGATGCCCGAGCGCGCGAACTCGCGCGCCGCCGGCAGGGTCAGCGCCACCACCCCGCCCTTGGACGCGGCATAGGCCGACTGGCCGATCTGGCCTTCGTAAGCCGCGACCGAGGCAGTCATCACGATCACGCCGCGCTCGTTGTCCTCGAGCGGCGGCAGCGCCGCCATGTCGGCGGCGGCCACGCGCATCAGGTTGAAGGTGCCGATCAGGTTGACGCGGATGACGCGCTCGAACTCCGACAATTGCATCGGGCCTTCCTTGCCGACGATGCGCTGGGCGGGCGCGATGCCGGCGCAGCACACCGCCACGCGGGCGGGCCCGTGCGCGGCGCGGGCCTTGGCGACCGCGTCCTCGACGCTTTTGGCGTCGCCCACGTCGCAGGCCACGGCCAGGCCGCCGATCTCGGCGGCGACTTTGCCGGCGGCGTCGGCCTGCACGTCCAGCACCGTGACCTTGGCCCCGGCCTTGGCCAGATGCCGCGCGGTCTCGGCGCCCAGCCCCGAGCCGCCGCCGCTGACGATCGCCGCATGGCCTTTGATGTTCATGGCGTTCTCCCGTTTACCGGCGGCGGTTCTAGCAAATCGCCGGGGGAATGGCGATGGCCCGGCCCGGCGCCGCGGTGCTATATATCCGCCCCGGCGTCCCCGTAGCTCAGCTGGATAGAGCATCGGTTTCCTAAACCGGGGGTCGCAGGTTCAACTCCTGCCGGGGACGCCAGCTCCGGCCTCGCGAGGCGCCGCCCGGCCCTATGGCCAATCCCGCGCGGCATCCCGCCGATCCGAACCCTGGCTTGCCCGCGGCCATCTGCTTTTCGCCCCAGCGTTCGGTCACCAGGCCCGGATCGCGGCGGTATTCCCAGACGCTGTCCTTGCCTTCGGGCCGCACCGTCAGATGCGTGGGGCTGACGCTCCAGTTGCCCAGCAGCCGGGAATCGGGCGGCGACGCGCAATCCGCCGCCTGCGCGGGCGGCCCGGCAACAAGCGCAAGGAATACGAACAGAACGACCGCGCTCGGCAAATTCATGGCGCACGGCTCCATCACGATTGGCGGAAGGGTATCGGCAGGAAGTAGTGGACGCACAAGGGCACAAACCTTGGACTCGCCGATCGAGAGCCAAGCCCTGGGAGCCGCGAGCATTGAATGCGTTATTTTTTCTTAGGGGCCCTGCAAGGGAATTTCTCGTCGACCGCGCGCAAAACGATCGAGTGTGCCGAATACTGCCCCTCCTCGGGATGGCTTCTTACATATTTTCTGACGGCGTCGACCAGCTCTGCGCGATCCAAGTCATGCGGCAGGCATAGCCGCGGGCTTTTCGTCATGCTCGCGTATACGTCGACGACACCCAGGACGTACGACTCGCACTGGGCATTCAGCGCGCTTTGCGCGCACATCTCGGCAAGCCGAAAGCCGTCGACCGCCTTGGCTTCGGTCGTCGAAGAATTCCCGCACATGGCTAGGGCCGCGAAGATAAATACGAATGCTGCCCGCATGATCGGTCATTCCTTCCGGCAAACGGATCGGACAATCAGGCCGGCGATCTCGACGATATCAGCCTGTACCATGTCAGCAGGGCGAACACCGGGCCGCCGATCGCAGCACCGACAAGCAGCGGGAACAGCCAGCCGAGCCAGGCGACCGGGGCGAACAGATACAGCACGTCGTCGAAGTCGAAGCCGCCATAGCCGGCATAGGCCTTTGCCCCGTCGGCGCGCCGGCGTTCCAGAACCTCGGATAGAATCGACGCCACCGCCACGGTTGCGCCCGCGACCGCGCCCATCGCGACGGTCCACAGACCAAGGCCGCCGTCGCGCAAGCCAATGCCGATGGCGAGAAAGAACAGCCCATTGACCGCGACATCGCAGGCGTAATCGTAGGCGTGGCCCCAGGGGCTGGAGGCGTTGCCGAGCCGCGCCAATTCGCCGTCGGCGCGATCCAGCAACGCGGACAGAATCCACAACACGCCGCCCCAAAAGTTCCAGGTCCCCGTGCCGACCGCGAATGCGGCGCATGCCGCCACGCCCGTCGCCAGGCGCGCCGTGGTCAGGTGGTTGGGCGTGACCGGCCCGCCCACCAGCGGCAGCACCATGACGCGCGCGATGCGATGGCTCCAGGAACCGCCGGCCATGTCACTCCCCCTGCCGGCGGCCGGTGGGCGACGAACCGCTCTTGAGCCAGCGCATCAGAGTGTGTCCCTCGGCCAATTGCCATGCCAGCAGTCCCGGCAGCCCAAGGGCCAGGTCGCGCACGCGTTTTACCAGGGAAACCGCCAAACCGACTTCAGGATCCAGACCCAGTATGGCACCGAGCACGACGAATCCGACTTCCTGCACGCCGAACGCGCCCGGCACGACGAAGGCCGCGCTGCGCACCGCCTGGCCCAGGCTTTCCAGGATCAGCGCCGTGCCGAAGTCGGCGGGCTGGCCCATGAAATGCAGCGCCAGCCAAATCTCGCCGGCGCCGATCACCCAGGAAGAGAAATGCCACATGAAGCTGACCGCAAGCCCGCGCCGATCGCGGTGAATCGCGGCGATCGCGTCGTGCAATCCCGTCATCTGGCCGAGCGAGTCCAGCCCCAGCCACTGAGCGAGGGATTCGAGGCCGCGCTCGACCAGTTTGAACAATCCCCAGCGCTGGGCGAGGACAAACCCCAGCAGGGCCGGCGCGGCGACGCAAACACCGACGATCAGCCAATACACAGGGCCGCTATAGCCGTGACGGGCGACAAGCAGGCCCAACCCCACAAGGCCGAAAAAGAACTGCGAGACCACTTCCATCGTCAAATCGACGATACAGCCCGCGACCGCGGCGCTCGCCTTGGCCCCATGCTTGGTCAGCATGCGCGCGCCGATCAACTCGCCGCCGACCTGGCCGACCGGCAGCAGGCCATCGATCGACTCGCGTATCCAACGGGCCCGCAGGAACACGGCGATCGGGCTGGGCCATGTGCTGAAATGCAAGGCCTGCCACCCGAGCGACGACAACAGCAGCGGTACGAGATGAAACAAAGGAATGAGAAACAGGCCCCACCCGACGGCCGCGAGCGCCGCCGCGACCGATGCAAATCCGAAATAGCCGACCAGCGAAAGCAGGACGGCGATACCGGCGACCATAAGCAGGGCAAGGCCGCGTTTCGCTTTCAACGGCTTACACCTATATCGTGGGCAAGGGGGGCACGCGATTGCCGCCACCTTTCGCGCCACGCCAGCAGCGCCGGAAGGACGATCAACGTACAAGCCATCGCCAGCGTCAAGCAGATCGTGAGCAGCAGCCCCATGCTGGCGGTGCCGCGGTGGCTCGACACCATGAGACTGCCGAACGAAACCATGGTGGTCAGCGCGCTGAACAGGACAGCCCGCGGGGTGCTGGTACGCAGTAGATCGGCGACATTGCCGATTTCCCGGTAGCGAAACACCAGATAGATGCCGAAGGCGACACCGAGTGTCAGGAGCAGCGGCAGGGCGATCACGTTCGCGAAATTGAACGACATGCCCGATAGCGTCATCACGGCAACCGAAAGCGCCAACGCAAGGATAAGCGGCAGCAGCACCAGCGCCGAATATACGAAGCTTCGCAGCACGACGAGCAGCAGTATCGAGATCGCGCCGACCGCCAGCGCACCGGCGACCGCAAAAGCGGACATGATTGCGTCGCCGCCCATCAGCAGAATGACCGGCGTATCGGTCGCGTCGGGGGCGACGTGCCGCACCGTGTCGACGAAACGGCGCAGCGCATTGCGATCGGTCAGGTTCTCCTTGGGAAACACTTCCACCCGTGCGCGGCCATCCGCCGCCATATACCGATCGCGCAGATCGGCGGGCAGGCTTTCCAGCGTGACCGGGCCGGCGGCCATCCCGTCACGCAACGAGTCGAGTTGATACGGCAGGCCGGCAAGCAGGGCCGTTTCGAGTCCGGCGATTTTCTGCGGCGCCTGCGCGCCGTCGATGAAGCGCCCTACGAGATCGGCCAAGCGGCGCGCCGGCTCCGCCAGCGGTCCCGCTTCGGGCGACGCGATCAGTATTTGTACCTGGGCCGCAAACTTGTCGGCGGATTGACTGTAATCGGCGAAGGTCGGCCTGTCGCTGGCCTGGCCGGGCACCAAGACCGGCTGCATGAACATGGCGGTGCTGCGGATGATGTCGAGCTTCTCGGCCTGCTCGTTCGGAATAAAGGACTGCAGAGTGATGGTGCTGTCCACGACCGCAAGCGGGTTGATCCGGCGGGCGAGACTGTCGGCAGCTCCAAGATCGGTGGCGACCACATTGATCGAATACGGCGAGGTGCTGCCGTTCTGGGCCAGGTCGATATAGGTTTGAACCGACTCCGCGTTCGGGTCGTCGAGCGCGATCGGATCGAAGTCGAAGCGAACCCAGGGCAGCGCCGCCAGGGACGCGCTGCCCAGCACCAGCGCCCCCAGGCAGATCGCCCGGCAATGCCGCACGATGAAACGCCCGCGGGCCGACGTCGAAGGCGCGCGTCCGTCATGACGGATCTCGGCCCGCGGCGGCATCAGCGTCAGCAACGCCGGCAGAACGGTGAGCGCGAAGACGGCGCCGATCAGCATGCCCGCGCCGGAGATGACGCCAAGCTCGGCCAGCCCAACATACGCGGTCGGCACGAAGGCCAGGAACCCGATCGCCGCGCAAAGCGCCGCCAGACACACCGCCGCACCGGTCTCGGCGGATTGAACCAGCGCCGCGCCGTGCGACAGCCCCCAGCTGGCATTTTCCTTGTAGCGGAGGCCCATCTGGATGCCGAAATCGACGGCTATCCCGATAAACATCACCGCGAAGGAGACCGACAACAGGTTCAGATGTCCGATCGCCAGCGCCGCAAAGCCCACTGTCCACATCAATCCCATGACCAGGCACAAGACGATCGCCAGGACCAGGCGCAATGAACGAAGGCCGATGAAAACCACGGTGGTCACGATGACGAATGAAATGACGCTGGCCAGCCCCACGCCGTCGGTCACGCTTTTGATTTCGTCCTCGCGGATCGGAATGCCGCCGGTCAACCGCACGCGGACACCGCGCGCCTCGGTCAGCCCCTCCCCGGCGATATCGGCGCGGACCATGGCGATGGCGGATTCCGCCGGCGCCAGGCTGGAATAGTCGGGGTGCGGCTGGACCAGAATGAACTGGCGGTAATCGGACGGCGATAGAGGGGTCGGTTGCATCAGCTCCCGCCAATTCAATTCCGCCGAACCGTTCTTCGCATACGCCTCGACCGCGTCGCCGATCCGCTTGAACGCCTCGACCAGCTGCTCCGCGTCGGTGGTGCCATCGACAACGGCCTCCGATCCCTGGCTCAGCAGATCGAACAGGCCGCGCAGGCTCATATCCTTGGCCAGGGTGGCGAGCAGCGGTTGGGTGTCCGCCAGGCGGTCGGAGAGCGTCTGCAGCTCTCCCGTGCTCAAAAACAGCAGCCCGTTCTTGCGAAAGAACGGATCGCCGGCGGGGAAAAAAACCTGCTCGAACAGGCCGCCATGGGCGCGGAGCCTGGTGGCCAGCGCACGGGCGCCCTCTTCCGCCCGCTCCGGCGTCTTGCCGTCGATGACGATCACGATGTTATCGCCGAGCTGAGGAAACGCCTTGTCGAAGCTCTCTTGCGTCTTGCGGTAAGGCAGGTCGGATGACAGCAAGGCGTTGGTGTCGGTTTCCATGCGCAGATGGGTGGCGGCATAAGCTCCGGCCACCGCAGCTATGATCGCGGCCGCTGAAACGACCAGGCGCGCCCGTCGTGCAGCCCACTCGATCCACCAACCGATAGACGAAACAATCATCAGTCCCAAACGGGAAGACGGACGGACGGACGGCGCTGGGCCGTCAGCGTCGTGGCCGGACGAACGCCGCAAAGGTGGAGCGTCGGGTGACATTTCGACCGGGACAGTTCAGCCGGAATTTAGCAATCGCAGGAGGATGGCGAAGCCGCGAGCGCATCGGGAGAGCCGACACCGCCTGCCATTTCATGCATGGC
Organism: Rhodospirillaceae bacterium; assembly: GCA_023266845.1. GTDB lineage: Bacteria > Pseudomonadota > Alphaproteobacteria > JAEULC01 > JAEULC01 > JAEULC01. The sequence goes on from JAHFPH010000057.1 coordinate 16,438, forward strand.
TGCGCCGTTCCGCCAGGAACCGGAAGAACTCGACGCCTTCACGCAGCCGTCGCCGCATCATTTCCTGGCTGCGGAGCATCTCGTAGGTGATCTCGGCGATCTTCCGGGGGCGGAAATAGAACCGCTTGTAGAACGTGGCGAGCGCGTCGAAGATTTCAGCATGCGATAAAGTCGGGTATTCGAGCGAGCTGACCTGCAATCCGCTCCCACCTACCAGACCGGCCCCTTGGTTGAGAAGCCAGCCATTCTCGGCCGCCTGCCGGTATAGCTCGGTGCCTGGGTAAGCGGCCGCGAGCGAAACCTGTATCGTATGGGGGTTGATTTCCTTGGCGAAGCGGATGGTCTCGTTGATCGTCTCGCGCGTCTCTCCGGGCAGGCCGACGATGAACGTTCCGTGGATGGTGATGCCGAGCTTGCGGCAATCCTCGCTGAAGCGCCGAGCGAACTCGATCCGCATGCCTTTTTTGATGTTGTTCAGGATCTGCTGGCTGCCCGACTCATAGCCGACCAGCAGCAGGCGGAGCCCATTCTCGCGCATTATCTTGAGCGTTTCGTAAGGCACATTCGCCTTGGCGTTGCACGACCAGGTGACGCCGAGCTTGCCCAGCAAGCGCGCGATGGCCTCGGCTCGCGGACGGTCGTCGGTGAAGGTGTCGTCGTCGAAGAAGAACTCCTTCACCTGCGGGAAGTTCTGCTTGGCGCGGGCGATTTCGCTTGCGACGCTGTCAGGACTGCGCGTGCGATAGCGATGGCCGCCGATTGTCTGCGGCCAAAGGCAAAACGTGCACCGCGACTTGCATCCGCGGCCGGTATAAAACGATACATAGGGATGCAGCAGATATCCGATGAAATAGTCTTCGATCACCAAATCGCGCCTGTAGACATCGGTAACGAACGGCAACTCGTCCATATTCTCGATCATGGCGCGGTCGCGATTGTGCACCACGCTGCCATTCTTCCGGTGGCTCAGGCCGTCCACTTCGGCGATCGGCCGGCCGTCGGCGACTTCCTTGATCGCGTAGTCGAACTCATTGCGGCCCACGAAATCGATCGCGGTCGACGCCGCCAACGATGCGTCCGGCAGGACGGCGACATGGGCGCCTACCATGCCGATGACAAGTTTCGGATTGGCGGCCTTGAACGCCTCGGCGACCTTGATGTCCGACGGGAAGGACGGGGTGCTGGTATGCATGACCAGAAGCTCGTAGTCCCCAGCCAGCAGCAAGACGTCATCCAACGACAGGCCGCGAGCCGGTGCGTCGATCAGCCGGCTGCCCGGAATCAATGCGGCCGGTTGCGCGAGCCATGTGGGATACCAGAACGATCGTATTTCGCGCCGCGCCTGATATCTCGATCCCGCGCCGCCATCGAACCCGTCGAATGATGGAGGGTTCAGTAACAGAGTCTTCATCATAGGTTGGGGAGGCCCTTCGCCGTCAGTTGGCCCTTTGATCCGATCGACATGGTCCAGCCTTTCCATACCACACGGCTGCCGAAAACGCTGGTTGCCCAGATTGCGAAGCTTAGCAAATCGCGCATTGGAATCAGCCAGGGAACGCTCGACTCCGAAAGTTTCAGGCGCGTGCGAGCAATATAGTGAATCACGCACCGCAGCGCGAATGCAACAGCCAGAATGCCGAGAACCGCGGGATTGATGCCAATCACGGGCATGGCCAGCGCGGCAGTGATGATCGCGAGTGTAAGCCCATACATCGTGAAAGAGAATGCATGTCCACGGGGCTGAATTGACCGAATTGTGCGCGCCCAGCGCAGTTCGTGCGCGAATAGACTGGATAGGCTTGGTTCATGCACGACATTTTCGACGACATAGCTGGAAAGATGGATTTTATAGCCAAGCTGCATTGTCAGCAGACCCAGCATGTGATCGTCCGCAATATAGGTTGCCAGCTTGGCAAATCCGCCGATGCCATCAACCACCTTGCGCCGCGCCGCCATCGTGCTGCCGAAGCAGAAGCGCGGGCCTTGCAACGCGATCGCCGTCAACGCCGACGGCAGAAACCATTCATTGATCGACATGCTGGCCAGCGTCGAGATAAGCCCGCCTGCCGATTTTGCCTTGTACAGGCATGTCACCACGCCCACGGCGGGGTCGGCGAATGATGCGGCGACCTGGGACACGTAGTTTGGACCAACACGAATGTCGCTGTCGGCAATGATGAGAAGGTCATGCTTGGCCACGCCATACATGTTGGCGAGGTTGCTGACTTTCAGGTTTGCGCCGACGATCTGATCGGCGATTACCAGTGCGATGTCCTTCTCGGGAAACTCGCGGATCAATCGCCGCACGATTTCAATCACCGGATCATCGGCATCTTTGACGCCAAAAATGATCTGCAAGGCCGAATAATCTTGGCGGCAGAATGAGCGAAGATTTTCATAGGCGCCGAAATCGATCCCGCAAAGGGGCTTTAGGATTGTAACCGCCTGGCGCAGGCCCCCCGTTGGCGCCAACGGACGCGGGAAGCGCGCGAGGTTCCAAGCCGCGATGGCCAGGTACCCCATCGAAGCCAACGTAGCCGTAGCGGACAGATAGAACGCCAGGGTTACCAGCAAAAAGATCACTCCGGCCTCGCGAATTAAGTTGATCCGGGCTGCTAATCTCAGCGCGCGTCAGAGGCCGGGAAGATGCCGAAGCATCAGATCCTCGGGTAGTCCTGTCGGTGCGCGGTCGAATTTGCGCCTGGAAACCTAATCCAAGAGGGTGATTGTTATCCAGTGATTACGAAGTATAGAGCCATTTAGGGCCAGGATGACAGGTTCATGATGTGAATATTACGTGTTTATGACGCGAAGATTAACAAATTTCCTTTGAAATCACGCGAATTGAAAACCATTCGCAGCCCGTATCCAACCAATGGGACGGCTGGCGTTCTGGAGGCTTAGCCATCTAAGCTTTATTGAGGCCATGAGTGCGCCCATCACATTCGCCCTATGCGCTGACGACTACGGCATCTCGCCTGCCGTAAGCGCGGGTATTCGCGATTTACCGGGCAAAAGGCGCCTATCGGCGGCGGGGTTGATGCCGATGCGCCATCCCGGTTATGCGGACGCAGCATTTGCCGAAATCGATCGCGTGGTCGACCGTCGCAAGGATGAATTGGCCTATCTGGAAAGCGATGCGTTCTTGCAGGATATCGAGTCTGCCGGATTGCGATTGGGCCGGTTCAGCGAACTGGGCGCGAAAAAATAGGGCGCCGGCATCGTGCACGGCGCTTCCCCTTAAGCTTACCCGGCGGATCGTGAATTCACGGAAGTGGTGGGCGCACAAGGACTCGAACCTTGGACCCGCTGATTAAGAGTCAGCTGCTCTACCAACTGAGCTATGCGCCCGCCCGGACTGTCGTGCTGACGGCCTGACAGCCGTTTGCGAGCGCGCGTGATAGCAAACCCCATCCGGTTTGTCGATAGGCGGCGGCCCCGCTAGTCTCTCACCCCCATGGCGGAAACGCCCCGATCCAAGCGCCCGCTCGAGGGCATTTTGGCCGTCTCGCTGGAGCAGGCGGTGGCGGCGCCGTTCTGCTCGTCGCGCATGGCCGACGCGGGCGCGCGCGTCATCAAGATCGAGCGCGCGGAGGGCGATTTCGCGCGCGGCTACGACCGCTTCGCCCGGGGCGGCAGCGCCTATTTCCTGTGGCTGAACCGGGGCAAGGAATCCCTGGTGCTGGACATCAAGAAACGCGAGGACGCCGTTCTGCTGCATCGCATCCTCGCCAGGGCCGACGTGTTCATCCAGAACCTGCTGCCCGGCGCCGCCCAGCGCGCGGGTTTCGGCTCGGAGAGCTTGCGCGAGAAAAACCCGCGCCTGATCACCGTGAACATTTCGGGCTATGGCGACGAAGGCCCGTATGCCGAAATGAAAGCTTACGACCTTCTGGTGCAGGCGGAATCGGGACTATGCGAGGTGACCGGCGCGCCGGAAGGGCCGGGGCGCGTGGGCGTGTCGGTGTGCGACATCGCCTGCGGACTCTATTCCTACAACGCGGTGTTGGAAGCGCTGATCAAGCGCGGCGTCACGGGCGAGGGCAGCGCAATCGCCGTGTCGCTGTTCGACGCGATGGCCGACTGGATGACCGTGCCGCTGTTGCAGTTCCAATACACAGGGCAAGCACCCAAACGCATGGGCCTCAACCATCCCTCGGTCGCGCCCTATGGGCTTTACCGCGCGGGCGACGGCGGCGGCGTGCTGATCTCGATCCAGAACGAGCGCGAATGGGCGCGGCTGCGCGACCAGGTGATGGGTCGGCCCGATCTGGCGGGCGACGTCCGCTTCAAGGACAACGTGGCGCGCGTGGCCAACCGGCCGGCGCTCGACGCGCTGCTGAACGAAGCCTTCGGCAGGTTGACGCGGGCGCAGCTAATCGAGAAGCTGCGCGCCTCAAGTATCGCCTATGGCGCGCTGAATGGCATTCCCGAGTTGCTGAAGCATCCGCAATTGCGCCGCACGCCGGTCGGCACGGAATTCGGCGACATCGAGTTGGTGGCGCCGCCCGCGCGCGCCACCGGCAAGGGGCCCGAATTCGGCCGCGTGCCCAAGCTCGGCGAGCACACCGACAAGATCAGGCGGGAGTTCG
>JAHFPH010000058.1 GCA_023266845.1 Rhodospirillaceae bacterium
CGCGCCGACAAGCCGGGATCGAGCTTCGCGGAGGACGCCGCGATCGAGGTGAAAGGCAAGGAGCATCCCTATGTCTCGCGGGGGGGCTTGAAGCTCGCGCACGCACTCGACCATTTCAACATCGATCCAGCGGACAAGATCTGCCTGGACGTGGGCGCTTCGACCGGCGGCTTCACCGACGTGCTGCTCAAGCGCGGCGCCCGGCGCGTCTACGCGGTCGATGTCGGGCACGGCCAGTTGGACTGGTCCTTGCGCAACGATCCGCGCGTCGTGCTGCTGGAGCGCGTCAACGCGCGGCATTTGACCAAGGACCAGGTGCCCGAGCCTATCGAACTGATGGTGTGCGACGCGAGTTTCATCGGCCTGGAAACCGTTTTGCCCGTGCCCATGTCGCTCGCCGCTCCCGGCGCCCATCTGGTCGCGCTGATCAAGCCGCAATTCGAAGTGGGGCCGGGCAGGGTGGGCAAGGGCGGCATCGTGCGCGATCCGGCGCTGCACCAAGAGGTTTGCCTGCGCATCGAGCGCTGGCTCGGCGCGCAAAGCCGCTGGTCGGTTTTGGGCGTGACCGACAGCCCAATCGCAGGCGCGGACGGCAATCGCGAATTCCTGATCGCCGCGCGGCGCGCTTAAACGCGTTCAGCCGCGCCTGAGCGCCCGCAGCACGCCCGAGGCCAGCAACACGCCGAGGGCCGTCAGCGCGACCGACAGCCAGGCCGGGGTCGTGGGGATTTCGCCCAGCAGCGGAATGCCGGTCAGCGCCACCATGACCGGCACCAGCGCGCTGAACGCCGCACCCCGCGCCGGCCCCAGCAAGGCGATGCCGCGCATATAGGCGATCAGCGACACGATGCTGGTCATCACGCCCTGGTAAAACGCATGGAACGCGGCCTCACCCAAGGGCAGGGTCAGCACCCGCGATCCGCTCGCGGCCAGGTAGATCGGCCCATAGATCGCCAGCGACACCACCGCGACGATCGCCGTGCCGTGCAGCGGCGCCAGGCCGCCGCGCTTCATTGCCAGGGTCGAGCACGCCCACAGGAAGGCCGCGAGCAGCAGCAATCCATGGCCCAGGGTGACGCTGGCCTGGTAGGTCGCGCCGCGCGCAAGCATTTGGCTCGATATCAGCGCAACCACGCCCGCCAGCGTGAGCGCTAGGCCGGCGAGCTGTCCTTTGTCCAGCCGGTCGCGCATGATCGTATAAGACAGGATCGCCACGAACATCGGCATGGTGCCGGGCAGCAGCGCCGCGGCATCCGCCGCCGGTGCGAAATACAGCGCCCAGGTCACCACCGTGACGTAGAGCGCGCCCGCGCCCGCCACCAGCACCGCGAACCACACAGGTCCCAGCTTGTCGAGGCCCAGCCCGCGCCGCAGCACCACCGGCAGCAGCAGAATCCCCGCGACGAAGAATCGAAGAAACGCGATGTCCCACGCCGTCAGGCGCCCGCCGGTCGCCGGTCCCAGCGCCAAGCGGGCGCTCAGAATCCACCCCACCCAGATCGACACGGCGCACAGGACCCACAGCGATCCGGCGATCACGCGCCGGCGCTGCGACTGTCCGGCGGCGGCGTTGGCGGAAGTCATGCCGCCGCACTATGCGGACAAATCGCTCCGCGTCCCTTCGCAATCGCGAATACCTGTCCGCCGCGCGGCGCAGGGCTAAAGGCGCTGGCCGCGGCGGACGACGCCTGTATGATCGCGCGCAACGAACAAGGGGAGGAAACCGCATGACCGGCCCTGCGGCCGACCGTGCGCCGAGCTTGGCGCGGCTTTGCGCCGTGGTGCTGCTGCCGTTCTCGTTCGGTTATTTTCTGTCCTATCTGTTCCGCGCGGTGAACGCGGCGCTGGCGCCCGACATCGTGCGCGATCTTGGGCTGGGACCGTCGATCCTGGGCGTGCTGACCGCCGCCTATCTGCTGCCCTTCGCGCTGTTCCAGCCGGTCCTCGGCGCGCTGCTCGACCGCTTCGGCCCCCGGCGCGTGCAGGCCGCGATGCTGTGCGTCGCGGCGCTGGGTGGGGTGCTTTTTTCGTTGGGCCGCGACGCGGTCACGTTGACCGCCGCGCGCGCGCTGATCGGCCTGGGCTTCTCGGGCGGGCTGATGTCGTCGTTCAAGGCGATCGCGCTGTGGTTTCCGCCGGAGCGCGGGCCGCTGGCCGCGTCGATGGTTTCCGCCATCGGCGGGCTGGGCATCCTGATGGCGACGCGCCCGGCCGACATGCTGAGCCAGGCGATGGGCTGGCGCTTCGTGTTCGTAGCGCTCGCCGGCGTGGTGGCGCTGGCCGCGATCGTGATTCTTCTCGTGGTGCCCGAACGCCGTGGCGGCGCCGCGCCGGCGACGTTGCGCCGGCACCTCAGCGATCTGGGCCTGATCTACCGCGACCGGCTGTTCTGGCGTCTGACGCCGATGATCTGCGCCACGCTCGGCACCTATATCGCGGTGCAGACCTTGTGGGTCGGCGGCTGGTTGCGCGACGTGGCGGGATACAGCCGCGAGGACGCAGCCTGGCTGATGCTGACGATGGCCGTCGGGTTTTCCGTCGGCACCTTGTCGATGGGCGTCGTGGCCGACCGGTTGCTGAAACGCGGCGTTAGCGTGATGGCGACGGTGTTCGGCACCCAGGCCTTGTATTTTCTCGCCCAGCTGGGCCTCGTGCTGCAATGGATTCCCGCCGCGCCCGTGCTGTGGATCGTCTTCGGCACGATGGGCAATGTGGGCGTGCTGACCTATCCGCTGCTGTCGCAGCATTTCGGGCAGGCGCTCGCGGGCCGGTCGAACACCAGCGTCAACCTGCTGCTGTTCGGCGTGGCTTTCGCGATTCAGTCGCTGATCGGCGTGGTGGTGGAGTTTTGGGCGGGTGGCACGGGCGCGGCCACCGGCCAGGCGTTCGATTCGCGCGGGTATCAGGTGGCGTTCGGCGCGTTGCTGGCCGCGCAGCTCATGAGCGTCGCCTGGTATTGGTATTCCGGCAGGCGCGGCGCACAAACCTGACCAAGCGCGGCAAGCAGCGCTGTCGACCGACCGCCGGCGCGGTCAGCCCTTGCGCTTGGCGCGCTTCGCGGCGCCAGGGCGGCGCGCGACCGTGAACCCGTTCACTTCCAGCGCGTTGACGAGTTCCTGCATGCGGGCGCGGTACGAGGCGCGGGTTTCCGCCGCCGCCTTTTCCCAGGGCGTGCGCTTGGGGTGGCCCCTGAACTCGTAAATGGCTTGGCCTCCGATCTCCAGGACCTTCTTGTCCATCATTGTCTCCCAATCAGCCTTCGACCTGGCCTGCCAATCTACGCGGCCTCATGCCCCGGGATCGGAAGCGTCGATATTGCCCCAGGACGTATGTACCCGGGCTGAACGAACCAGGGATTTTTTGGCGTTTCCCGGACGGTTCCGGGGCAACGCGGACGATTGTGGTCCGACCTAGCCAATTCCTCCTCTATTGCACGTGAAAAAGTATATCCGCGGCATTCGCGCCGCACAACAAATCGCGCGCATGATCTGGCTGTAATCTTCAGCCAATGGCGAAATGATGGCCGGTTACGTTCGCGTGTTGTCCTGGGCGGTTTTGGAACCGGGGGCCCGCTCGATGCGCTATTTGGTCTCGGCCCGGTATACTCCATCCCAGTCCGCGCCCGGGGGTGTGCGGCGGAATTCCGCCACCCGCTCGGCGTAAAGCTCGTAGAATCCGTCAAGCGCGCCGCCGCCTAAGGCCCGGCATTCGCCGATACGCGCCTCGGCTTGTTCCCAAGCTTGCGCGCGATAGGCCGCCAGCATCGCGTCATGCGCGCCGCGCCATTTCTGGAAACCCGGATCTGACAATTTTGCCTCAGTGGAAGGGATGGTGAAAATGCGCACCGCCTCGGCCTTGCCCTTGACCGCGATCCGGTCGAGTTCCAGCAGCGCGAAGCGGTCCGCGACCTTCGCGGCGGTGTTCTGGCCGATCACCAGCTTGACGCCGTAAACCTTCGACTGGCCTTCCAGGCGCGAGGCCAAGTTCACCGCGTCGCCCAGCACCGAATAGTCGAAGCGTTGTTGCGAGCCCATGTTGCCGACCACGCAGTCGCCCGTGTTGATGCCGACGCCGATCTCCAGTCCCTTGAACGCCACCCCCACGGCTTTCGCCTTGCGCTCGCGCCGCTGGTTGAAGCGGTTCATCGCCTGGAACATTTCGAGCGCGGTTTCGACCGAGCGCTCGGCGTGGTCGGGCACGTCGAGCGGCGCGTTCCAGAACGCCATGATCGCGTCGCCCATGTATTTGTCGATCGTGCCCGCGCGCGACAGAATCACGTCGGTCAGCGGCGTCAATAGGCGGTTGATGAGATCGGTGAGGCCCTGCGGATTGTCCTTGAACCGCTCGGAAATCGCGGTGAAGCCGCGCACGTCGCAGAACAGGATGGTCATTTCCTTGGTCTCGCCGCCCAGCTTCAGTTGTTCCGGATGCTCGGCGAGCTGCTCGACCAGCGCGGGCGACATGTACTGGCTGAAGGCCGCGCGCACCTGCCGGCGCTGCGCCGCCTCGCGCAAATAGTTGCCGAACATCAGCAGCAGGAAAACCGCGGCGGCGGCCAGGATCGGGAAGGTCGCGTCGATCACCAGCGACTTTTCGGTCAGCAGATAGAACGACCCGTACGCCATGCCCGCGACCATCGGCACGAACACCGCGAGCGTCGCCGCCGCCGAGGCCATGGGGATCACCACGATCAGGATCAGGCCCGCCGCCAGCGCGGCGAACAACTCGATCGCGTCGACATTGTTCGGCCGGTTCAAATGCTGTCCCAGCATCACCGATTTGATGAGCTGCGCATGCACCTCGACGCCGGGCAGCACGCTCTCCACGGGCGTGGTGCGGATGTCCTGCAAGCCCGCGGCCGAGGTGCCGACCAGCACCAGTTTGCCCTTGACCTTTTCCGGATCGAACTTGCCGGCGATCACATCGGCCGCCGGGATGTATATGTCGGGTTGATGGCGCGAGTAGCGCACCCAAAGCCGCCCGCGCCGGTCGGTCGGAATCTCGACGCCCGCCACCACGATGCTACTGATGCCGGCGCCGGGCTGGGGATCGAGCTTCACGAGATACTGCGGCGCGCCCGAGAACACGCGCAGCATTTCGATCGACAGCGCCGGGTACATGTTCTCGCCCACGCGAATCACGGATGGCACGCGGCGCACTACGCCGTCGAATTCGGGTTCCAGCACCACCATGCCGCGGCCGGGCGCGGCTTTCTCCAGGATCTCGATGTTGCGGATCGCGCGGCGAAAGCCGACGAGGTACGGCCGCGGGTCGCCGTTCATCGTCGCAACCGGCGTTACGACAGGCGGGCGCCTGTCGCGCGGCCCCGGCTCGCCCTGGTCGGCGACTTGGCCAAGCACCACGGGGGTTTGCGCGATGAATTGCGCGAACAGCTCGTCGGTGCTGGGCAGGGCCTCGAGCGCGGCTTTCAGCTCGGGCGTCAGGCCAAAGGCGCGGCTCGCGTAGCGCTTGCCGGATTGCGCGTCGTCCTCGACGAAAAAAATATCGAAGCCGATGACCCTCGCGCCGGCGCCGATCAGATTCTGCACCATCGCCGCGAGGTAATGCCGCGGCCACGGCCATTGCCCGAGCTCGGCCAGGCTCGCCTCGTCGATATCGACGATGGCGACGGGCTGCTGCGCCAGTTCCAATGGCTTCAGTCGCTGGAACAGGTCGAAGGTCTTCACCCGCAGCGATTCGATCGGCTGTGGGTCGAGCCAGCGCAGGCCCAGCATGGCGACCAGCACCGCCAGACCCAGCACCCGGCCGCTGCGCGCCCAAAGGCGGCCTAGGATAGCGGCCAGTTTCCCCCACATTTCGTGCCGCCCCCAAGCGCTTCAAGGCGCTCTGAACTAACATCATACCCGGACCACTCTTCGCAGGCAGTCCGTGCGTTTATGATGGGCCATGTGTCAGACGCCTAACGTCCCATAGTATAGCGAACATGCGGCAGGACCGGTTTCGCCCGCTGCATCCGGTTAACCGGCAATAACCATGTTCGCTTTTTGCTGAGGGTTGCGCCGCAAATCGCGCAGTTCCGCGCTAAAAATACCACACCGCCGCGATACCAAGCGGGTCCGGTCTTAACCATCTGTATTACCCATTGGAATATTGTATATTTCTTCTCTTTCTTAAAACATCGTTGCAAAAAAGGCGGCTGTTATGAGAGGCACTGATCGCAAAATTGGCGGAGTCCGTCCGTATGGCCGGGTCGCCGCCGCTCTTGCCGCGTCGATTTGCATGGCGTTCGCGGGCGACGGCTTTGCGCGCACGCTCAAAGAATCGGTCGACATCACCGTCAAGCGCCACCCGGAAATCCTGCGCGACAAGGCTTTGGCCAAGGCTGCGGACAAGGGCATCGACCAAGCCTTCTCGGGTTATCTGCCCACGTTCGACATCGACCAGGAGGCGGGCTACGAGTGGACCAACAGCCCCACCACCCGCACCCGCGCCGACAAACTGCCCGGCAATTCCAGCAGCGTCGAGCGTTTGCGAAGGGACAGCAACGCCTCGCTGCGCCAGATGCTGTTCGACGGTTTCGGTACCCAATCGCGCGTCAGTTCCGCGCACTTCTCGTTCGACACGGCCACCTATACCGTGGCCGAAACCGGCGAGCGGCTGGGCCTGCGCGTGGCGCAGCTGTATCTCGACGTGCTGCGCACCCAGCAGTTCGTCGACATCACGCAACAGAACAACGCGGCGCTGACCGAAATCGCCAACCAAATCCGCGACCTGGCGCAAAGCGGGCGTGGCACCGGATCGGATGTCGACCAGGCCGACAGCCGCCTGGCGCAGGGCCGCGCGGCGCTCGAGCAGCGCCGCGGCGAAAACACCGTCGCCATCGCGCGATATATCGAGGTGGTGGGCGAAATGCCGGCCGATCTGGTGCTGCCGGGCGCGCCGCAATACCAGCGGCCGGCCGGCGAAGAAGAGGCGATCGCCTTCGCGATGCAGTATCACCCCTCGGCCCAGGCCAGCGCCGCGTTCTATCTTTCGCGCAAGGCCGACGCCAAGGCTGCTGAAGCGCCGCTCTATTATCCGCGGCTCGACGCCGAGGTCCTGGGCTCGACCGGGTCGAACCTCGACGGCAACAAGGGCCGCGACAGCGACCTGAACCCGCGCCTGCGCCTGCGCTATACCGTGTTCAACGGCCTGGGCGACCTGGCGCATCGCGACCGCGCCGACGAGGAAGCGGCCGCCGCGAAACAGGATGACAACGAGCAGCGCCGGCGCATCCGCGAGGAAGTGCGGGTGTCGTTCCGCAACCTGATGACGGCGGAAGAGCGGCTGCCCTCGCTCAAGGCCCATGCCTCCTCCGCCAAGCAGGTGCTCGAGGGTTATCGCAGCCAGTTCGAGCTGGGCAAGCGTTCGCTGCTCGATCTGCTCGACGTGCAGAACGAGCTGCTGCAGGCGCGCCTGGGCCTGACCGACGGCGAGTTCCGCATCCTGCTGGCAAATTTCGAGCTGGTCTCGTCGATGGGCGTGCTGCTGGACAGTTTCGGCATCAAGATCGCGCAGGCGAAGGACAAGGTGAACTAGGCGTATTGGCGGAACCGGATAGGCCCGGACTGGCGGCCGCGATGCGGCGGTGGTCCCCTTCGGCGGCGGCGCTGGGCGCGTTGGCGTTCCTTGCCGTCCTGTCCGCGTCCGCGCCGACCCTGCCCAAGACGCTGGCCGAGGTGATGCGCGAAACCGTCTCGGCCAATCCGGAAGTCTTACGCGACCGCGCCCTGGTGCGCGCCGCCGACCACCGCGTGGACGAGCGCTTCGCCGGCTTCCTGCCCAAGCTCGATCTCGACGCGGACACGGGCTGGGAATACTCCAACAGTCCCACCACCCGCACCCGGGCGGAGAAACTGCCCGGCGACCCGTCCGACTTGAAGCTTTGGCGCACCGAAGGGCAGGTGACGTTGCGGCAATTGATCTTCGACGGGTTCGAGACGTCGAGCCGCGAAGTGGCGGCCGAGGCCGAGCGTACGGCGGCTGAGCGGCGCTTGAGCGCCACGTCGGAGCGCATCGCGCTGCGCGTGAGCGAGGTGTATCTGGGCGTGATGTCCACCGCCGAGCTGCTGCGGCTGGCCGTGGACAACGAAGCCTACCACCGCGAAATCGTCGGCAAGGTCCGCGACCGCGTGGAGCAGGGCTTGACCGACCAAATCGAGCTGAACCTGGCCGAATCGCGGCTGGCTCAGGCCATGTCGCGCCTTACCCAACGCCGCGGCGAGCAGCGCGCGGCCGAGGCGCGCTATCTGGAGCTGGTCGGCGCCCTGCCCAAGGACCTGGAACTGCCGCAATCTTCCTCGGCCTTCGCGCCCACCGACGTCGATCTGGCGATCGACGACGCGCTGCACGTCAACCCGCGCGTGCTGGCCGCTGCGGCCGTGCTGGACGCGCGCCGGGCCGATATCGACGCCGCGCGCGCCAAGATGTACCCGCGGCTCAATTTCGAGGTCAACGGCGCCACCGGCAGGAACCTCGACGGCGAGATCGGCCGCGACAGCCACGTCAACGTTATGCTCCGGCTGCGCTACGACCTGTTCAACGGCATGCTCGACGTGGCCACGATCAGCCGCCGCACCTTCGAGGCCTCGGCCGCTGCCCAGGCCGACGGCGAGGCGCGCCGGCGGGTGCGCGAGGAGACGCGGGTCACCTATCGCCTGCTGTATGCCGCGGTCGCCCGGGTGTCTCCGCTGCGCGATACCGTCGATGCGGCTATGCGCACGGTCGACGGCTATCGCGCGCAATACGACCTGGGCAAGCGCACGCTGCTGGATCTGCTCGATTCACGCAGCGAATATTTTGAGGCCCAGTCGGAACTGGTGCTAGCGGACTACGCGGTGCTGGGCGCGCATTACCGGCTGTTCTTTTCCATGGGCCGGCTGCGCGAGGTCCTCGAAAAATAGCCGGAAGCGCGCTACTGGACCTGCGCCTGGGTTTGCGCCGAACGCGGCTTCCAGTCCTGGGCGCGCTTTTGCGCCTCGGCGAGCTGCGCCGGCGTCAGCAGGCCGGCCACCCGGTCGCGGCTGACATACGCGTCGGCGCGGTCCCAGCCGATGCCGGAATTCGCCGCCGCCAAGTTGAACCATTTATGCGCCTCGACCATGTCGCGGGCGACGCCGCGGCCGGTTTCGTACATCGCGCCCAGGTTGTATTGCGCCTGGGAGTTGCCCTGCTCGGCCGAGCGCTGGAACCACTTTGCCGCCTCGACCACATCGCGCTTCAGGCCGCGGCCATCGGCCAGGATCATGCCCAGGCGAAGCTGCGCGGCATGGTTGCCTTGTTCGGCCGATAGGCGCGTCCATTTGATCGATTCGTCGTAGGATTGCGGCACGCCCTCGCCGCGGTCGTACATCAGGGCAAGGTTGTATTGCGCGGCGGCGTTGCCGAGCTGCGCCTGGTCGGTCCAATAGCGCAGCGCCGTGGGGTAGTCTCCCTTGCCATAAGCAAGGTAGCCCTCGTCGCGCTCGTCGGCCCGCGCCGGGCCGCCAACGGCCAGTAACGCAAGCGCAACTGCGCCGAAAACGGCGCGAAAACTCGTGCGCACCTTGATGCTCCCAGTCGTTTTGGTTCGATTGTCGGACGGTGGTGCACGCTTGGAATGGAGTATCCGCGCCGGCGAAAGCTTCGTCCAGCGCGGCGCGTAGTTAACGTACAACTACCTTTTTCAATTGATCTTTTTTAGAACCCTTAGCCATTCCTCCAGATAGGCGGGCGGCTTGAGGTTAAGGAGTTCCCGCCGCCCCGCGGCCAGCTTGGCGTAATCCCAGGTCTTGAGCCCGGCGATGTCGAGCTTGAGCGGGGCCTGAGTGGCGCCGCGACGCACCAGCCCCACGCCGTAGTCGCAATCCAGCACCGCCACTTCCAGCGCGGTTTCGCCCGCGCGCAGATGTACGATCGCCTTCCACACATCGCCGCACCATTCGCCGGTCCAGCCCGGCGCCTTGGCGGCGGCGGCGGCTTCGTACGACGCGGCGGGCAGAGCGGCTGGGCCGTGCGGCGGATTGCAATCGTGCAGCGCGATCACGCCGCCCGGCTTCAGCACCTTGAGCGCGTTCAGCGTATCGCGCAGCGCCTGTTCATAGGTATGCAAGCCGTCGATGAACACCAGATCGAAGCCGCCGGACGGCGGGGGTACGCGCGCGAAAAAATCGTCGCTGGTCAGGAAATGATACGTGTTGAAGAAATTGCGCGGGTTGGTGAAGCATTTGCGCAGGCGCTTGCGCCAGCTTAAGCGCGGGCTGGGGTCCACCGCCACCTTGCGCGCGATGCGCAGGGGGAAGAACGTTTCTCCCTTGGAAACGCCGATTTCCAGATAGCGCCGCGCATTCAGCGCCTCGGCGATGCGTTGCAGGATGTCGATGCGGTCCATAACGATATACGCACGGGGGGGCGGTGCTGCGCGGGTTGGGATGCGGCCCGCAGTATAGCCCATGCTTGGCCGGCGCGTCGCCGCGCGGCATACAAGCAAGACGCCGGCGGGGAGCCCAACGCTGCCCCGCCGGCGGCGCGGACTAGGATCAGCCCGCGGCGATGGTATAGCGGACCAGCGCCGCCGATTTGGACGCGCCGGTACGCTCGCGCCAAACCCGCATCGCGGCGTCGTAATCCTCGAATGGTCCGAACACTTCGGGCTGGCCGCTGAGGCTCTTGAAGTCGGTGTCCCGGTATTCGCCGCCCACCACCCAGAAAAGCCGGGCGTCGCGGGCCGTCGTCGTCGTGCCGATGGTCTGCATGGGGATCACTCCGCTGCTTGAGGGGTGGGAATGTGGCGGTCGTGGAACTGCTCGGTTTCGGTCGAGCCGGCCATGGCCGTGGTCGAGGCTTGGCCGCCCGAGACGGCCAGCGCCACGGCGTCGAAATACCCGGTGCCGACCTCGCGCTGGTGGCGCGTGGCGGTATAGCCGTCGGGCTCGGAGGCGAACTCGGCTTCTTGCAGCTCGGCATAGGCCGCCATGCCGCGCGACGTGTAGCCGCGCGCCAGCTCAAACATGCCGTGGTTCAACTGGTGGAACCCCGCCAGAGTGACGAACTGGAACTTGTAGCCCATGACGCCGATGCGCTTCTGGAACTCGGCGATGTCCCTGGCTGGCAGCTTCTTGCGCCAGTTGAACGAGGGCGAGCAGTTGTAAGCCAGCATCTTGCCGGGGAAATGGTGGCGGATCGCCTCGGCGAAGCGCTTGGCGTCGTCCAGGTTGGGCTCGGCCGTCTCCCACCACAGAAGATCGGCGTACTCGGCATAGGCCAGACCGCGCGCGATCGCGTAGTCCTTGCCCATGCCCGGCTTGACGCGGAAAAAGCCTTCCGGCGTGCGCTCGCCCGTGAGGAACGGGCGGTCGCGCGGATCGACGTCCGAGGTCACGAGCTGCGCCGAATCGGCGTCGGTGCGCGCCAGCAGCACCGTGGGCACGCCCTCGACATCGGCGGCGAAGCGCGCGGCGTTCAGCGTGCGGATGAATTGCTGCACCGGCACCAGCACCTTGCCGCCCATGTGGCCACATTTCTTTTCGGAGGCGAGCTGGTCTTCGAAATGCACGCCCGCAGCGCCCGCCTCGATCATCGCCTTCATCAGCTCGAAGGCGTTCAAGGGGCCGCCGAACCCGGCCTCGGCGTCGGCGATGATCGGCGCGAAGAAATCGGCGTCGCTTTTTCCTTCCATTGTCTGGATCTGGTCGGCGCGCTGGAAGGCGCAATTGATGCGCCGGACCACGTCGGGCACCGAGCTTGCGGGATAAAGGCTCTGGTCGGGATACATCTGCCCGGCGTTGTTGGCGTCGGCCGCGACCTGCCAGCCCGACAGATAGATCGCCTTCAAGCCCGCCTTGACCTGCTGCATCGCCTGGTTGCCGGTGAGCGCGCCGAGCGTCGGCACGAACGGCTCGGTGTTCAGCAGATGCCACAGCCTGCGCGCGCCGCGATCGGCCAGGGTATGCGCCACGCGCACCGAGCCCGAAAGGCGCCGGACGTCCTCGGCGGTGTAGTCGCGCTTGATGCCGCGGAAGCGTTTGTCGTCTTTCATGGTCGATATGCCGTCCATGGCGCCATTCCTTTCGCTTGCTGCAGGGGTATAACGTTTACAACGGTGTGAATATTTACACTGCACTTGCGAAAAACAACCTCAACATGATAGTTTCATTAGTAAAGTTGTCGGTAAATTTTCATGGAAACGCGTCGAACTGTAAATCTGTAAACCGGCCGCGGCGAGGGCACCATGACGGTTCGCAAGGCATTGCTCGGCAGCAAGATCCGCCGGCTGCGCCAGGAACGGAAGCTGACGCAGATGCAGATGGCGGAGCGTCTGGGCATCAGCCCGAGCTATCTGAACCTGATCGAGCACGACGAACGGCCGGTGACGGTGGCGCTGCTGTTGAAGCTGGGCAAGACCTTCGACGTGGATCTGCAGGAGTTGTCGGACGACGCTGAGCGGCGCCTGGCGCTGTCGCTGCAGGAGGTGTTCGCCGACCAAGCCCTTAAGGCGCACGCTGTGGATGCCGACGAGGTCCGCCAGCTCGCCGCCACCGCGCCCAAGGCGGGCCGGGGCATCGTCGAGCTTTATCGCGCCTGGCGCTTGGCGCGCGAGGACGCGCAGGCGCTGAACCTGAACCTGCCCAGCGGCCGCACCAAGCGGGTGGTGCTGCCGGCGGAAGAGGCGCGCGATTTCTTCGAAGCGCACGGCAACTACTTCGCCGACGTGGAAGAGGCGGCCGAAAACCTGTGGCGCGAGGCGGCGCTGTCGGCCGCCGACCTCGCGCGCGGGCTTGGCGACCGGTTGGCGAAAAGCCACGGCATCGCGGTCGAAATTGCGGCGCAGGACCGGATGAACGGTGCGCGCCGGCGCTACGATCCGCACCAGCGGGTGCTGTCGCTGTCCGAGGTCCTGCCGCCATCCAGCCGCCAGTTCCATCTCGCCTATCAGCTCGGCCTCATGGACGGGCGCGCGGCGCTCGACGCCAATATCCGCGCGGCCAAGCTGTCGTCGCCCGAAAGCGAGACGCTGTGCCGCGTGGGCCTGGCGAATTATTTCGCCGGCGCGGTACTGATGCCCTATCGGCCGTTCGCCGCGGCCGTGCGCGCCGCGCGCTACGACCTTGAAGCGCTGATGCACCGCTTCGGCGTGTCGTTCGAACAGGCGGCGCATCGCCTGGCCACGTTGCAGCGGCCGGGCGACGCGGGCATACCGTTTTTCTTCGCGGTCGCGGACATAGCCGGCAACGTGACCAAGCGCTTCTCGGCCGCGGGGTTCCATTTCTCGCGCTACGGCGGGGCCTGTCCGCGCTGGATTCTGCATCAGGCCTTCGCCACGCCCGACCTGATCCGCACGCAGGTGGCGCGGTTGCCCGACGGCGCCACTTTCTTTTGCATCGCGCGCACGGTGGAAAAGCCGGGCGGCGCGTTCCATGCGCCGGTCACGCACCAGGCCGTGGGCATCGGCTGCGACATCGCGCGCGCGGGCGAGCTGGTCTATGCCGACGGGCTCGATTTGTCGCGGCTCGACGCGGCCACCGGGATCGGTCCGGGCTGCCGGCTGTGCGAGCGTGAGAACTGCCGTCAGCGCGCTTTTCCGCCACTGCAGCACCGGCTGGTGGTCGACGAGCAGGTGAAAGGCCCGTCGCCCTATGCGTTCAGCGCGCGGTGAGGGTTGCCCGCACGCTTGTTGGCGCCGGGGCGGGCTGGCATTCTCGGCCGGCAATCGTTTGTAGCGGCGGCCGATGATCACGACCTACATCAAGTGCCATTCGCGCGCGGCGTATATCGACCGGCTGATCCGCTCGATCAAGCGCCATGTCGCCGGCCACGGGCCCATCGTGCTGCTGAACGACGGCGTGGCGGAAAAATATCTCAATCATCTGCGCACGCTGCATTTCGGCATCCAGGTGAGGAATTCCTTCAAAGTGACCGATCCCCCCGCAGACCCGAACGACCTTCGCCAACAGCGATACGATCCGGCGAAGTTCTGGGTGCGCGAGATCGGCCGCGATCCGAACGGCTACGCCGCCATCCTGGAAGAGGACACCTGGATCACGGACTCCTTCGATCTGCCGCTTGTCATGCGCAACCTCGAGGCCAACGACGCCATGATGCTGCGCTTATCGTGGAACAGCATGGCGCGGCTCGCGCCGAGCAGCGAAACGGTGTTCACGGCGGTGCTGAGCGAAAACCTGCTGATCCGGTACTATTCGCCGACCATCGGGCATCTGTCCGAGGTCCACAAGATTTTCATGTTCGCGCACGGGATTTTCCGCAAGGACTACTGGTGCGCCGCCTTCGGCGATGCGCCGGAATGGCTGGCAGAGCCGGCGATACTCAAGCGCGCCCTCGATCATCTGCATCAATTGCAGGCCCAGGGCGGACGCACGCGGTTTTGCGATTTCGGACGCGAGGTGGCGCGTCCGTCGTTTTCGTCCACGGGAAGATCGGACGCCGGCGGCCACGGCGTGGCGCACAAAATCGACCCGCGGCCGTACAACGCGGCGTTGGACGAGGCCTGGCTCGCGGGCGAGCTCGCCCCGATGGCGGATTACCCCGCGGATATCGGCGACGCGGCGCGGCTGGCGGCGTTCAAAAAACGGCTGACGCAGCGCCAGATCGACGAGTGGGCGCTTTGGCGCGCCGACTACCTGGGCATGTACCGCCGGATGGGCTGCGACGTCGCCTGACGCGGCGCCAAGGCGGATCTTCTACCGTTCGATTTTCGGCAATTGCGGCGAGTTGGCGTCCCCTAGGGGATTCGAACCCCTGTCTGCGCCGTGAGAGGGCGCCGTCCTGGGCCTCTAGACGAAGGGGACCCCATGAAAATGCCGGGCGGTCGGGCCCGCGCGGCAGGGCGAAGCTTTAGCGTATGCCCCGCATTGGATCAAGCGCCCGGGTCGCCTCTTACGCCGCTTTTTGCTTGCGCGCGGCGGCGATCAGCGCGTCCACACTTTTCGGGTCGGTGTCGAAAGCGGCGACCAGGCGCATCAGCGGCCGCTTGGGATCGAAATCGGGGCCGCCCGCCCAGGGCTCGAGCGCGAAGCCCGCTTCCTCCAGCGCCTTGGCCATCGCCGCCGGCATTTCCGCGAACACCTCGTTGCCGTCCACGGGATGCGCGATGCGCACGCCGGGCGCGGCGCCCAATCCCTCGGCGATGCGCTGGGCTTGCGCGTTGGCGTGGCGCGCGTTCTTGAGCCACAGATCGCCGGTCAGATACGCCTCGATCTGCGCCGATAGGAACCGCATCTTCGAGAACAGGTGCCCCGCGCGCTTGCGGCGGAAACCGAGCGTTTCGGCCAGGTCCTTGCGGAACACGACGATCGCCTCGGCCGCCAGCGCGCCGTTCTTGGTGGCGCCGAACGACAGGATGTCCACGCCCGCGCGCCAGGTGATGTCGGCCGGCGAGCAGCCGAGCCCCACCAGCGCATTGGCGAAGCGCGCCCCGTCCATGTGCAGCCCCAGGCCGCGCGCATGCGCGAGCTTGGCCAGCGCCGCGACATGGTCGGGCGCATAGGCGGTGCCGGCCTCGCTCAACTGCGAGATGGTCACGGCGGCGGGCTGGGCGTGATGTACGCCGGGCGGCGCGCTTTTCAGCGCGGCTTCCAGGGTCTTGGGTGCGAGCTTGCCGTGCTCGCCCGGCAGCGGCGCCAGGCGCGCGCCGGATGCATAGAATTCCGGCGCGTTGCATTCGTCCATCAGCACATGCGAATCCGCATGGCAATAGATGGCGCCCCAGGGCGGCGTCATCGCCGCCAGCGACAGGGCGTTCGCCGCGGTGCCGGTGGCGACGGGAAACACCGCAAGCTCGGTTTCGAACATTTCGGCGAAGCGCTTTTCCAGGCGCTTGGTGATCGCGTCGTTGCCATAGGGCATGGCCGGGCCGCCGTTCGCGGCCTCGATCGCCCTGATGATCGCCGGATGCACGCCGGCCACGTTGTCGCTGCGGAAATTCCTGCTCATCGCCATGTCCTGCTCATCGCCATGTCCCGTTGTTCCGCCGTTGCGTCACGGCCCGCTTTTCAGCGCCACGCTGCCAGGAAGCTTGCCGCTGTTTATGTGCAGCACCAAAAACTGCTCCTCGCCGTTCGTCAGGGTCACGCGCAGCACCAGCCGGTCGCCGCCGTTTCGGCCACGCGCGCGCCGGGCGGCAGCGTCAGCTCGGCCGCACCGAACCCGGCGTCGGGCTTATGCTTGGCTTGGGTGATCAGTCCCGCGATCAGCGCCACGAATCCGGCGACAAACAGCACGGTCGACAGGCTGACAATGTTCTTGAGCGCCAGCATGATTGAGCCTTAACTCCGTGCGTGGGGGACCGGGCGGGAATGGGCGGCGATCGGCGGCGGAACGGAACGCATCACGGCATCGCAGCCGGACCCGGCGATGCCGGCAAGCGGCTGGATCGTCTGATCGCCGAGCGGCTGCCGGCGCTGTCGCGCAGCCGCGTCAAGGCGCTGATCCAGGCCGGCAACGTAACCGGGCACGGCGCGCAAACCGCGACCGGCGGCACGATAACGGACCCCTCCCGCAGGGTCAAACCGGGCCAAAGTTTCGCCATTTTCGTTCCCGACTCTTCTCCGGCGATACCGCAACCGCAGGCGTTGCCGCTGGCAATCGTGTACGAGGACCAGGATCTGATCGTGATCGACAAGCAGGCCGGCATGGCGGCGCATCCCGCGCCCGGCAATCCCGACATGACCCTGGTCAACGCGTTGCTGGCGCATTGCGGCGACACGCTGTCGGGCATCGGCGGGGTGAAACGGCCGGGCATCGTGCACCGCCTGGACAAGGACACCAGCGGCCTGATGGTCGCGGCCAAGAACGACGCGGCGCATGCGGCGCTGTCGAAGCAATTCGCCGCGCGCACGATCGAACGCCTGTACCGGGCCGTGGTCTGGGGCGTGCCCAGCCCGGCGCAGGGGGAAATCTCGGGTGCAATCGGCCGCGATCCGCTGAACCGCAAGCGCATGGCGGTGGTCGCGCGCGGCGGCAAAAAGGCGCTGACGCGCTATCGCGTGGCGCGGCGCCTGGGCAACGGCGTGGCGAGCATCGTGGAATGCCGGCTCGCCACCGGCCGCACGCATCAGGTGCGCGTCCATTTGGCTGAGCTGGGGCACCCCGTGATGGGCGACCCGGTCTATGCAGGCAGGCACGGGCGCAAGGCCCGGGCGGGCGAGGCGGCCAGCGCCGCGGCCGAAAAACTCGGGCGTCAGGCGCTGCACGCCTCTATATTGGGTTTTGTGCATCCCAAAACGGGTAAGCACATACATTTTACCAGTGATCTTCCTAATGATATCAATGTATTAATTTCATCTTTAGACAAAAACCAAACTGGTGTATAATTTAGTAGGTCAGTAGGATTTAATCTCAGTGCGCGAAGACAACACAGCGTCTCCGGCGGCGACGCCGGACAACCGGGGGGACGAGAAAGAAAGGATTGGCATGGCCACGACGACCACGCTTCCGGCCGTCTCCTCCGAGGGCGGCCTTAGCCGGTATTTGCAGGAAATCCGCCGCTTCCCGATGCTGTCGGCGGACGAGGAATACATGCTGGCCAAGCGCTGGCGCGAGCACAACGACAGCGATGCCGCGCACAAGCTGGTGACCAGCCATCTGCGCCTGGTGGCCAAGATCGCCATGGGTTATCGCGGCTACGGGCTTCCGGTCAGCGAGCTGATCTCGGAAGGCAACGTGGGCATGATGCAGGCGGTCAAGCGGTTCGACCCGGACCGCGGCTTCCGCCTGGCGACCTACGCCATGTGGTGGATCCGCGCCTCGATCCAGGAATACATCCTGCATTCCTGGTCGCTGGTGAAAATGGGCACCACGGCGGCGCAGAAAAAGCTGTTCTTCAACCTGCGCCGGCTCAAGGGCCAGATGAAGCAGCTGGACGAGGGCGATCTTCCGCCGGAAAGCGTGCAGAAGATCGCCAAGAATCTCGCCGTCACCGAGGACGAGGTGGTGCAGATGAACCGCCGCCTCGCCGCGCACGACCAGTCGCTGAACGCCCCGATGCGCCAGGACGGCGAGGGCGAATGGCAGGACTGGCTGGTCGATCCGTCCGACAACCAGGAGGTCAAGCTCGGCGAGAGCGAGGAGCTCGGCAAGCGCACGCGCCTGTTGACCGAGGCGATGAAGGGCTTGAACCCGCGCGAGCGGTACATCCTGACCGAACGGCGCTTGAAGGACGACCCCACGACGCTCGAGGACCTGAGCCGGAAATACGGCATCTCGCGCGAGCGCGTGCGCCAGATCGAGGTGCGCGCTTTCGAAAAACTGCAACACGCGATCAAGAAGTCGGCTGAGCGCGAGAAGCTGGACGCGTAGGTTTCAAGCGCGATCAGTCCGCGAACGGGTCTTTCACCATGATGGTGTGCTCGCGTTCGGGGCTGGTGGAGAGCAGCGCCACGGGCGCCTCGATCAGTTCTTCCACGCGGCGGATGTACTTGATCGCCTGCGCCGGCAGGTCGATCCACGAGCGCGCGCCGCGCGTGGTCTCCTTCCAGCCCTCCAGCGTTTCGTAGACCGGCTCGACCGCGCCTTGCGCCGAGGCCGCGGCGGGCAGGTGATGCAGCGTCTTTCCGCCCAGCCTGTAGCCCGTGCAGATCCTGATCTCCTCGAACCCATCCAGCACGTCGAGCTTGGTCAGCGCAATGCCGTTGACGCCGCCGATCTTGATCGCCTGGCGCACCATCACCGCGTCGAACCAGCCGCAGCGCCGCTTGCGGCCCGTGACCGTGCCGAATTCGCGCCCGCGCTCGCCCAAACGCTCGCCGGTCGCGTTGGCCTGTTCGGTGGGGAAGGGGCCGGCGCCGACGCGCGTGGTATAGGCCTTCACGATCCCCAGCACATAGCCGACGGCCCCCACACCGACGCCCGATCCCACCGCCGCCATTGCCGCCACGGCGTTGGACGAGGTGACGTAGGGATAGGTGCCGTGATCCACGTCCAGCATGATCGCCTGCGCGCCCTCGAACAGGATGCGCTTGCCGGCGCGGCGCAGTTCGTCGAGGCGCTGCCAAGCCGTTTCCGCATAGGGCAGGATGCGCGGCGCCACCTCCATCAGTTTGGCCTTGACGTCCGCGGCCGTCACTGCGGGAAGATTCAGGCCCCGGCGCAGCGGGTTGTGATGCGCCAACAGCGCGTCGAGTCGCGCGTCCAGGCCTTTTGGATCGGCCAGATCGCAAAGCCGGATCGCGCGCCGCCCCACCTTGTCCTCATAGGCCGGGCCGATGCCGCGGCCGGTGGTGCCGATCTTGTTGTCGCCCCGCGCCGTCTCGCGCGCGCGGTCGAGCTCGGGATGCAGCGGCAGGATCAGCGGCACGTTCTCGGCGACGCGCAGGTTGTCCGGCCCCACGGCCACGCCCTGGCCGCGCAGGGTTTCGATCTCCGCCAACAGCGCCCACGGATCCACCACCACGCCGTTGCCGATGACGGCGAGCTTTCCCGGCCGCACCACGCCCGAGGGCAGGAGGCTCAGCTTATAGGTCGTGTTGCCGATGACCAGCGTGTGGCCGGCGTTGTGGCCGCCCTGGAAGCGCACCACGACATCCGCGCGCTCGCTGAGCCAATCGACGATCTTGCCCTTGCCTTCGTCGCCCCACTGGGCGCCGACCACCGCGACATTCGCCACCGTTCAGGTTCCTTTGCCCAGGGCTGCTGCCGTCTTGCCCGTCCACACGTGGCCGCAATTCAGGCGCTTGGCCTCGGCGCGGCTGTCCTTTGCCTTGTGCAGACCGGCCACCGTGATCCAGCCTTGTCGACGCAGCTTTTTCGCTACGTCCGCGCTCGTGCCTGCGGGCAGGAACACGCGCCGCGCGAGTTTGGGCGCGGGCAAGGCGCGAACGATCGTGTCCATGAACAGGGTGAAACCGGTCGACGGCTCCTCGCCTGACGCCATGTAGCGCCCGCCGCGCCCGATCTCGCCGCGAACGCCGCGCGAGAACAGGGTGAAGCTGACGCCGGTCTCGTAGTCGAAGCCACGCGCCTCCGACGGGTCGACGGTCAAGGTCAGCGCCGGCAACGCGCGGCGCAGCAGCGCGATCACTTCGCTCAGCCGCGCGCGTTCCGCCGCAGCCGCTTTCGGCAGCTCGAGGCGCGCCAGCGCCGCCATCGCCGTGTCGGCGGGGCCGGCGGCGGCGAGTAGGGCAGTGAAGATGCCCCCTGCTTTGCCCTTCGCGCCGTTCAACGCTTTTTCCGCCGCGCCCGCGGCCTTGCGGTCCAGCGCGTGGCGCAGCGCCGACAGCCGCGCCGGATCCAGCTTCAACGACTCGGCGATCGCCGGCACCAGCGTGGGAATGGTCAGATCGACCGACAGGCCCTTCACGCCGATCCCGTCGAGCGCGGAAGCGGCCAGTGCTATGATCTCGGCGTCCGCGGCGGCCGACGCCGCGCCGATCAGTTCGGCGCCGACCTGCTCGAACTGGCGCTCGGGGCGCAATTGCGTGCCGCGCACCCGCAATACCTCGCCCGCATAGCACAGGCGCAAGGGGCGTGGGCTGCGCTTCAGGCGCGTGCGCGCGATGCGCGCGAGCTGCGGCGTCATGTCGGGCCTGACGCCCATCATGCGCTGCGACACCGGGTCCATCAGGCGGAAGCAATGCGGGCTCATCGCCGCGCCGGTGCCGCTGAGCAGCGTTTCCTCGAATTCCACCAACGGCGGCTTCACCAATTGATAGCCCTGGATGGCGAAGCACGCCGTCAGCCGCGCGACGATCGCGGATTCGCGCTCGGCGTCGGGCGGCAATCCATCGCCCAGGCCCGCGGGCAAGAGGCCCGAGCGCGCGGCGTCGCTCTTCGATTCTTCGTTCATGGCGTGTCCGGCCGGGATTCCCCTGGGGATTGAACCGTTCGCGCCCGGAGCCATTTATCAGGGGCCCGAACGCCGGCATTTCCAGCCGATTGTCTATAGATTTCCTGGGCCTGGGGCAATCGCGCCGAAGGCCGGCC
>JAHFPH010000059.1:0-16078 GCA_023266845.1 Rhodospirillaceae bacterium
CAAACAGCAAGCGACTCATTTCGGCGCGAAATGAGGCCCTAAATCAGGCGTGAGGTTGAAATGCTACATTTTCCTAGGGCCGAGTTCGACCAGCGATTGCGTGCGACGCGGGCGGAGCTTAAGCGGCGCGGACTTGATGGCTTGCTGATCTTCGCCCAGGAAAGCCACTACTACCTCACCGGCTTCGACTCGGGCGGCTATAAGCATTTCCAATGCGCGGTTCTGACAACCGATGAGAAGCCGATCATCTTGCTGACCCGCCGCCCCGATCTTCAGCAGGCGCGCCGCACCTCGACCATCGAGGATATCCGCATCTGGTACAACGCCGAGGATGAAAATCCCGCGCGGGACCTGATGGCGATCCTAGAAGAAAAAGGCCTGCGCGGCGCCCGGCTGGGCGTAGAAATGGCCACCTATGGCCTGACCGGCGCGAATTGGGAACTCTTGCGAAAAACTCTTGAGAATTGGTGCGTGCTTGAGGACGCCTCTTCGATCGTCCAGTTGCAGCGCGCGGTTAAGTCGCATGCGGAGATCGAGTTCATGCGAAAAGCTGCGGGTCTATCCGACGACGCGGTGACGGCGATGCTACGCACTGCCAGGCCCGGCGTTCCCGAAACGGTTGTCCTGGCGGCGATTCACGACGCGATGCTCAAGGGGGACGGCGACGTGGTCGGCGGTCCGCAAATACTCGGATCGGGCCCCAAGGCGCTGTTGGTGCGGGCAGCGACCGGAAGGCGAACGCTGGGCAACGACGAACAGTTGACCATGGAGTGGGCCGGCATCTATCGCCGCTACCATACCGGCATCTTCCGGACCGTGGCGATCGGCAAGGCCAAGCCGCAACACAAGGTGCTGTTCGAACTGGTGAAAGAAGCGTTGGGCGCCATGACCGAGGCTGCCGCGCCTGGCCAGCCGCTCGGCCGGATCGACGAGGCGCACCGGCGCATTTTCGATGCCGCCGGATATCGCGAGCAGCGGCAATGGACGGCGGGATATTCGTTGGGCGCGACATTTGCGCCGCGCGGGCTGATGGACTACCCGCCCATGCTCTATGCCGGCAACCCGATGTCGGCCAAACCCGGAATGGTATTCTTCCTCCACGCGGTAATTTCCGACGAACATACCGAGTCGGCGATGTGCCTCGGGCACACGATTCTAATTACGCCAACCGGACGGGAGGTTCTAAGTAAACTCAAGCCAGAGTATAGCGAGCTCCAATGACCAGGCCCGTTTCACTTTGACGTCCAGCCAGTTTGCTAGGTGGGTACAATGGCGTTCGCTCAAGATAATCCGGTGTTATCATCGCTTGGACCGACTGAATACGAATCTCCGTTATTTACACTGAGTGGCTAAATTGGTTTTGTCCGACTCTTTACCTCCGACGTTTTAAAACGCTCCCGCAGCGCTGCGACAAAGCGTTGTGCACTCGGCGTTAGCATCTGATTTGCTCGGGTGACGATATTGATCGGGTAGGCAAGTTCCGGTTCACGAAAGGGGACTGCTTTAAAACTATTCCATGCATTGTGAGGGGTAGACAGCATGGTCAGAACTGAAATGCAAAGCCCGGACGAGACCATCTCTATAAGAGTACTGACACGTGCCACCTCGAACTGAACCACGAGTCGCACGCCACGGGCATTGCACAACGACTCGATCAACCGGCGCGTTCCCGCATCGCGGTTGAGCGAAACGATTGGCACGTCATGAAGGTCCCTGATCGACAGCGAGCCACGCTTGGCGAAGCGATGGCCTAGCGGGCAGATCACGCAGCAGCGGTCTGCGGTCAATGGCTCAACCACAAAATCAGGGTGCTCCTTCCAATAGCCCGTAACGCCGAAATCGGCGCTGAGAAGGTGCATCAACCGTTCCACCGATGTGGCATCGCCATCATGAACGCTGACCATCACCTCGGGGTTGCGTTCCACGAACGCCGCCAAGGTGGGTGCGATCACCTGCGCGGCAACGCCTTCCGGGCAGGCGATGCTCATATGGCCCAGCCTGCCTTCGCTGATCTCGCGCATTCCGGCGATGCTTCGGTCGAAATTCTCGACCAGGCGTTCCGCGATGGGCAACAAAAGCACGCCGCTTTGCGACAAGTGCACGGCTCTCGTGCTGCGATCAAGCAGGGTGGTTTGCAGTTTGGTTTCGAGGTGACGAATGGACGCCGATAAGGCTGGCTGACTAAGCCCCATCCGCTTCGCCGCGCGGGTGAAACTAAGCAGCCTCGCCACGGCAGCAAAAGCGCGGATTTCCTGGATCGTGACTTGCAGCAAGGGGTTGGACCTATAACTAATTCTTCTTATAAATCACTCTCATTTATTAGACAGCGTTGTCAATGCATGCGACCATCATCCATTGCGCTCTTATGGGCAGGCAATGGAACGGTCAAGCGGCCTAGTCGAAGTAAAAGAACCCGTCGTGCCGATCCAGGGCGGCACCGGCTCGACATTTGATATGGCTCGCATGCGGCGTTATCGCAATGACCGCCTGAAAGTTGAATTGCGTAAGCGCGACTATGCGGCCGGGCTGTTCTGCGATGCGATCAATGTGCGCTATGCCACGGGCAGCCGCAACATGCAGGTGTGGACCCTGCGCAACCCGGCACGGTATGTCTTCGTCGCGGCCGATGGCCCCACCGTGATGTTCGAGTTCGGCGGCTGCGACCATTTGCTGCGCGGTCTGGAAACCATCCAGGAAATCAGGCCGGCGACCAGCTGGTTTTTCTTCACGTCGGGACCACGCGTGCCTGAGCGCGCCGTGCGCTGGGCGGCCGAGATCGCGGCATTGATGGCCGCGCATGGCGGCGGCAATCGCCGCCTGGCGGTGGATCGGGTCAATCCCGAAGGCTCGGCGGCGCTGCAATCGCTTGGCATCAGCCTGCATGACGGCCAGGAAGTCGTTGAACGCGCCCGCGCCATCAAGTCACCGGACGAGATTGCGGCGATGCGCCATGCGATCGACGTGTGTGAAGGCGGACTCATGCGGGTGCGCGAGGCGCTGCAGCCGGGCGTCACCGAGAACCAACTTCTCGCCGTCCTGAACGAGGCCAACATCGCCGAGGGCGGAGAGTATATCGAGACGCGGCTTTTGACCGCCGGGCCACGCACCAACCCTTGGTTCCAGGAATCGAGCGAACGCCCGGTGCAAACCGGTGAATTGCTGGCGCTCGATACCGACATGATCGGCCCGAACGGCTTCTTCGCCGACATGTCGCGCACGTTTCTGTGCGGCGACCGGTGCGCCAGCGGCGTGCAACGCGATATCTACGGCTTGGCGCACGAGCAGGTCGAAACGAATACGGCTTTGCTGCGCCAGGGCGTCGGCTTCCGTGAATTCATGGAGAAAAGCTGGGCCATGCCGCAGCGCTTCGTGAAGCACCGCTACATGTCGCTGGTCCACGGCGCGGGGCTGTGCGGAGAGTATCCCTATATTCCCTATCCGCAGGATTTCGCGGCCAAGGGGTACGATGGGCTGATCGAGGAAAACATGACGCTGTGTGTCGAAAGCTTCATCGGCGATGAAGCCGGCGGCGAGGGCGTCAAGCTTGAACAGCTTGTCCTGGTCACCAAGGGTGGACCGGAACCGCTGACCACGTTTCCGTTTGAAGACAAGCTTTTGGGTTGAAACCACTGAACCGTCGAACAGGGGGTATCAGACCATGACGACAAAGACGCTCTGGCGAGTAAGCAACGGGCGGATATTGCCCGTGACGCGGCGCAGCTTCGGCAAGGGACTGGCGGGGATCGCGGCACTGGGCGCGCTCGGTATCCGCTCCGGCGAGGCGCAGACACGTAAACGCGGCGGCACGATTCGCGTCGCCTATGTCGGATCGCCGGTGAAGCTCGACCCGCATGTCGCCACCGGCTCGGAAGAATGGTCGATGTTGCGGGCGGTCTACGACAACCTGGTATGGACCGACGAAACATTGTCGCCAAAGCCGGAACTCGCCGAGAGCTGGGAATCCACGCCCGACGCCAAGGTATGGACCTTCAAGCTGCGCAAGGGCGTCAAGTTCCACCACGGCCGCGAACTCGATGCCGACGATGTGGTGTTCACCTTCAATCGTATCTTCAATCCGGCCACGGCATCGCCCGCACGCTCGGTCTTCTCGATGGTCGAAAAGGTGGAGAAGGGCGATCCATTGGTGGTCCGCTTCTCCTTGAAATCTCCGTTCGCCGAGTTCGCGCAACTCGTAGGCGGAAGCTTCCAGGCGAAGATCGCGCCGCGCGACGTGGCCGACCTCAATAAGACACCAACCGGCACTGGGCCGTTCAAGCTGACTGAGTTCGTGCCGGGTGATCACGTGACGCTGGTGCGTAACGATGCCTATTGGCGCTCCGGCGAGCCCTATTTGGATCAGATCCGCATTGTCTATTTGCCGGAAGAGGCCGCGCATGTGGCCGGCCTGATGACCGGTGATCTGGACATGAGTTGGTGGCCCTCGGCCGAAGTGATACCGATCTACCAGGCCAATCGCGACATCACCGTCTCGATCGCGCAGAGCTACGGCTATCAGCCGATCATCATGCGAGTTGATCAGCCGCCGTTCAACAAACCCGAAGTGCGGCGCGCGTTTCGGTTGATCTGCAATCGCGATTCGCTGCGCAAGATCGCGGTCGGCAATCTAGACGTACCGGTCAGCAATGATCATCCGATTCCACCCTTCAGTCCCATGTACATGGAGCAGAAGCCGCTTGCCCAGGACATCGAAACGGCGAAAAAGTTGCTGTCCGACGCGGGATACAAGGATGGGATGGATATCGAAATGATGGCCTGGACCGGCCGCGCCGGGCTGGTACAGGCAGCGCTCGGATTCCAGGACATGGCGAAGCGGGCCAATGTACGCATCAGCGTGAACACCGTTCCGGCCGACATCTTTCTCAGCAAATACTGGCTTAAACACAATTTCTTCGTCACGAATTGGAACGGGCGAACCACGCTGTACGAGATGTTGGCGCTGGCTTATCAGTCCGACGCTCAATGGAACGAAAGCCAGTGGAAATCCAAGGCGATTGACGACCTTATCGAAGGCGTCCGGCGTGAGCAGGAACCCGCCAAGCGCAAGGCGGTCTTCGCCGAGATACAGAAGATGTTCATCGAGGACAGCCCGGCGATCATCGCCTATCATCGCCCATCGGTGATGGCGTATCGCAAGCACCTCAAGGACTTCGTGCCGCATCCCAGCGGTTGGCTGGATTTCCGCACGACCTGGCTCGGCTGATCGGCCTGGCCGGCCGGGGGCGCGGCGGGCTCGCTAGGGGCGCCGCCGCGCTTGCCATTCGGGCCGCCACTCTCGGCGGGCGATAAGCTCGATGCTGCGCTTTGTCCTGCGGCGATTGGGATTGCTGGCGCTGACGCTGTTCGCGGTGTCGGTGCTGATCTTTTCGATCACGCAGATTCTGCCAGGCGACGTCGCGACAATGATTTTGGGGATGCAGGCCACGCCGCAGGACCTGGCTACGCTTCGCTCCCAGCTCGGGCTCGATCAACCCGCCATCGTGCAATACGGCAAATGGCTGGGCGGTGTGCTGCAGGGCGATCTCGGCGTCTCCACGCGCTTCCAGCGCCCGGTCACCGAGGTGCTGGCGCCCGCATTGAGAAACTCGGCGGTGCTGGCCTCGGCCGGCATCCTGTTCGCGGCGCCGCTCGGACTTGCGCTTGGCTTGATCTGCGCGCTGCGGCGCAATTCGCCGCTCGACTATGCGATCTCGTCGGTGACGATCTTCGCCGCCGCCATGCCCGAGTTCGTGACCGGCGGATTGATGATTATCGTATTCAGTACGTGGCTCGGCTGGTTGCCGCCCTTTGCCGGTACGGGCAGCGCGCGCACCTTGGCGCAGTCCGTTTCCGAACTGATCCTGCCGGTCCTTGCGCTGTCGCTGGTAATCCTCGCCTATATCCTGCGCATGATGCGGGCAAGCGCCGCTGAGGTATTGGACAGCTCGTTCGTGAAAGCCGCCCTGTTGAAGGGCTTGGATCGGCGCCGGGTCATCGCTTTTCACGTACTGCCGGTGGCGATCGGCCCGACCTTGTCGGTGATCGCGCTGTCGATCGGCTGGATGGCGGGGGGCCTCGTCATCGTCGAGAGCCTGTTCGGCTATCCGGGCCTCGGCAGGTTGCTGGTGTTCGTCATTCGCAATCGCGACATACCGTTGTTGCAGTCCATCGCGCTGATCATCGCCGCCGTCTATGCGATGGCGAATCTTTGCGCCGATATCGGCCAGCGCATGCTGGACCCACGCGTGGGCACGAAATGAACGCGCGGGCTGCCCCGGTTGGAGTCGAGGTGCTGGCGCCTCCTGTGTTCGGTCGGCGCTACGGCCTGCGCCTGGCCGTCCCGGTGGCGATCGTCGCGTTCTATCTTCTTCTGGCTGTGTTCGGACCCATGGCCGCGCCCTATTCGCCCACCGATTTCAATACCGGTCCGCCGCTGACAGGCCCGACGCAACTCCATTTCTTCGGCACAGATGGATACGGCCGCGATGTGTTCAGCCGCGTCCTCGTCGGTGCGCGCTCGATCCTTCTGCTGTCGATCGTGGCGACACTGTTCGGCGTCAGCGCGGGCTGCGCGATCGGCATGATCTCGGGATATCGCGGCGGGTTCGTGGACGAAGCGCTGATGCGCCTCGTCGACATACTTTTGGCTTTGCCGGGCCTGCTATTGGCGCTCTTGATCCTTACGTCGCTCGGGCCGTCCGGCGTCAATCTGGTGATCGCGATCACCATCGTGTTCGTGCCGAAATCGGCGCGCATCGCGCGTAGCGCCATCCTGCCGCTGCGCGGCCTGGGCTATGTCGAGGCCGCGCGGTTGCGCGGCGCGCGCTGGTACAGCATCGTCTTCCGCGAGTTGATGCCCAACGTGCTACCCGAGCTAGCGGTGGAATTCTGCCTGCGCTTTGCCTATGCCTTGCTGCTGATCTCCTCCCTTGGTTTTCTCGGTTTCGGCGTGCAGCCGCCAACGCCCGATTGGGGCCTCATGATCAGCGAGGCGCGCAACTACGTGTCGATCGCACCGTGGACCGTGTTTTTCCCTGCCCTGGCGATCGGCATCGTCGTCGTGGCGGTCAATGCGCTGGCCGATGCGCTCAGTTCCACGGGCGAACGGCGAGCGGCGCAATATCTATGAGCGACACCATGCCTTTGCTCGAAGTCGCGCATCTCAGCGTCGATTACCAGACGACCCGGGGCCGGGTGCGGGCGGTCAACGATGTGACATTTGCGCTGGAACGCGACGAGGTTCTGGGCATCGTCGGCGAGTCCGGATCGGGCAAAAGCACGCTGGCGCAGGCGGTGATGGGCTATCGCGCGCAGGGCACCGCCGCGACCGAGGGCAGTGTGTCCTTCGACGGCACGCTGCTGCTGCAATGCCGACCGACCGAGTTGCGGCGTATCTGGGGCCGGCGAATCGCCATGGTGCATCAAAACCCACTCGCTTCGCTGACGCCGACCATGCCCGTTGGGGACCAGGTCATCGAAACGGTGCGTCAGCACCGGGGCATCGACGCCGTCGCCGCGCGCGCCGTGATGCTGCGCAGCCTGACCGCGGTCAATCTTCCCGATGCCGCGCGGATCGCCAAACGCTATCCGCACGAGCTGAGCGGCGGCCAGCGGCAGCGCATCATGATTGCCATCGCGCTCAGCCTTGAGCCGGATTTGATGATCCTGGACGAGCCGACAACCAATCTCGACGCGACCACCGAAGCGGTGATCCTCGACCTGCTGGAGGAGATCAAGGGCCGCTTGGGCGCGGCGATGATCTATATCAGCCACAATCTGAGGGTGATCGCGCGCATCGCCACGCGGGTCGCGGTGATGTATGCGGGCGAGCTGGTGGAATCGGGACCAGTGGACGGAATACTGCGCGCACCGGCTCACCCCTATACCCGTGCATTGCTTGCCTGCCTGCCCCGGTCGGGCATGACCAAGCGCACGGCAAGCCTGCAGTGGATCGAGGGCGAATTGCCCGCCCAGCATCTGCGCGGGCAGGGCTGCATTTTCTACAGCCGCTGTTCCGCGCGCACGGAACGGTGCCAGATAGCGCCGGAATGGGCGCCGGTCGCGGCGGGGCACTCCGTGCGGTGCTGGTATCCGCAGGCCGCATCGGCCGTTGCGGCTATCACCGGCGCTGCGACCGTTGGTCTCCCTTCCGCCGATGTCGTGCTCGAGGCGCGGGATTTGGCAAAAAACTTCGGCCACCGACGCGGCGCAGCGGTACGGGCGGTAAGCGACGCAAGCCTGCGCGTACCACGCGGATCAATCGTGGGCTTGGTCGGAGAAAGTGGCTCGGGAAAAAGCACCTTGCTGCGTTGTATCGCTGGGCTAGAAGACCCGGACCGAGGGACCGTGCGGTTCCTAGGTGTTGATCTTCCCGCGAGCGTTGGCAAGCGCGACAAGGCCGTCCTGCGCAGCATGCAGATGGTGTTCCAGGACCCGGAATCCACATTGAATCCGGCGCATAGCGTCGGTATCTCGCTGCGGCGGCATATCCAGGCGATGCAAGGGCTCAGCGCAACGGATGCACAGCGCTGCGTCGAAAAGGCCCTGCAGCAGGTGCGACTGGACCCGGGTTATCAGCATCGCCTACCGCGCGAGCTGAGCGGCGGCGAAAAGCAGCGCGTCGCTATTGCTCGCGCGTTCCTCTCTGCGCCCGAGCTGGTGCTGTGCGACGAGCCGCTGTCGTCGCTCGATGTCTCGGTGCAATCCGCGATCTGCCGCCTTTTCCTCGATCTGCAGGGCGACGACCACTCGTCCTATGTCTTCGTGTCGCACGACCTATCGATCGTCCGCTACATGGCCGACAGCATCGTGGTAATGTATCTGGGCGAAGTAGTGGAAGAGGGCAGCGCCGAAAGTTTCGACCGGCTGCCGTTGCACCCCTATACCGAAGCGTTGTTCTCGGCGACGCCGGACGTCGACCCGGGTGCGATCTCGAAGCGCGTGCGGTTGCAAGGACAGGTGTCCGAGGCCGACAAGTCGCGGCCGGGTTGCATCTTCAGTCCGCGCTGTCACCTCACGAAGGGCCCGGAATGCGACGCGATCGCACCGCCCTGGCAGGAAACATCCGAACGGCGCTACCGCTGTCACTGGGCGCCGGAGGAACTCCGCGCGTTGCAAGCGGCGAGTCCGGGCGCAATTGGCGCCACGGCCCTAGCCGGTGCATCATGATCGGCAGCGTGGCCAAAGGAGGCCTTGGATGAAGATCGACTTCACGCGCCTGGGCGACGGAACTGCCGAGGAATACGCCTATCTCGATAAACTCGACCATGAGCTAAACAAGAACTATGCGACCGACTTGATTGCGTTGTTCCGCGGCACCGAGCGCGAAACCGGCTATCCGTTGACTGCGATGCGCCACGCATTGCAGACGGCGACGCGCGCCGCGCGCGACGGGGCGGACGACGAGATGGTTTTTGCCGCCTTGTTTCACGACATTGCCGACCGAATCGCGCCGATCAATCACTCCGCCGTGGGTGCGGAGATCCTACGGCCGTTCATTGGGACGCGCACCCATTGGATCCTTGCCCACCACGCGATCTTCCAGGGCTATTACTTCTGGCACCATATCGGCAGAGACCGCGACGAACGCGAAAAGTATCGCGGCCACCCCTATTTCAAGGATTGTGCAGAGTTCTGCGAGCGGTGGGATTCAATCTCGTTTGATCCGAACTACGACACGATGCCGCTCGAAGCGTTTGAACCGATCATCAATCGAATGCTGGCGCGCGAGCCCAACGCGCTGTGGCGTTAGGAACGGCCTCATGAACATGATCAAGCCGATAGCCCGCAAGTCCGCTTGCCGCGACTCTGAATGGAAGCAGCGCGTCGATCTGGCGGCATGTTACCGGCTGGCCGACATGCACCGGATGGGCAAGGTGATCTGGAACCACATCACCGCCCGCGTGCCGAGCGAGGCCGGTGCGCTGCTCGTGTTTCAACTCGGGTGCCACTACAACGAGGTGACCGCTTCCAATCTGGTCAAGATGAAACTCGACGGACAAATGATCGACGGGCCCAAGGAATCGTTCAATCAAGCCGCTTCCGTAATCCATGGCGGGATCTATCGTGCCCGATCGGATGTAATGTGCGTAATGCACACCCACGGCCGCGGTGGACAAGCAGTTTCCTGTCTCAAAGAAGGGTTATTGCCGCTTTCGCAGGAAGCCATGTTGTTCCACAACAACCTAGCCTATCACAACTACGAAGGTATTTCGGACGATACGTCGGAGAGCGAACGCTTGGCAAAAGATCTAGCCGACAAAGATCAAATGATTTTGCGAAACCACGGTTTGATTACCGTGGGGAAGACGGTGGGTGAGGCGTTTTGGCGGATGTATATGCTGGAAATGGCTTGCGGACTGCAGATCGACGTTTTGGCGAGCGGGCGCGAGTACATCCTGCAGCCGCCCGAAATTCGCGAGAAGGTGCGCCAGCAATATGAGAAGGACTTTCATCCCGGATTCTATGAATGGCCCGCTTTGTTGCGGCAACTTGACCGAACCATGTCCGACTATGCGACATAGGCAAGGATGTAGTTTCTTTCTCTCGCATTAAGCTCTCGGCTATCGGTTGAGAGCGTTGCGGATTGCCGTGCCTGATACTGTGTGTACCGAAAACTATATCCGGACATAGTGGCGGTGTAAGCCGCCGAGAATTGGCTCGGAGACGATCGTTCCGAGGGCCTGTATGGGCCGGTGGATTGGGCTGTGTGTACCGAAAACTCCATCCGGTTGACTCGGGACTGAATCCGGCTAGCGTCGACGGCGATGATCGTGCTGATCCGACTTGCCCTGGCCATCGTCGCCTCAATATTCAAGTCCAGAATGCGGCTTGAAGCAGAGAATGCGGCGCTCCGGCAACAGCTGATCGTGTTGCGCCGCAAGCTGCCGGGCCGTGCCAGATTGACGTGCGGGGATAGAACCATCTTCGTCTGGCTCTTCAGACTGTTTCCCTCGGTCGCCAGCGCTATGTTGCTAATTCGGCCCGAGACGGTTGTTCGCTAGCACCGCGCGGGGTTTCGGCAGTATTGGCGGTGGAAGCTGCGTTGTCGTCTGGGTCGCCCGCCGGTCGATGACGAACTCCGGGAACTGATCCGGCAAATGAGCCGGGAGAACTCGTTGTGGGGCGCTCCCAGAATTCACGGGGAGTTGCTCAAGCTGGGCTTCCAGTTGGCTCAGTCGACAGTGGCCAAATATATGGTCAAGCACCGTGGCCCACCGTCACAGGGCTGGAAGACCTTCTTGCGCAATCACGCCGATGGCATTGCAGCCATCGACCTGTTTGTGGTGCCAACCGTTGGTTTCCGCCTGCTTTACGGCCTGGTCATCGTTCATTTGGCGCGCCGCCTGCTGGTGTGGACCGGCGTGACCGCCAATCCCACGGCCGAGTGGATGGCCCGGCAAGTCACCGAGGCCTTCCCTTGGGACGATACGCCAACCTACCTCATCCGCGATCGCGACCGTGTCTATGGCGCGGTGTTCAGACGCCGGCTCCTAGCGATGGGAATCCGCGACCGTCCTGTCGCGCCAAGGTCACCTTGGCAGAACCCCTTTGCCGAACGGCTGATCGGCTCGATCCGCCGCGAATGCCTCGACCACGTGGTCGTCACGAGAGCCGCGCATCTGCGCCGGATCCTGCGATCCTACGCAGCCTACTACAACCGGGCTCGCACCCACCGATCGCTGCGCAAGGACTGCCCAATCCACCGGCCCATACAGGCCCTCGGAACGATCGTCTCCGAGCCAATTCTCGGCGGCTTACACCGCCACTATGTCCGGATATAGTTTTCGGTACACACAGCCGGGCTTGCACACGTGTGCATATCCATGCTTAGTTTAAACAGCCGGAGGGGGCATGGGGTCCAAGCATCGCCACCGGACCGTTGCGCGGTCAGCCAATCCGCGGTCGTTCGTGACCGCCGCCGAAGTGGCATGTGTGGCAAGGGTTTCGCGCTCCGCCGTTTCGCGCACCTTTACTCCCGGCGCAAGCGTGTCACGCCAGATACGCGAACGCGTCATAAAAGCCGCTGACCGTTTGGGTTATCGGGTGAATCGGCTGGCCCAGGGGCTGATCCGGGCGCGCTCGAATCTCGTCGGCATCGTCGGCACCACCATCGGAATGCCGTTCCACGCCACGCTGCTCGCGGGCTTGTCCGAAGCGCTGCTGTCCGAAGGCTTCGACTGCATGCTGTTCAATGCGGCCAATGCCGAGCGCGACCTGGGCACGATCATCGAGCGGGTGCTGGAATATCGCGTGTCGGCGATCGTGGTGATGTCGGGCATGCCGCCGTCATGGATCGTCGAAAAGGCCACGGCCAGCGGCGTGCCGGTGATCCTGATCAACAAATCGATGCCCAAGCTCATGGTCGATTCGGTGGTCAGCGATCATGTCGCCGGCGGACGGGCAGCGGCGCAGCAATTGATCGGCGCGGGTTGCCGCAATCTGGCCGTGGTCTCGAGCGCCGACCGTACGTTCAGTCTGCTCGGCAGAATTCGCGGGTTCCGTAACTATGCCGGTGGCGTGAGGGTCGCGGTGACGCTATGGGAGGAAGGCCCGACCAGTTACGAGACCGGGCAAAATGCGGCGCGTGCCTTGGCGGCCACCGGTCGAATCGACGCCGCCTTCTGCGTCACGGACATCATCGCGCTTGGCTTCCTCGACGCGGCTCGGCGCGATCTTGGCATGCGCGTGCCCGAAGATCTGTCGGTGATCGGGTTCGACGATATTCCGCAAGCCGGATGGGGCTCTTATAGGCTCACCACCTTCCGGCAGGACGTGCCGGACCTGGCCCGCGCGGTGATCGCCGCGTTGAACCGGCGGATGCACGACGCCACCGCCCGGCCAGACACCACGGTGCTGAGGGCGAAGCTGATCGAGCGTGAAACCGTTGCTGGCGCGCGGCAGCCGATCGAAGCGCCGATTGCGCTGGAGTTCGCGCGGTGACCCGGCCCTCGGCGAGCCGGCCGCGGGTGATCGCCCATCGCGGCAGCAGCGCGCGGCATGCCGACAATAGCTGGCCCGCGTTCAAGGCCGCGCTGGACGAAAAAGCCGATGCGATCGAATGCGACGTCCAGGTCACGCGCGACGGCGAGTTGGTCATCCGGCACGACCTAGAGGTCGG
The DNA here is from genome assembly GCA_023266845.1 of Rhodospirillaceae bacterium. Lineage (GTDB taxonomy): Bacteria > Pseudomonadota > Alphaproteobacteria > JAEULC01 > JAEULC01 > JAEULC01. The sequence continues at coordinate 13,118 of JAHFPH010000059.1, forward strand.
TGGGCGGATGATCGCCGATATCTCGTTCGCCGAATTGCGGAAAACTGAGCCAGGGATTCCGTGCTTGTCCGAGTTGCTGGAATGGGCCGGCGGTGCGTCGATCGACTTGCTGGTCGAATTGAAAGACCCCGCAGCGGCCGAGGCGGTGGCGCGCATGATCGACGACATGCGCCCGCGCAATCAAATTACGGTGGGAGGGTTTCACGGCCCGGCGCTGGCGCGCGTCAAAGGGGCTGTGCCGTCGATCGCCACGTCATTGATGGTGGGTAGTGTAGTGAGTATTGACGATCTCATTACCCTGGCGCGTGCCTATCGCGCCGATGGCTTGCATCCCTGCTGGGAGGCGCGTGCGCCGCGTCCGCATCTTCTGCTCGACGCTGCTGCGGTCGCACGCCTGCATGCCACGAAACTGCAAGTGACGCTGTGGCATGAAGAGCGCGAACCGGAGCTGGAGAAGCTCGTGGAGCTGGGCGTAGATGCGATCTGCACCAACACGCCCGATGTACTGCGTCGCATCATCGACCGTCGTTTGGGGGTGAACACGGCCGCTTGACGCGCGCATTGTCGTTGGATTGAAACTTAGAATAAACCAAAGGGGAGGAAACCGATGATACGGACCAAACTGCTCGCCGGCACTTTCGCGGTGGCGATGATCGCCGCCGGCACTGCGCCGGCCTTCGCCGAAGATGTCGTCATCAAACTGTGGTCGCGGGCCGACCGCTCGGGCCCGCTGCGCGCCGGAAACATCGTGTCGGCCGCCGATCAGTTGAACCGCATGCTCGCGGCTACCGGCACGGACAAGCGGGTCAAGATCGAGCTGATCGAGACCAACGCCAAGGGCTACGACGACGATTCGTTGGACTTGCTGAAAGCCTTTGCGGTGGACAAGGGACCGGACATTTTCGTGCTGGCGCACGAATGGATCGGCGCTTTCACCGAGGCCGGATACACTTACAACCTCGAAGACCACATCAAGAAGAATCCCGAGCTTTACGGCGACATCATCCCGACGCTGTGGGAATCGGTGAAGTTCAAGGGCATACGCTATGGCGTGCCGCAGGACTCCGAAGTCCGCATGGTGTTCCTGAACAACGACAAGCTGCGCGCGATGGGGATGACCGACACCGAGATCGCTGGCCTGCCCAAGAAAGTGGACGAGGGCGCGTTCACGGCCTTCGACCTGTGCGATCTGGCGGGCAGCGCGGTTGCCAAGGGCGTGGTCAAATACGGCATGCTGCATCGCCCGAACGTAGGGCCGGACTTCCAGATGCTGATCGAAGCCTTCGGCGTGACGCCCTATGACAAGACCACGGCGAAGCTGCAGGTGCAGAAGGGGGCGTATGCCAACTTCTTCAAATGGGTCAAATACTGCATCGACAAGAAGGTGATTCCACCCACCAACACCTCGATGTCCTGGGACGCGGTCGAGGCGGCCGCCATGTCCGGCGAGGAGTCGCTGGCCTTCTTCCACGGCATCTGGCGCGTCGGCGACCAACTGAAAGCGTTCAATCTCAAAGGGAAGGACGACTATTTCAAGAAGCTGACCTGGATCCAGTTCCCGGCAGGGCAGAAGGGCGGCAAGCCGACCAACCTTTCGCATCCCATCGCCTACGCGGTTTCGTCCAAGTCCAAGAATCCCGAACTCGGCGCCTACATTATCGCTCTGGCCAGTCAACCTGTGCTCAATACCCGTCACGCGCTCACGACTAACCACACGCCGATCACCTATGGCCAGGCGGCGATGCCCGAGTTCCTGGAAAGCGGATGGGCGTTGGTGGCGGGCACGCCGATGCTGAAATACGCCAGCGTGATGCCGAACCATCCTAAGATCGGCCAGTATAACGCCGTGCTTTATAAGGGCATTCAGGGCGTTGAGACTGGAAGACTGCAGCCCGAGGCTGCCGCCGAGTTCGTGGCGGACGAGCTGCAGAACGAACTGGGCAAGGACGTGGTAGTGCTGAAATAGCATCCAGCATCCCGTGACGACGGGCTGGTTGCCACCTAGAAGCGGCGCCGGCCCGGTCGCGGAGCCGATAATGACGGATTTCGTAAAAGCGCAAACCCACCGTCAGCGCGTGAACATGCTGCTGTTTCTGGGCCCCGCCATTGCGCTGATGGCGCTGTTTCTGTTTGCGCCGATCATCGTCGATGTCTGCCTTGCCTTTACCGACATGGACCGGACGCTGAAAGTATCGGCGCTGACGTTCGAGAATTTCGAGCGCATGTTCACCCGCGATACGCGGCTGGTCAGCACCTTGGCCGTGACCGCCATTTTCGTCCTGGGTACGCTTTGCATTTTCAACACCACCTTCGCGGTGGTGTTGGCGGTGACGACCACATCGGTGTCGCCACGGCTCGGCGCCTTTTTCCGCGCGGTGTGGTTGTTGCCGCGCATGAGCCCTTCGGTGGTTTATGCGCTGCTGTGGTTGTGGGTGCTCGATCCGAACCAGCGCGGGCTGCTGAACCAGATCGTTGTCAACGTGCTGGGCTACCCGCCGGTCGACCTTCGCACCAATCATCCGCTGTTCGTCATCATCGTTGCCAATGGGTTCATCGGCGCGTCGCTGGGAATGATCATCTTCACCTCGGCGATCCGCTCGATCCCAGACCATCTGTTCTACGCAGCGCGGGTGGATGGGGCGGGGTGGTTTTCCATCCTGCGCCATGTGACCTTGCCGGCGCTGCGCTGGCCGATCTCGTACATGACGATCCACCAGACGCTCTCGCTGCTCGTCAGCTTCGAATACATACTGCTGATCACCAATGGCGGACCGTTCTACGACACCACCGTGTTCGCGCTGTACTCGTATCGCCGCGCCTTTGAAAGCGGCCAATACGCCTATGGCGCCGCGCTGTCGCTGGTGTTGGTGGTGCTCGGCATGGTTGCGGCGCTGGCCTTGTGGCGCTTGATGGACATGAACCGCATGCTGCAGCCCTCGCGGATCGAGGTGCATTGATGAC
>JAHFPH010000059.1:16178-20625 GCA_023266845.1 Rhodospirillaceae bacterium
TTCTTCGATTCGGTGCCATGGGAAATCGAGATGAGCGCCATGACCGACGGCGCCTCGCGGCGCCAGGCGTTCCGCATGGTGGTGCTGCCGCAGGTGAGCGCGGGCTTGATCGCGGTCGCCGTGTTCGCCTTCATCCGCGCCTGGGAAGAATATATTTTCGTGCGCACCATGCTGATCGAAAACCGCAACTGGGTGATGAGCCTTTACCTGTTTTGGGTGTCGGACGACGTGATGGGCGTGGACTACGGCATCGTCGCTGCGGTTTCGATTTTCTACGTGCTGCCGAGTCTTTTGCTTTACGTGTTCTGCCAGAAATACCTGACGCAGATGACCATCGGCGGAATCAGGGGGTAGCAAGTGGCGCGCATCGAGTTGAAGGGTTTGCGCAAGGACTGGGGCGCGGTCACGGCGGTGGACGGTATTGACCTTTCCGTTGAGGACGGCGCGTTCGTGGCGCTGTTGGGCCCTTCGGGTTGCGGCAAGTCCACCACCCTGTTCATGCTGGCGGGCATCTACAAGCCCAGCGCGGGTGAGATCTTGTTCGACGGCGCGCGGGTCAACGAGGTCGAGGCGCGCGACCGCAATGTCGGCATCGTGTTTCAGGCCTATGCCCTGTACCCCAACATGACCGTGGCCGAGAATATCGGCTTTCCGCTGCGCTTCCAGCGCCTGGATAAGACAGAGGCCGATGCGCGCGTGGCCGAGGCCGCGAGGCTGGTGCAGGTCGATCAGCTGCTGGCGCGCAAGCCGGCACAGCTTTCGGGCGGCCAGCAGCAGCGCGTCGCGCTGGCGCGCGCGCTGGTGAAGCGTCCGCGGCTGCTACTGTTGGACGAGCCGTTGTCGAACCTGGACGCGTCGCTGCGCCTGACCATGCGCTCGGAGATCCGGCGTTTGCAGCGCCATCTCGGCATCACCACGATTTTGGTCACGCACGACCAGATCGAGGCGACCACCATGGCTGATCGGGTGGTGGTGATGAACCGCGGCCGCATCGATCAGGAAGGAACCGCCGACGATACCTATCGCCGGCCGCGCAGCCTGTTCGTTGCCGGCTTTATCGGCGCGCCGCCGATCAACCTACTCCCGGCGCAAGCGACAGGAAACCATGTGACGGCGGGCAAGCTCGCGTTGCGGGCCTCGCGCGCGGTTGCGGGTGAAGTTGTCGTGGGTATGCGTCCCGAGCATCTCAGACTTTCGGCACGCGGCATACCGGGGCGCGTGGGAGCGATCGAGCCGATGGGCCGTGAGGTGCTGGTGGCGGTCGACGGGCCGATCGGCCGGCTTTATGTTCTGGTCGCAGCAGGCACGCCGATACCTCAGGAAAACGCCGACGTGCATCTGGAATTCGATTCCGCCGATACACTGCTGTTCGACCGCAGCTCAGGACTTAGGATAGAGGATGTCACGCTCGCAACCGATGTCTCTGTCGCCGCTTAAAATCGCATCGGAGCTTCCTTCGCCCGACCCGGCACTGATCGCCGCTGCCCGCGCGACCGCGTCTACGCGCGCCGAGCACGACCGCCTGGCCGCAACGATCCCGGCTCTGTCTACGATCGAGCTGGTGCCGCCACCGCACCCCGCGCCGGTTCACGACAAGATCACGATCGCCGCCTTCAACGTGGAGCGCGGCAACCACCCCGACACCGTCGCGCGGCTGATTGCCGGGGCCGGCGTCGACGTGGCGCTGTTGACCGAGCTCGATATCGGTATGGCACGCTCGGGCAACCGCCATACGCCGCGGGAGATCGCCCGGCATCTGGGCGCGGGCTATGTCTTTGCGGTCGAGTTCGTGGAGCTGGGCCTAGGCGACTCGCGCGAGCGGGCATGGCACGCCGGCAAGCAGAATGAAATCGCGCTACACGGTGCAGCGATCGTATCGCGCTGCCGCTTGGCCGATCCCGCGCGCATCGCTTTGGATGAGGGCGGGTTGTGGTTCGACGGGGTACGCAATGGCGAGCGGCGCATCGGCAGCCGTATGGCGGTTGCGGCAAGGCTGGCGGATGCTGCGCAATCCCTATGGTTCGCCTCGGTGCATCTCGAAAGCCACAGCGATCCGCAGAACCGCGCACGCCAGATCGAATGGCTGGTGCGCGGCCTTGACCGATTGGCAGGGGGCGGCCCTGCGGTAATCGGCGGCGATCTCAACACCAACAAATTGCCACGCGATCCGGGGACACTCGCCGCGCTGATGGACGATCCGTCATCGATCGAGCCGTTGTTCAAGGTGTTCCGTACCGCCGGCTTCGATTGGCGCAGGGTGAATACGGACGAGGTAACCCAGCGCACGCGGCCCGACGGCACGCCGAAACCGCCCTTCAACCGCATCGACTGGCTGGCCGTGCGCGGCGTGGCGGGTGCCAATGCGCGGACCGTCGCGGCCGTGAACGGCGTGGGACAGGCGATTTCCGACCATGACATGATTGTGGCCGATATCATCCCATAGAGGATCAGCGATGCTCTTGTGCAGCTACAACATCCAGTACGGTCTGGGACGCGACGAGAAATACGACATCGCCCGAGTCGCAAGCGAGCTTGCGCAATCCAACGCCGATGTTATCGCCTTGCAGGAGGTCGAGCGATTCTGGCAGCGCTCCGGCGCAATCGACGAGGCGGCTGAAATCGCCACGCGCCTGGCCGATTTCTACTGGGTGTTCGGCGCCAACCTGGATATGGAGGCCAGTTATCGCGGCCCCGGCGGCAAGCTGGTCAACCGCCGGCGACAATTTGGCACGATGATCCTGTCGCGCTATCCGATCATCTCGTCGCGCAACTTCCCGCTACCCAAATTCGGCGCGATGGCGCCGCAGCATTCGATCCAGCAGGGCATCCTGGAAGCGGTGATCGATCCGGGCTCCGGCCCGATCCGGTTCTATTCGACGCATCTGTCGCATCTCTGCCCGGAAACCCGGTTGCCGCAGGTCGAGGCGATCCTGGATATCGTACGCCGCGCACCCGACGAGGGCGGCGCCTGGTGCGGCGGGCACCCGCTGCCCGAAGGCGGCTGGCTCGAGGGCGGCATGCCGCCGATGCCGCGCGAAGCGGTGCTGATGGGCGACCTAAATTTCGACCATACCAGCGAGGAATATTCACGCATGATCGGGCCGCGCTCGGCCAAATATGGGCGTCTGGTCAACCGCGATGGTTTCGTCGACGCTTGGGTCGCCGCCGGCAACGTGGAAGAGACTGGCAAGACGCATCCCAACGATCGGCGCATCGATCATTGCTTTGTCTGGGCGCCGATGGCCAAGCGTGTGCGCCGAGTTTGGGTCGATACCGACGCCATGGGATCGGACCACTACCCACTCTACATTGAGATCGACGCGTAGCGGAACTTGCTCCAACCCTTGGTGCTATTGTGCTTAGGAAAAAATCTCAGAGTAAGACTCTGTTTTTATCATGAGATGTTGATACCTTAGCGGCTCGGTTGGCGTGCTCCGATGCTAATAATCCGGTGTTATCTTCACCTCAGAGCGGGCGCAATACCGCTCGTTTATTCGTCGTGCTGTAAGTTTCTTAGGGTGTCCCTGCCGAGAACTATATCCGAACATATTGGTGATGTAGGCCGCCCAGCACTGGCACCGCGTTTATGACACCGTCGCGCTGGATCGACCGGTTGAAAGGCGGTTTCTTTCCAAGGCTCAGATGCGTTCGTGTGCGATTGTAGTAGTGCGCGTATTCGGCAAGGACGCGATACAGGTGGTTCTCACCGAATATGATGATGTGATCCAGGCATTCGCGACGGATTGAGCCGATCAACCGCTCAGCGTAGGGATTTTGTCAGGGGGAGCGCGAAGCGTTCGGTCGATCCCTGATGCCCATCGCCGAAAGACGCCGTCGAAAGACCTGCCCGTAGGCCGCGCCGTTGTCTCGTATCAGATAGCTCGGTATCCGATCCCACGGAAACGCCTTTGTCAGCTGCCGTGCCAGCCAATCGGCGGTAGGATTCGACGTAATCGCAAAGTGAAGCAACTCCCGGCGTCCGTGGCCGATTACTACGAAAACGTAATACAGCTTGAAGCCAACGGTCGGCTGCACGAACAGATCGGCGGCCGATATTGCCATGGATTGATTCCGAAGAAACGTCCGCCAACCTTGCGAAGGCGGCACACGGCGCCGAATCATGTACCTAGCGATTGTCGACTGGGCCACATCGACGCCCAAGTGGAGCAGTTCACCGTGGATACGTGGTGCGCTCAGAGCGGATTCTCCATGCTTATGCGGCGTATCAACTGCCTTGCCTCCAGTGAGATGAGGGGCCTGCCACGCAGCGGCCGCGACTTCCAGCGCCAGTATCTGCGAAATCCATCGCGATACCACCGGAGTACCGTTTCGGGCTGAACAATCGTTACCGCGGGGAGCAAAGCGGGAAACAAGCGACATGACCAGACCATCAGCAGCCGGTCGGAACCAGGCAGCCGGATCCTGCCTGGGGTTTTGCGCCTCAAGA
>JAHFPH010000060.1 GCA_023266845.1 Rhodospirillaceae bacterium
ACGCTGAGTTTCGATGCGATCAGGTGCATTTTTATGTCGGATTGGCCGGAGCTGACGTTGATGACCGCCGATGCCTGCAGGCTCGGGCCGCCGAGATCGAAATACACGTTCTCCAGCTCGTAGAAGGAAAGCTCGTTGCGGGCGCGGCCCACGATCCTGGCGGCGGCGATGTCGAGCCCCTGGGCGCCCAGTTCGCGCAGCATCAGCCGCCCCCGTCCGCCGTTCAGGTCGAAGCTCACGCGTTCGATTTCGCCGGTGGCCGGCCGCAAGCGCGCCTTGACCTCGCCGCTCATCGGCAGGTCGAGCGCCGCCAGGCGCTCCAGCGCCGGCGAACCCGCGGCGAAACGCGCGGGCACGATCTCGGCGAATTCCAGGGCGATATCGGCGATGCTGCCATCCAGCTGATACTTGATCTCGCCGCGCACCGCCGCGGGCTTGTCGTCCACCAGAAACGGCATTTCGAAATCGGCCGCAAGGCCGCCTTGGTCGCGCTCGATCTTGACCTTGGCGTTCAGCGCCTTCCACGACATCTCGAGCATCTGGTCGTCGAGGATTAGGTCCGCATCGGTAATGCTGACGCGCTCCAGGTAGCCCGACGCCTCGTTGGGGTTCGGCTGGGCCAGCAGGCCCAGGATCAGGCGTTGCAGCGCCGGCTGCTCGCCGCTGGCGCCGAGGCCGAATTCGAAATGCCCGTCGCTGGTGCGTGTCAGGCGTACGGTGGGCTTGCGGATCTCCAGGCTGGTGGGCGCGACCATCAGCCGCGTCATCAGCGCACGCAGGCTGAGCCCGATCGACACCTGGTCCAGCGTCGCCATCTCTGCGCCGGCGGGGTTATGGATGCGAACGTGCTTGGCGCGCACGTCGACCGGCTTTTGCCAGCCGTCCCAGGTCAGCAACGTGGATTCGATGCGTACGCTGACCGGCCCGCCGGCGGGGCTGAGCGCGCCTTCGATGTAGGGCGTCAGGAAGTCGAGCGGGATCGGACCCTGGCTCAGCAAAACGAACGCCATGCCGGCGACCACCGAAAGGGCGGCGGTCGCCGCGGCGGCGAGTTCGAGCAGGATCAGGGGGCTGCGGCGCGCCAAGCCCGTTGCCTCACGCGCCCCGGAACGGGGTGGCCGCGGTCAAGCCGCTGCTATAAAAAATGGTTCCTATGGGCATTCCCAGTCCTGCTCTAGCCTTCCCAACGACCAGTGAAGCCGCTTGGCCCCGCATTTTGGATGCGAACCGCGCCCGCTTGGGTCTGGTCCGCTGGCGCGAGGCAATCGCACAACACGACGACCAAGAACTCGCCGCGTTCGCGCATCGGTTGGCCGATCAGCCGTTGGGACGCGCCATCCTGGAGCGGGTGTTCGCCAGCAGCTTTTTTCTCGGCGATTGCTTATTAACCGAAGCAGCTTTCTTCCGGACCGTGCTGGAACACGGCCCGAATCAAGCTCTTATCACACTCCTTGCCGATTTTCGCCAGGAACTTTCGCGCGAGGACGACCGCGCGCGGCTGATGCGGACCTTGCGAATCGGCAAGCGGCGGATGGCTTTGCTGACGGGTCTCGCCGATATTTTTGCCACATGGACCCTGGAACAGGTCACGAACTCGCTCAGCGATTTCGCCGAGGCGGCGCTGTCGGCGACGGTCGCTCACCTTCTGCGCAAGGCCGCCACCGCCGGGATTTTCGCGCTGACCGATCCGGATCGGCCCGAACGCGAGGCCGGGTTTTTCATGCTGGGAATGGGAAAGCTCGGCGCGCGCGAACTCAACTATTCTTCCGATATCGACCTGATGGCGTTGTACGACCGCGACTGGGTGCGCGGCCATGACGATGAAAAAATACATGCGGGATTCGTGCGGCTGGTGCGCGACCTGGTGCAGATCTTCGAGGACCGCACCGCCGAGGGCTATGTGTTCCGCACCGATCTGCGCCTGCGCCCCGATCCCGGGCTGACGCCGTTGGCGATCCCGGTCAACGTGGCCGAAACCTATTACGCCAGCGTGGGCCAGAACTGGGAGCGCGCGGCGATGTTGAAGGCGCGGCCCGTGGCCGGCGACCGCGCGGCCGGGCAGCAGTTTCTCAAGCGCATAGCGCCGTTCATCTGGCGCCGGCATCTGGATTTCGCGGCCATCCAGGACATCCACTCGGTCAAGCGCCAGATCATCGCGCATCGCGGCGGCGCGAAAGTGGCGATCAAGAGCCATAACATAAAGTTGGGGCGCGGCGGCATCCGCGAGATCGAGTTCCTGACCCAGACGCTGCAGCTGATCTGGGGCGGGCGCGAGCCGCAATTGCGCGTGGCGCCGACCTGCGAGGCGCTGCGCCTTTTGGCCGACGCCGGAAAGCTTGAGCGCGACGTCGCCGACGATCTGATCGCGGCCTATAGATTTCTGCGCACGCTGGAGCACCGGCTGCAGATGGTGGACGACAAGCAGACCCACAGCATGCCCGCGGACGACGCGGGCATCGCCGCCGTCGCCGCCTTCATGGGCTACGACAGCGCCGAGGCATTCGCCAAGGAACTGGAAAGGCAGTTGCGCACGGTCGAGCGGCACTATGCGCGGCTGTTCGAGTCGGCGCCCTCGCTCGGCGGGCCCGCGGGTCAGGCGCCGGGCAATCTGGTGTTCACCGGCGCCGAGAACGACCCCGACACGATGCAGACTCTCAAGCGCATGGGTTTTTCCGATCCAGGATCGGTTGCCGACCGCGTGCGATCTTGGCATCACGGCCGCTTTCGCGCCATGCGCAGCGCCCGCGCGCGCGAGCTGATGACCGAGCTGGTGCCGGGATTGCTGGGCGCGCTGTCGCGCACCGCCCAGCCCGACCAGGCCTTCGCGCGCTTCGACCAGTTCCTGGGCCAATTGCCCGCGGGAGTGCAGCTGCTGTCCATGCTGCAATCCAACCCCGACGTGCTGACGCTGCTGGCCGACATCATGGGCAGCGCCCCGATGCTGGCGCAGCAACTTGCGCGCAATTCGCTGCTGCTGGACAGCGTGCTTTATTCGGGGTTCGCCAAGGCCGCGCCGTCGCGCGCGGCGCTGGAGGAAGGGCTGGACGGCATGCTGCGCCGCGCCGGCGATTTTCAGGACGTGCTGGAGCTGTGCCGGCGCTGGTCGAACGATCACAAGTTCCATCTGGGTGTGCGCATGCTGCGCGGCCAGAGCGACGCGCACGACAGCGGCCAGGTGCTGACCGACCTGGCGGAGATCGCAATCGACCGCCTCTATCGCCGCGTAGCGCTTGATTTCGCCGCCGCCCACGGCGCGTTTCCCGACGCCGAGCTGGCGGTGGTGGCGCTGGGCAAGCTGGGCGGGCGCGAGATGACCGTCGGATCGGATCTCGACCTGATCTTCATCTATGGCGATACAAAGGCCGAAGCCTCGCGCGGCAAAAAACCGCTGCCGCCGATGGTGTATTTCGCGCGTCTCAGCCAGCGCCTGATCACCGCGCTGACCGCCCCTACGTCCGACGGGGCGCTGTACCATGTGGATATGCGCCTGCGCCCGTCGGGCAATCAAGGACCGATCGCCTCGGCCCTCGACGGTTTCCGCAAATACCTGGAAACCGACGCCTGGACCTGGGAGCACATGGCGCTGACGCGCGCACGGCCGATCGCGGGGCCGCCGGCGCTGACCCAGGCGATCGCCGGGGCGGCGCGCGACGCACTGACGCGCAAGCGCGATCCCGACAAGCTGGTCAAGGACGCTGCCGAGATGCGCGAGCGCGTTGCGAAGGAGTTCAGGCCGCGCGATATTTTCGATGTGAAGTACGCGCGCGGCGGATTGCTGGATTGCGATTTCGTCGCGCAGTACCTGCAGCTCCGCCACGCGCACGCGCATCCCGACGTGCTCGACCCGAATACCTGCGCGGCGCTGGAGAAACTCGCGAAAAAGCGCCTGCTCGATTCCAAGGCGGCGGAAGAGCTAATCGCGGCCGCGGCGATGTGGCATCGCATCCAGGGCCTGTTGCGGCTGACCGCCGGCAGCGCAAACCCGGCCGAGGCTCCCGCAGGGGTGCAGCAGGCCCTGGCGCGCGCGGGCGGGGTAGGCGATTTCAAGGCGCTGGAGAAGAAGATGCGCGCCATGGCCGACAAGGCCTATGCGCGCTTCGAGGCGTTGATCGAGAAGCCGGCGGCGGCTATCACAGGCCCAGCCAAACCTGAGGAGAAGAAAACATGAAGGTCGACGCCGGAAACAAGGCTCCGGATTTCACCCTGTCGACGGATGGCGGCGGCACGGTGACGCTATCGAAGATCAAGGGGCCTGTCGTGCTGCATTTCTATCCCAAGGACAACACCTCGGGCTGCGCCAAAGAGGCCTGCGACTTCCGCGACGCACGACCCGATTTCTCCAAGCTGAAGGCGACCGTGATCGGCATTTCCAGGGACAGCGCGAAAAGTCACGACGGGTTCAAGGCCAAGCAGAAACTGAATTTCACCCTCGCCGCCGACGAGGACGGCAAAGTGTGCGAGGCCTATGGCGTGTGGATCGAAAAAAGCATGTACGGGCGCAAATACATGGGCATCGATCGCAGCGCCTTCCTGATCGACGCCAAGGGCGTGGTGCGCAACGTGTGGCGCAAGGTGAAAGTGCCGGGCCACATGGACGAAGTTTTGGCGGCGGCGAAGGCGCTTTGACCGCCGATCTGGCCACCCGCGCGGTCGCGATTCTCGCCGCCGGCGATCCGGCGGACAAGGTGGCGCTAACGCGACGCCTGGCCGAGGATTGGCGAGGCGGCGCGGTGCCGCCGCCCATGCGCAGGGACGTTCCGCTACGCCCGGCGCGGCCCGTGCGGCCCGTTCTGGTCCATCCGCGCGACCTGCCGAAGCGCAAGATCGGCGCGAGCCAGGCGGGGCGCGTCGCGCTGCTGCATGCGCTGGCGCATATCGAGCTCAACGCCATCGATCTGGCCTGGGACATGCTGGCGCGCTTCGGTGCGGATTGTACCGACCAAGCCTTCGCCGATGACTGGGTCAGCGTGGCCGCCGACGAAGCCGAGCATTTCGCGCTGCTCGCCGCGCGACTGACGTCGCTGGGCGCGGGCTATGGCGACCTGCCCGCGCATGACGGGCTGTGGCAGGCGGCCGAACGCACATCGCACGACCTTCTGGCGCGGCTGGCCGTGGTGCCGATGGTGCTGGAGGCGCGCGGCCTGGACGTCACGCCGCCGATGATCGCGCGCATGGAAAACGCCGGCGACCGCGACAGCACCGCAATCCTCTGCCGCATCTATGCCGACGAGGTTTCGCATGTCGCGGCCGGCGCACGCTGGTTCCGGCGTCTTTGCCGCGAGCGCAGCCTGGACGATGCGGCGACCTGGCGCGGCCTGGTGCGCCGGTATTGCGACGGCGCGCTGCGCCCGCCATTCAACGCTCCGGCGCGCGAGCGCGCCGGTCTGCCGCGGGAATTCTATCTGGGCTGATGCCCTGCTTTTTCCAGGTTTGCCCGTGGATAAGTTATTATCCAGTGGATAATATAGGGCTATGCGGTTGGAATTCACCCGCGCCGCCCTCAGGGATCTTCGAGGCATTCCGACCAAGGACGCAGAAAGCATCGCGGGTAACCTGGCAACGATCGCCGAGGGTGCGTTCGGCAGCCACCCGCAGGCAAAGCCGTTGCAAGGAATGAGGGGCTGGTATCGCCTGCGTCGCGGCGATTGGCGGGCGATATATCGCATCGACGCGCGGGCCGGCGTAGTGATGGTTCAGGCGATCAAGCACCGGCGAGAGGTATACCGATGAAAAAGCGCACCATGAGCGAGCAACGCAAGGATTATGCGGCGACGGTGGCCCATCCGTTCTCCGCGACGGCGACGTTTCCGGTGAAAAAAGGTCTGGTTCAGGTTCCCTTGCGCGAGTATCGACGTATTCACGCGCGCATCGATCGGCGGATCGAAGCGAACGAAGACCGGGGATTGGCGCATATGGCGCGACAAATCCGGGCGAGCGCCGATCGGGCTCATCGCGATGCATTGCCGGCCGATTTTGTGCGCCGAATCATCGCCGGGCAGGCCAGTCCATTGCGCGCCTGGCGCGAGCATCGCGGGATGTCTGGCCGCGCACTGGCCGCGGCCGCGCGAATTCCGCCGAGTTATCTCAGCAATATCGAAAATGACAAGAAGCCCGGGACGGTGGCCGTTCTTAAACGCGTAGCTGCCGCGCTGGGTGTCGAATTGGCCGATATCGCCTAGCCGGCGATCAGCCGTCGAGCTTAATCGCGACGAAGCGCAGATCGCCCTGGCGGTCGACCAGCATCAGCACGGACTTGCGGCCCGCCGCCTTGGCCTTGGCCACGCGGTCGGCCACGTCCTTCGGGTCCTTCACGGTTTCCTGCGCCACTTCGACGATCACGTCGCCGGCACGCAGGCCCTTTTGCGCCGCCGGGCTGTCGTTGGCGACGTCGGTCACCACCACGCCGTCGACCGAGCCGTCGATGTTGAACTTGTCGCGCAATTCGGCGCTGATCTTCGCCAGCGACATGCCCAGCGCGTCGACGCTGGCCTTGCCGGAATCCTTGCCGCCCTTGCCCGTGGAATCGGGCGCGGCCGAAGCGACGTCGGTTTCGTCGAGCTCGCCGACCGTGACATCGAGCTTCAGCTCCTTGCCCTTGCGCCAGATCGTGATCGGAGCCTTTTTTTCGATCGGTGTTTCGGCGACGATGCGCGGCAGGCGGCGCATTTCGTTCACTTCCTTGCCGTCGAAGGTCAGTACCACGTCGCCCGGCTCGATCTTGGCCTTCTCGGCCGGCCCGCCGGGGCTGACCGAAGCCACCATCGCGCCACGCGCCTTGTCGAGGCCCAGATTCTCGGCGATTTCGTCGCTGACCTGCTGGATGCGCACGCCAAGCCACCCGCGGCGCGCCTTGCCGTATTTCTGCAACTGGTCGATCACCGGCTTCGCCTGCGTTGCGGGAATCGCGAAGCCGATGCCGACGCTGCCGCCGGTGGGCGAGAAGATCGCGGTGTTGATGCCGATCACCTCGCCGCCGAGATTGAACATCGGCCCGCCCGAGTTGCCCTTGTTGATCGACGCATCGGTCTGCAGGAAGTCGTCGTACGGGCCGGAATTGATGTCACGCGCGCGCGCCGACAGAATGCCGACGGTGACAGTACCGCCGAGACCGAACGGGTTGCCGATCGCCACTACCCAGTCGCCCACGCGGGTCTTGTCGGAGTTGCCCCATTTCACGGCCACGAGCTTCTTGTCGGTCTTGACCCTGAGCACGGCCAGGTCGGTCTTCAGGTCGCGCCCGACGATCTCGGCTTTCAGGCTGGTGTCGTCGTGCAGCGTGACCGTCACCTCGTCGGCGTCGGCGATGACGTGGTTGTTGGTGACGACCAGACCGGCAGAGTCGATGATGAAGCCCGATCCCAGCGAGGTGTTGCGGCGCGGACGATTGTCCTGGGGTTGGCGGTCGAAGAAATCCTTGAAAAACTCCTCGAACGGCGAGCCGGGCGGGGCTTGCGGCACGTCAGGGTTGGGGCCGCCCTTGGCGCCGGGCTTGCTCTTGACCACCTGCGTGGTCGAGATGTTCACGACCGAGGGCAGCAATTGCGCGGCTAGGTCGGCGAAACCGTTGGGCATCACCGTCATGGCGGCGGCTTTCGGCGCCGCCGGCGGCGTCTGGGCCTGCGTCGCGGGCACGGCAAGCATCAGCACGGCCGCGATGCCGCCAAGGGCGGCCGAATGGAAGTATTTGGTCATCTGGTACAAGCCCTTGCCTCCGGAAATAACGCTCCGTCCAGCGTCGCGATAGGCCCGGCCGGACATGGCTTCCACGCCCCGCGCGGCACCGCTATCGGTATGCCCTCTTATATACAATCTTCGCCCGGCTCCTGGCAAAACCGCTGTACGCCGGCGCTAACCAAGCACAAACCACGCCAGAGCCACCCCCAGGATGGTTGCCGCCAAGCCCCCAAGCCGCAGGCGCTGGGCGGGCGTTTCGCGGACCGTCTCGAGCATCCGCTTCATGCCCTCGGGGAACAGCGCATAGGCCGTCCCTTCCAGAGCCAGGGCTAGGGCCAGCGCGCTTAAAAACGGCTTCAGAGCTGGCTCTCAGCGCGGCGCGACCCTGGGTCCGGACCCGGCGGGCGGCGCGCCGCCCATCTTGCCGAAAAAGCGGAAGAAATCGCCATCCGGCGGGCCGACATAGCGCGTGGTATCGCCGCCCAAGCCCCTGCTCATGGCCTGCAGCGAGCGTACGAAGTCGAAGAAGTCCGGGTCCTTGGAATAGGCCGCGTTGTAGATGCGCGTGGCCTCGGCCTCGCCCTCGCCGCGCAGGATCTGCGCCCGCTTCTGCGCGTCGGCCACAATCACACGCACGCGTTTGTCGGCCTCGGCGCGGATCGCTTGGGCGTCGCGGCCGCCTTCGGCGCGGATCTTGCGCGCTTCCTGCTCGCGTTGCGTCTGCATGCGGCGGAAGATTGCCTGGCTGTTCTCCTCGGGCAGATCCACGCGCTTGATGCGCACGTCGATCACGTCGACGCCGAAGGTCTTGGCCTGGGTGCTGACCTGCTGCGTGATGCGCTCCATCAGCCGCGCGCGCTCCTCGGTGAATACCTTGGCCATCGGCACTTCGCCGAACACCTGGCGCAGGTTCGAGCTGATGATTGCCGACAATTGCTGCTTCAGAAACGCTTCGTCGCGCGCGCGTTGGAAAAACAGCAGCGGATCGACGATGCGATAGCGCGCGAAGGCGTCTACCTCGACCTGCTTTTGGTCCAGCGTCGGCACCTCCGAGCGATCGGCGTCGAAATCGAGCACCCGCTTGTCGAAGTACACGACGTTCTGCACGAACGGCAGCTTGTAGTTCAGGCCCGGTTTGTCGACCACCTGGATCGGCTGGCCGAATTGCAGCACCAGCGCCTGCTGAGCCTGATGCACGGTATAAAGCGACGAGCCGCCCAGGAACATAACCGCGAGAATAAGGATTCCGGCAATGAGCAGGATGCCTCGGGTCATTGCGGCACTCCCTGGCCAACGCCGGACCCCAGGCCGGCGCCAGGCCCCTGTCCGGCGCCCGCCGCGGGCGTACGCGGTTTCGTCAATTCGTTCAACGGCAGATACGGCACCACGCCGCCGCCCGCGCCTTGCTCGATCAGCACCTTGTCGATTCCGCTCAAGACCTCTTCCATCGTTTCCAGGTACATGCGCCGCTTGGTGATGTCCTTGGCCTGCAAATACTGCGCATAAACCGCGAGGAACCGCGACGCCGCGCCGGTGGACTCGGCGATGCGCGCTTCCTTGTAGCCCTCGGCGCCGCGCACGACTTTCTCCACCTCGCCCTCGGCGCGCTGGGTCTGCTCGTTGAAATAGGCCTGCGCCTCGTTCACCGCGCGCTCCTTGTCGGCGCGCGCCGCCTGCACGTCGCGGAACGCGTCGATCACCGAACGCGGCGGATCGACTTTCTGCAATTCGACCTGGGCCACCACGATACCCGCGCCGTAGCTGTCGAGGATATGCTGGATCAGCGTGCGGGTTTCGTCCTGGATCTTACCGCGGCCTTGCGTGCGCGCGAATTCGAAGCTGCTTTTTCCGACGATCTCGCGCATCGCGGCTTCCGACGCATTCTTAACCGTCTGTTCGGGGTTGCGAACATTGAACAGAAAGTCGCCCGCGCCATCCGGTTTTATGCGCCAGAACACCACGAACTGGATGTCGATGATGTTCTCGTCGCCCGTCAGCATCAGGCTTTCCTGCGTGATGTCGCGCCGGCCGCCGGTGCGACTGGCGGCCGCGCCGCTGTTGAAGCCCACTTCGACGCGATGCAGGCGCGTGACCTGGGGCTTTTCCACATGCCCGATCGGCGCCGGCCAGATATAGTTGAGGCCGGGCTGGGTGGTGTTGTGGAACCGGCCGAACACCGTCACCACGCCCTGCTCGTCGGTCTTGACCGTATAGAAGCCGCTGGCCAGCCATACGGCGATACCCAGCACCACGAACAGCACGATGGCGCGCGGCGAGGCGCCGCCGCCCGGCAGCATTTTCTTGAAGCGATCCTGACCCTTGCGGATCAGGTCCTCGAGATCGGGCGGCTGAATCCCGCCGCCACGGCCCCACGGGCTGTTCCCGCCGCCGCCGCTACCCCAGGGACCGCCGCCCCCGCCTTGATTCTGCCACGGCATCCGTGATCCCTTCCTGGCGGTGCGTTCAAGCTCTCGGTCCGCCCATCGGCGTTCAACCGGGCCCGCACCCGCCTTTGCAAACGATTGAGGCCCCGACTATATCAGGTTCGCTGTATCCTAGCGCGTCCGCCCCCCGGAACGCGACCCCCGGATTGGCACGGGAGTTTTTGGCGGAAGACCGGAGAAGTCAAGCGTGGCCGAGCCCAGCCAGGAACAGATTCTGAATGCCCTGAAGTCGATCAGGGACCCGGAGCGCGGCAACGATATCGTGTCGCTGGACATGGTGAAGGGGCTGGTGCTGAAGGACGGGCATGTCGGTTTTTCGATCGAGGTCGATCCGCGCCGTGGGCCCAAGCTCGAGCCGATGCGCAAGGCTGCCGAAAAGGCGGTCGAGGCTTTGACAGGCATCCTCAGCGTCACCGCCGTGCTGACCGCGCATAGCGCCGGCTCCGCCGGACGACCGGCGCCGCAACCGGCGCAGGCGCACGGCCATGCGCACGGGCATGGGCAACAAGAGGCCAAGCCCCTGGTGCCGGGCGTGAAATCGATCGTCGCGGTGGCCAGCGGCAAGGGCGGCGTGGGCAAGTCCACCACGGCCGTGAACCTGGCCATGGGCCTGGCAGCCCAGGGCAGGCGCGTGGGCATGCTGGACGCCGATATCTACGGCCCCTCGCAGCCGCGTATGATGGGCATCAGCGGCCGGCCCGGCTCGCGCGACGGCAAGACGCTGCAGCCCATGGTGAATTACGGCGTCAAATGCATGTCGATGGGATTCCTGGTCGCCGAGGACACGCCGATGATCTGGCGCGGGCCGATGGTCATGAGCGCGCTCGAGCAGATGCTGCGCGACGTGGAATGGGGCGAGCTCGACGCGCTGATCGTCGACATGCCGCCGGGCACCGGCGACGCGCAGCTGACCATGGCGCAGCGCGTGCCCCTGACCGGCGCGGTGATCGTGTCGACGCCGCAGGACATAGCCCTGCTGGACGCGCGCAAGGGCCTGAACATGTTCCGCAAGGTCGACGTGCCGGTATTCGGCATCGTCGAGAATATGAGCTATTTCCTGTGCCCGCATTGCGGCGGGCGCAGCGAGATCTTCAGCCATGGCGGCGCCAGGCGCGAGGCCGAGAAGCTGGGCGTGGACTTCCTGGGGGAAGTCCCGCTGCATATCGACATCCGCGAGACCTCCGACGGCGGCCAACCGATCGTGGTTTCCAAGCCCGACAGCGAGTTCGCCAAGATCTATCGCAGCATCGCCGACAAGGTGTGGAAGAAGATCGAGACGCGCGTCGCCGGCGCCGCCGCGGCCGCGCCCCGGATCGTGATGCAATGACGCCTAGCGCGGCTCGCCCAGCTCCGGATTGGCGCACAGCGCCAGGATCGCGAGCTGGCTGATCAGCTTGAACTCGCCGCGCCTGGCGGCTTCCATCGCCTCCGCGCGCGTCATCAGCTGCAGCTCCATCTCCTCCAGGTCGTCGGAATTGGGCTCGGCCACCTTGCGGCAGCCCCTGGCGCGGAACAGATGCGCGGCATGGCCGTAGCTGTTGGCGCTGGCGACGTAGCGCCCGAGCGAACGCTAGTCGGCCGTCCTCGGCCTCGGGATAGATCGGCGCGTAGTCCGGCATGACGACGCGATGGAACGGAAACTCGCGCCCTTCGGGCAAGCGCACGCGCTGTTTCACGACCGAAAGAAACTACGGCGCGGAATAGGCTTCGCTGCTCTCCAACACCGTCCAGGGGTCGAAGCGCCGCTTCACTTAGCCGCCGGCTCCCGCCCCAGCACCGCCATCAGCTCGCGCCATTCTCTGGGCTGCAACCCACTCGATGCCTGATCGACTTTCTCGCCGGCGATCATACGCTTGACCACCTTGAGGGCCGTGGCCGACAGGCGCACGCCGCCCATCGCATGCTCGCGGAACGCCTGGGCGGTCAGCGGCACCCAGCGGTCGAGCGTGTGCAGCAGCACCTCGGCATAGGCGCGGATTTCGTATTGCGCATGCGCATCGGCGCGCAAGCTGAGGAAATGCATCAGGTTGTATAGGTCGATCTTCCAATACCATTGCGTATAGAGGTTGAGCGTCAGGTTCATGCGCGCGAGTTCCCGCGCCAGGCCCTTGCGGCCCGGATCGGCGGGCTTGCCGTCGGCGCCTTCGTTCAGCATCTCGGCGTAGTGATCGTAGTTGCGCGTCGCGTCCTCGCGCAGCAGATCCAGCACGCGCTCAGCGTCCCGGCCCTCCAGCACGTCGCCCCTGCCCTGCCGGTTGGTTTCGGATTGCGCCGCCAGGTGCTCGCGCGCCGGCAGATAGAACTCGTTGTCCAGGATCGAATAGCGCGCGGAATACTCGTTCACGTTGGCGGTGCGGTGCCTGATCCATTGCCGCGCCACGAAGATCGGCAGCTTCACGTGGTACTTGATCTCGCACATCTCGAACGGCGTGGTGTGCCGGTGGCGCATCAGGTAGTTGATCAGGCCCCGGTCCTCGCTGACCCGCTTGGTGCCTTTGCCATAGGACACGCGCGCGGCCTGCACCACGGCGCCGTCGTCGCCCATGTAGTCGACGACGCGCACGAAGCCGTGGTCCAGCACCGGCAGCGGGTGGTACAGCAGCTCTTCCAGCGCCGGCACCGTGGCGCGCAGCGTCTGGGTCTTCTCGGCGCGCAGGCGCTCGATTTCGTCGGCCTGTTCTTTGGTCAGCGGCATTGCAAAGGGCCCGGGGTAAAGGCGAGGCGGCGGAGTTCGTCTGGGGCAATCTATCGGGTCCCTCGCTCCCTGTTCAATGCCGACTCGGGGGCCGTAGGCAGGGTTTCGGCGGGCTTCCGAGGGCTTTCAACGCACGTCAGCGCGGCCTATATTAGCCCTGCCGGGCAACCGGCTATGGCGATAAACGGACTGTGGAATAGACGTTGCGGACCCGGGGGCAGTACCCGGCGCCTCCACCAATTCCTCCCGCCCGGACGGGCGAAAACGGCAACACGGCCGGCGGGAGCTTTACGGGGGCGAAATAGGATCGACGCGCGTAGTAAAGACGGAACTTTCACCCGGCATGGTACCACCGTTATCGGACCAAAACTGATAGTTGCCAATGACAACTACAGTGAGGCTCGCCTCGCCGCCTAATTGCGGCTGGTAAGCCAGTCTTAAGTCCTGGGCCGTCACACGCCTGGGCGGGGTCGGAAGGCACCTGGCAACAGAAGCCTTCCACTTTATTTATCCACACGCCGCGCCGTTGCCCCCGGGGGCGGGAAACGCGCAGGATGGCGGCGAGAGATGGACGATGGGCGAGCCGGCGGTTCGGACGGGTCATGGGGGATAGCGGCTTACGGTACGACCTGATGGTGGAAGGCGCGTTGCGCGGGGTGATGCGCGACGCGTTGACCCACGCCGCCAAGCACGGCCTGCCCGGCGCGCATCATTTCTACCTTTCGTTCCGCACTGGCTATCCCGGCGTTCAGCTGGACCAGAGCCTGACGGCGCGCTTCCCCGAAGAAATGACCATCGTGCTGCAGCATCAGTTCTGGGACTTGAAGGTCGACCAGGACGGTTTCGCGGTGACGCTCAGCTTCGCCAACACGCCGCAGCGCCTGGTGATCCCGTTCGCGGCGGTGACCGCGTTCAACGACCCGTCGGTCAATTTCGGCCTGCAGTTCCAATCCTTGAGCGACAAAACAGCGAACAAGCCGGCCGCCGCCGAGGCCCAGCCCGCCCAAGCCGCCTTGCACGGCACCGGCGCCAACTCGAGCTCGGGTGCTTCTTCCGGCACGCCGAAGCCCCTGCCCCATGCGCCCGCACAAACCCACGCCAAGGCCGCCAAGCACGGCACGGTGACGCCGCTGCCCAAGCCGGTTTCCCCGCCGGCCGCGATCCCCGCGGGCGACAAGGTCGTGACGCTGGACAGTTTTAGAAAGAAGTAGCGGCTATTTCTTCTCGCCGCTTGCCGCCTGCCGTTCGAAGTATTCGCGGCGCAGACGCTCGGCCAGTTCGCGCGGGACGCTATACCTTTGTGCGTTCAAATCGGGGCGTCCAGCAAAATGACTTCGCAATCGCTCTTCGACGAGAGGATGATCACAACTGTTAACGCTTTCCATCTTGGCGAGGTCTTCTCCGGCATAGGGGTAGAATTCTCCGTCAAGGTAGATACCGACGTAATCGGTTCCCCGTGGATGATGAAAGAATTTGATTGGCGCTTGAAGTTCCGGCGGCAACGGCTTTTGACCGATCACCTTCCAATGCCCCGAAAACATCGCGTCAATTCCAGATCCAATCACAAACAGAACTGGATGCCGCTCGATCTCTTCCAACGGCAATATCTTCGGGGACTTGAGATCGTAGAACGCGAACGTTATGCTTCCAAGATACCTGCCGAATCCATATTCGCCGTCCAACGGCACGGTGAAGAACTCGCCGCGATGCTGGTTCTGGAAAGCAAGCCACCCTTCCCGACCCAGCCTCGGCAGGTTTTTTTTGCCTTTCCATCGGGTCATGAGTCCGTCTCCCGATCGTTCGAACAGGCGGCCTGGAAGAAGCTTATCTGGGAATCGGCGGTGGCAAGCGAATATGCCCGCAGTCTCGTTCCGCCAGTTCCATCGCGTATGGCCTCCAAAAGTAATCGGCGATGCTGTTGATCAAGTTATCGGAAAGCCCAAGGCCGCGGAAATGTTGAATCAATTGTTGTTCGCGCGCTCGGGCAGCGACCCAGCTCTTTGTGCTGCAATCCAATTGCGGCTCGCGATATTGGTCGGTGGGGAAATTCGCCAATCCTCGCAATCTGACATTCTTTTTCGGCTCATATTCGCCGCCAGTCATTCCCGCGTAGTAGCAGGGCATGTTCGGATCGGTTTTCTGGCTATACCTGCACGGCCCCAGGTCTTCGCGCTCCTTCGTGTAGGTTTGATAGGATTTGTCTGGGTCGGATTTATTGTAGTCATATGCTTTGACATGCGACCGCACCATATCCTGTAGCGATTGGATATACGCCTGGAAAGCGGGGGATGTCAGCCAGCCACCGTGATTGATCATCGAGTCCGCTACGATCAGCGGCATCCGAAGGACGCCTTCGCCTGCCTTCAATGTCTTGAGCGCGGCATCCAGGTACGGGTTGTCCTCGTTCACCTGCGTCGGATCCGACGAAGGCGCTGGCGGTGGAACCCCCATTCCGCCGCCCGGTGGAAGAAGAAAGAGTTGCGGAGATCTGGGCCCAGTTCGGCTTTCCAAGGTTCGCGCATTCGCTTGGCCGATAGGATTGAACCATGGGACCCCCGAATTCTCCGACCCTTGTGTCGTATCGGTGACTGTTTGATCCGTCTCCAACCCCAGCGCCGCGTGCAATTCATCCAAGCTCGGCGGGCGGCCGAGACGGTGGTGATACGAACGCACGATCTGCTCCACGGCGGCGGGATCGGGCGACAGCGCTGGCTCGGGTTCCGGCAGTGGCGCGGCGGAATACGGATTCTCGGCGGCGGGTGCTGGCGTTTGGCCGCCCCAGGGCATCAGGTCGCTCATGTACCAACGGTCGTATAATCCACTCATCTTAAGGTCAGGCTCCTTGACTTATCAATTCAACTTGTATCGACATAATACGCACGCTCACCCGTCCATGCAATACCTTTCGTGCATGTCCCCACGCATTCCTTGAGGACTGAACCAGCGCGCCGCGATCTGCTAAGACTCTGCCGAACATCTCACGCATGAACGGGCAGCCATGGCCGAGCAATCGCAACACGACATGTTTCCCCTGGGCGAGGACACCACCCCCTATCGCAAGCTGACCGGCGATCACGTCGGTACGGCGAAATTCAATGGCGACACGGTGCTGACCGTGGCGGCGCCGGCGCTGACCATGCTGTCGCAGGCCGCGTTCCACGATATTTCGCACCTGCTCAGGCCCGGGCACCTCAAGCAGCTGCGCGCGATCCTCGACGACCTCGAGGCGTCGGACAACGACCGCTTCGTCGCCTACGACCTGTTGAAGAACGCCAATATCTCGGCCGGCGGTATTTTGCCGATGTGCCAGGACACGGGCACCGCCATCGTCATGGGCAAGAAGGGCCAGAAGGTCTGGACCGGCTATGACGACGAGGCCGCGATCGCCGAGGGCGTGCGCAAGACCTATACCCAGGACAATCTGCGCTACAGCCAGGTGGCGCCGCTCAGCATGTACGAGGAGGTCAACACCGGCACCAACCTGCCGGCGCAGATCGAGATCTACGCCACGCCGGGCGACGCCTATAAGCTGCTGTTCATCGCCAAGGGGGGCGGCTCGGCCAACAAATCGTTCCTGTACCAGGAAACCAAGGCGCTGCTGAACCCGCAGAGCCTGCTGAAATTCATCGACGCGAAGATGCGCACGCTCGGCACCGCCGCCTGCCCGCCCTATCACCTGGCGATCGTGATCGGCGGCACGTCCGCCGAGCTGACGCTCAAGACCGTAAAACTCGCCTCGGTGCGCTATCTCGACAATCTGCCGACCAAGGGCTCGAAGGCCGGCCACGCCTTCCGCGACGTGGAGCTGGAGCGGGAGGTGATGGAGCTGGCGCGCAACTGCGGCATCGGCGCGCAGTTCGGCGGCAAGTATTTCTGCCACGACGTGCGGGTGATCCGCCTGCCGCGCCACGGCGCGTCCTGCCCCGTCGGCCTGGGCGTGTCGTGTTCGGCCGACCGTCAGGCGCTGGGCAAGATCACGCGCGACGGCGTGTTCCTGGAACAGCTCGAAGCCAACCCCGCGCAATATTTGCCGGACATCGACGAGAAGCAATTGCTGAACGGCGACGCGGTGAAGATCGACCTGACGCGGCCGATGAGCGAGATCCGCGCGACCCTCAGCCGCTATCCGATCAAGACGCGCGTGTCGGTAACCGGTCCGATGATCGTGGCGCGCGACATCGCGCACGCGAAGCTCAAAGAGCGGCTGGATAGGGGCGAGGGCCTGCCGCAGTATTTCCGCGACCACCCGGTCTATTACGCCGGCCCCGCCAAAACGCCGAAGGGCTATGCCTCGGGCTCGTTCGGGCCGACCACGGCGGGGCGCATGGATTCATACGTCGACCAGTTCCAGGCCGCCGGCGGCGGCATGGTGATGCTGGCCAAGGGCAACCGGTCGAAGCAAGTCACCGACGCCTGCAAGAAATACGGCGGGTTCTATCTGGGCTCGATCGGCGGCCCGGCCGCGCGCCTGGCGCAGGACTGCATCAAGAAAGTCGAGCTGCTGGAATATCCCGAGCTCGGCATGGAGGCGATCTGGCGCATCGAGGTGGCGGACTTCCCCGCCTTCATCGTGGTCGACGACAAGGGCAACGACTTCTTCGCCAATATCTGATCCCGCCGCGCGCCCAGCAAAACGAAACCGGCCCCGATCGGGGGCCGGCCAGTCTGCTGACTCTATCGGCCCGTGCGGGCCCGCTTGCGCCTACTGGCGGAAGCGATCGAACTGGTCCTGGTCGATGATGTCGTTGGCCGATTCCGGCGCCAGCTTGAGCGCGATGCCCTGGCCGCCGGTCTTGCGCGCGGTCATCGCGCAACGGTCGCGCACGGATTGCGGCTGCAGTTCCTCGCACGACCGCAGTTCCGACATTAACTGCTTGCCGTCGGGCGACGGCGCCTGCGCCTGTTGCGCGGCCCGCAGCGACTGCTGCTTGATGATCTGCGCCTCGGTCTGCGATTGCGCTTGGGCCGGCAGAGCGACGCCGGCAAAGGCTAGGGCCGCCACGGCGGCGATAAAGGCGTAACGAGTCATTCGTCCGTCTCCTTGTTACTTTCCGATTTTCGAGGGCGCGAGAATTGGCGGCGCATTGCGGCAAAATCATGGTTTGAACTCGGCATTTTGCATTCACGAGCGCGTGAGTCCATTCTGTGAGACAAATCCGAGGAGAACCGCGATGACCGCGAGCCCCGCGTTCTGCGCACACCTGGTAGACCTGATGGCGGCGTTCGGTCCTGTGTCGGTGCGGCGCATGTTCGGCGGCGCGGGCCTTTACCACGACGGCGCGATGTTCGCGCTGGTGTTCGACGACACGCTGTATTTCAAGGTCGACGACCGCAACCGCCCGGATTTCGAGGCCGCCGGCATGGGCGCGTTCACCTATGAAGGCGACAGCGGCCCCGTCGCCATGTCGTTCTATCAAGCCCCGCCCGACGTGATGGAAGACGCCGAGCTGATGCGCGACTGGGTGCGCCGCGCCTATGAAGCGGCGTTAGGCGCCAAGGCGGCCAAGGCGAGGGCCAAATCCGCGGCGAACCCCCGGCGGAAACCTCGCATCGAGGCCGGGCGCGCGCCGAAACGCCGACGCTGAGCGCGTCATTTCCAGTTCTGGCGCTTCGATTCCTGTTCGATGCGCGCTTTCCATTCCGTCTTGATCTTGGCCTCGACCCGGTCGCGGCAGGATTTGCGCTCGGCTTCCGGCAGTTGGTCGCAGGATTTCAACTCGGTCGCGTGGCGCGCCTCTTCCGGGGTTTCCGCCCGCGCGGCGACGGCGAACAGAACGGCGGCGGCGGCAAGGATCGCTGTTGGCGCGCGCGTCATGCCGGCACCACGATGTCGAAGTTGCCCGCGAGCGTGCCTTGCGGCTCGCCCCTAGCCGGGGTCAGCGCCACCGTGACCGCCCGGCGCGCATCGGCATCCAGCGCACGGTAGAGAAAATCGCGCGCGTTGCCCGGCTCGCCCGCGACGAACATTTGCGTCACCAGGCGCGGACGGCCGGGCGGCAGCACCGCGAAATGGATATGCGGCGTGCGCCCGGTGTAAGGCACGGGCCGTATGGTGCGGAAGCGGTAGAGACCGTCCACGCCGGTCCGATCGCGCCCGAAGCCCTGAAACGCCTGGTCGCGCGGACCGGGATCGCCGGGATGCAGATAGTGTCCGTCGGCATCGCATTGCCAGATTTCCACCGTCGCCCCGGCCACCGGCCTGCCCTCGATGTCCAGCACGCGCCCGCCGACCAGCGTCACGATGCCGCGGGCTTGAGCCTCTTGGCCCGCCACCGCCACCAGATCGTTATCGGCGTCCGCCGGAATCGCCACGGGATAGAAAGGCCCCTCGGTCTGGCGCGGCGTCGCGGTCAACAGCCTGGCAGCGGCATGCCGGATCAACCCAGGCAAGGCCAGGCCGGCGGCCGCAAAAGCCAGTATTTTCCGGCGCTTGAGGATGGGTGGCATCGGGCTGCTCCAGGACGGGGAAATCGCTCGGTCCAGGTATTCAAGACCGGCCGGCGCTCACTGGCAAATAACAGAATTGTGCGCCCCATTCCGGCCATAAACCGCGCCGGATTGTCGCCACAAAACAAGTGCTGATTCACCGCTGGGTCAGGGGTAGCGGTTGCGTTAAGCGAATATTCACCTTCCCCGGCATAGGATCGAAACGCGTCAAAAGACCGCCTGGCCCAACCAGCGGCAAACCAGGAGCTCGTCGCACCATGAACCAGCCCGGCACGGACAGTTTCGCAGCGACCGGCGCCCAAGACGGTGCGTTGGCCCAAGACGGTGCGTTGGAAGGCCATATCGACAGCCCCGCGCTGCGCGGCCTTCTCGCCCACTGGCAGCAGTGCCGCGGCGAGCGTGCGATGCCGGCGCGCGGCGACTTGGCCGATGAAACCCTTTCCCAGTCGCTCGGCGATCTGATCCTGTTCGAGCTGTCCTGCGCGCATTGCTCGGACTCGGGCGAAGCCGCGCCCGCGAACCAGGGCGGTGCTGCCGCGTTGACCACGGGCATGGCGACGCCGTACCACGAGGTGATGCGCCGCGGACAGCCGATGTATCGCCGCCGCGTCGAAGGACAGGGCGGCTCGGTCGAACGCCTGTTGCTGCCTTTGTCGCGCGACGGATTTTCGGTCGATGCGATCCTGGTCGGCGTGCAGCGCGGCCGCTGATCCGGCCGCGCAACTTTCAAGAGGGCCGCGCGGATCAACGCGCGGCGCGGCCGATAAATCTTTCCGCGAAAGTTCCGGTTGCCGACGGCCGCATCCCTAACGCGGCCACTGTGATTTTTCGTGCGCACGATGACCGCGCGCCGCCCCGCCTTGATTGACACGGGCGCCGCCGACCCCTAGAACCAGCCGCGCATACGCCGTGTAAATCACCACTCCCGGCGGAGGGGTGGCCGAGTGGCTGAAGGCGGCGGTTTGCTAAACCGTTATACGGGTAAAACCGTATCGTAGGTTCGAATCCTATCCCCTCCGCCACGCTAACCTACTGATATCGCTCACGTTATACTAAGAATTC
>JAHFPH010000172.1 GCA_023266845.1 Rhodospirillaceae bacterium
CACGTCCCAGGTGGCGGATGTGTAAAGAACGGCATGCGCCAGGTCGATGGCGGGCGAGCCGTAGATCGTCTTTTCGACATCGATGAAAAACGCCTTGCCGTGCGCGTCGATCAAGAAATTGCCGGGATGCGCGTCGCTGACCACCAGCGTCGCGGGCTGATCCTTGTCCTTGGAGTCGGCGACGAAGCGCTGCGCCCAGGCGAGTTCGTCGTCGATGGCGCCGCGCGCCGCGCCCGCGACGCCGGCCGCGTCCAGCGACCGCGCGTTGCGCTCGATCACGTCAAGCGTGCCCAGCGCCGGATCGGCGTGGTCGATCAGCGGCGGGCGGGCGGAAGGCGGCGGGACCTCAAGGGAATGAATGCGCGCCAGGCATTCGGCGATCAAGGGTAGCTCGTCCGGCAGGCGCGGCGGCCGGCCCGCGACCTCCTCGATCACCAGCGCGCCCAATGGCAGGCCGGGCGAGGGCGCGATGGCGGCGATCAGGCGCGGCACATGCCCGCTCGGCGCCAGGCGGGCGAAGCTCGCGGCTTGGTAGCGGATATAACCGGGGCCGGCCTCGGCGGCGAATTGCACGGGGCGCGGCACGCGCGCGATGAATCCGCTGGCGGCGATGCGCACATGGTCGTGCGCGATGCCCTTGGTGCGCAGCGGCTTGAGGTCCGATGGGCCGATGCCGGTCAGGCCCGGCACGCGCGCCAGCGCCGCCGACAGCGCCTTCAGATCGGGTGCGGTCAGGAGCGGCGGTCCCAGGTCGCCGCCGCGGCGCGCAAAAAATTCTCGCCCAGAATGCCGCCTATATCGGCTTCGCTGTAGCCGCGCTTCAACAGCCCCTCGGTGAATTCGGGCATCTGCTCGGGCACGACGTTGCGGCGGTTGGGCGTGTCGTATTCGTTGCCCGGCGGCCACCAATCGGCGCGCTTGAAGCCGGGCGGGTATTCGTCGCCGCCGCGCTGGAACACGAAATCGAGCCCGAAGCCGACATGCTTGGCGCCCACGCGCTCGGCCACGTAATCGACGTGGCGCAGCACCGTTTCGCTGCTGTTGTCGTTCTGGCCCAGGAAAATGCCGATGCCGGTGACGCCGATCACGCCGCCCGACCGCGCGCAGGCGTCGATCTGGTCGTCGCGGATGTTGCGCGCGTGCTGCTTCAGCGTGCGTACGCAGGCATGCGAGAAGATCACCGGCAGCCTGGATATCTCCATGATCTCCATGCTGGTCTTATGGCCGGTATGCGAGCAGTCCATCAGCATGCCCAGGCGGTTGATCTCGGCCACCACCTCGCGGCCGAACGGCGTCAGGCCCGTCTCGGCGTCATGGCAGCCGCCGCCGACCGAATTGTTGCGGTTATAGGCGAGGTGGATTTGCCGCACGCCCAGATCGCGATAGAGCCTAAGCATGGCAAGGTCGCCGCGCAGCATGTCGGAGCCTTCCAGGTCGAAGCTCACGGCCAGCTTGCCATCGGCCTTGGCCTTGCGCACATCCTCGACGGTCAGCGCCAGCGCGTAATCCTTGGGGTGCGCCGCCAGCCAGGCGCGGAACGAGGCCATCACGCGCATGATCTGCTCGACCGGGTTGAAATCCATGCCCACGTTGATCGACACGTAGTCGATGCCGGCGGCGCGGTGGCGTTCCAGCGCCTGCATGTCGGCGCCGGCGCGCAACGGCAGGCAGGAATGCGCGTCCCACACCAGCGACTTGCGGTGCAGCTCGCGCGCCTGCGGGGAAACTTTCCAATCCTCGGCGGTCATCGGCTCAGCTCGCCGCTTTCGGTTTCAGATGTTCCTGCAGGCGCGGCATCAGCTCGACGAAATTGCACGGGCGGTGGCGGTTGTCGAGCTGCTGCACCAGGATGTCGTCCCACGCGTCCTTGCACGCGCCGGGCGAGCCGGGCAGCGCGAACAGATAGGTGCCGCCCGCCACGCCCGCCACGGCGCGGCTTTGAATCGTCGACGTGCCGATTTTCTGGAAACTTATCATGCGGAACAGCTCGCCGAAGCCGGGAATCTCCTTCTCGAACACGGATTGGAACGCCTCGGGCGTCACGTCGCGGCCGGTCACGCCGGTGCCGCCGGTCGAGATCACCGCGTCGATCGCCGGATCGGCGATCCATTTGCGAAGCTGGGCCGCGATGTCCTTGGCCTCGTCGCGCACGATCGCCTTGGCGGCGATGCGGTGGCCGGCCTTCTCGATGCGCTCGACGAGCGTCTGGCCCGAGCGGTCGTCGGCGGCCCCGCGCGTGTCCGATACGGTCAGCACCGCGATGTTGACGGCAAGGAACGGTCGGTTGGGATCGATGCGCGACATGGTCCTCCGTGGCCCCTCATGGACCGGCGGCGCCTTCAGTTCGCGCCCGAGGCGCTGGCCGTGATGTCGGGGCTGGCCTGCGGATCGTAGCCCGGCCATTCGCCCGCCGCCAGGGCGTCGAGCGAGGGCGCGCGCTGGCCGAAGCGCGCGCGGTAGATCCACATATTCGCCAGCACGCGTTCCACGAAGTCGCGCGTCTCGCGCTTCGGGATGCTTTCCATGAACAGTAGCGGGTCCTCGCCGTGGTCGGCGTTACGTTCCCAGCGCCTCAGGTTCCCCGGGCCGCCGTTATAGGCCGCCGTCATCTTGAACAGGTTGGGACCTATCTCGGCGTCGCGGAACAGATGCGACACATAGGCCTGGCCCAGCGACAGGTTGAGGTCGGGATCGTACAGCCTGTCGGTCGAGGCGAGCCTGGTGCTGGTCTCGCGCGCGATGAAACGCCCGGTCGCCGGCATCAACTGCATCAACCCGCGCGCGCCCGAGCGGCTGATCGCCCGCGCGCGGAAGCCCGATTCCTGCCGGATCAGCGCGTGCAGCAGCGCCGCGTCGATGCCGCCGTCGCCATCCGCCGACTTCCAGGGCAGCACGGGATAGAGCGCCGCGTCCACCGCGACGCCTTCGGTGCGGAGCAGCCGCTGCGCCAGGTCCATCGCCGCGGCGGGGGCGCCGACCCGCATGGCCAGCGCGATCAGCGGTGCCGCCGAATTCGGCAAGCGCGCTGCCGTGGCGCGCAGCTCCAGATCGGCGCGGTCGTGCTGGCGCGCCTCAGCCAGCGCCAGCGCCCGCAGCACGCCCGGTTCGCGCGCCAGCGCCTGCATCTCGGCGACGCTCAAGCCCGGTTTCTGGAAACTGAGGCCGCTGTCCAAGCCCAGCAAACCGCGCGCCAGAATGCCGTAGAAATTGCGCGGATGTTGCGCCGCCAGCTGCATCGACTGGACGTAGCGTTGCGGGTTGCCGGCGGCGTGATGGGCGCGGCCCGCCCAGAAATGCCCGGCCGAGGTCAGCCACGGGTCGACGCCGTCGCCGCCGGCGACCGTTTCGAACTGCCGCGCCGCCTCGGCGTAGCGCTTGACGCGCCATGCCTTGAGCCCCGCGTCCCACGCACGTTCGGCCCCCGCCTGACCGAGCTTGGACCGTTTGGCCGGAAGCGCGGACGCCGTCGGCGCGTCGTCGTCCATCGCGGGATTGGGCGCTTCGGTGAATTCGGCCTCGGCATCCTCCTCCGGCGTCACCGCCACGGCGGCGGCCGGGCCGGCGCGCATCGGCGCGGCGGTAGCGGGCGGCAGCTTGGTTCCCGGTGGAAGTTTTTTCAGCGCCAGCTGGTACATGCGCTGCGCCTGCGGATGGTCGCCGTAGGATGAAAGCCAGGCCGTTAGCTCGCGGTAAGGCGTGCGGTAGTGCGACCCCAGATAGCGCTGCGCCAGCACGTGGCCCATGAGGCGCTTGTCCTTGAGCTTGCCGATCAGTTTGTCGGCGTCGCCGAAGCGCGCCTGCTCCTGATAATTGAAGATCGCGGCATAGGCGCCGGCGTCCTCGGCCGACAGCACACGCGGCAGCGAGGCCTGCCGCTGCGCGTCGCCGTTCGCAGCACCCGCCTCGGGACTAGCGGCAAAGGCGGCCGGCGCGCACGCCACCGCGCCCGCGAGGCACGCGAGCAGCGCGACGGCGCCGATGCGGCGCGTCCACAGCGACTGCATGGATGTCCCGACCCTTTATTGCTCCCCGGGCGGAGGTGCTAATGGAAATCGGCCGGTCCGGCAAGCGCGTCCAACCCAACCCATTGCGGCGGAACGAATTAACGACCTAGGCGAGCTGCGCTTTATTGAATTTGCGCAAGACGCTGCTTGATCGCCAGCAGGTCGCGCCATGCCTCGCGCTTGAAGATGGGCGTGCGCAGCAGATAGGCGGGATGGAAGATCGCCATGGTCGGGACCGGCCGGGGCAGGCCGGGGGACGAAAACTCGAACCACTGGCCGCGCAATTTGGTGATGCCCTCGCTGCGTCCAAGCAGGGTTTTGGCCGCAGCACCCCCCACCAGCACCAGTATCTCGGGCGCCATCAGCTCGATATGCCGGATGATGAAGGGCTGGCAGGAAGCGGCCTCGGAGTCGGTCGGCGTGCGGTTGCCGGGCGGCCGCCAATAGACCTGGTTGGTGATGTAGAAGTTGGTGCGATCGAGCCCGATCCATTTCAGCATGCGGTCCAGCAGCTGGCCGCTGACGCCGACGAACGGCTTGCCCATGCGATCCTCGTCGCCGCCCGGCGCCTCGCCCACGAACATGATCTTGGCCTTGGGATTGCCGTCGCCGAACACCAGGTTGGTGGCGGTCGCCTTGAGCTCACAGCCGTCGAAGGCGCGCAGCGCGTCTTCCAGTTCCCCCAAGCTGCGCGCGGCGGCGGCCAGGTGGTGCGCGCCCTGCGCCGCGGCGCTGACCGGCATCCGGGCGGCGGCGACCCTGGGTTTGACCGCGCGCGGCGGCGCGGCGGTTTGCGGCAGGACGGCGGCCGGCGCGGCCAGCGGCGCGGGCTTGGCCGCGAGCCGGTCGGGCGCGGTCTCGTCCACGACCTCGTCCACGCCCATGTCGAGATACCAGCGCAACGCGGCGAGGAGATTTCCGTTCAGTTCGGCCACAACGGT
>JAHFPH010000061.1 GCA_023266845.1 Rhodospirillaceae bacterium
GGCCGCGCGCGCCTTGGCGAGACGCTTTACGCGCCGCTGCCCGGCCGCACCGCAGCGGCGATGGTGGTGGCGCCCTGTTTCTTCGATCCGGACGGGAAGCGCCTTCATGGCTGACCGCGCGCGCATCGGGCCCCTGGACCATCTGGGCCTCGCCACGCGGATGGGCGCGGGTGCTAGTGCCGGCGTTCTGCTCGGCGAACGCCGGTTCGCGGCGATGCTCGATCTGCGCGGCGATCCGGCGAGCACGGAATTTCAAAAAGCGGCCGAGTCCGCGCTGGGCGCGGCCTTGCCGTTGAAGGCGAACACGGTTTCGTCGGCGGGCGAGATAAAAATCCTCTGGCTTGGCCCTGACGAGTGGCTGGTGCTGTCGCCGCCGGGCAGCGAGGCCGCGCTCGAAAAGAAACTGGCCGAGGCAGTCATACCGCACGCGGGCTATGTCACGGATGTAGGCGAGTCGCGCACGACTATCGTCGTGTCGGGCCTGCGCGCGCGCGACGTGCTGGCCAAGGGCTGCCCGCTCGACCTGCATCCCGACGCGTTCGGGCCGGAGGCCTGCGCGCAAAGCCTGATCGGCCCGGTCGGCGTGACGATCCACCGCGCGGCCACAGGCCCGGCCGACCCGCCGCGCTTCGAGCTGATCGTGCTGCGTTCCTTCGCCGATTACCTGTGGCGCTTCCTGGAGGACGCCGGCCTGGAATACGGGGTGGCGGTGGTTGAGGCTTAGCGCAAAGCCTTTCGCCGCTTCGCTCGCTTCATTTTTCGAACCAATGCCGTGCTGTAGCGAATAGTCTCTCGTTGTACCATACGCTCCAGGCGGCGCTTCAACTTGAGACCAAAGCCTGAATCGAGATAACAGGCGAATCCGGTATCGCCCGGTTCCTGCGTAACCCACTGAAACCTAACTCCGGATCGGTCCAGGGTTACATGGATGGACTCGATCGCAAGGACCAGGGCCTGGAAAGCATCGACGCCATACCCATGTCGGGCATTCCGCATTCCGATGCCGCTGATGTGGTACGCGCAAGCCCAATCACCCTTGGGGTGCGGATAAGGCTTTCCGATCCGAACCAGCGACGACCGGCCCGAGCCGTCGCTTCGGATCAGCGTTCGCGATGCGACGACCGGCTTGATCATACCTTCTCGATCACCGCCGCGATGCCCTGGCCGACGCCGATGCACATCGTGCACAGCGCATAGCGCCCGCCCGTCTTGTGCAGCTCGGCCGTGGCGGTAGTGGCGAGGCGCGCGCCGCTCATCCCCAGGGGATGGCCGAGCGCGATGGCGCCGCCGTTCGGGTTCACGTTGGGCGCGTCGTCGGCCAGGCCGAGTTGCCGCGTGACGGCGAGCGCCTGGGCGGCGAAGGCCTCGTTCAACTCGATCACGTCGATCTGCGAGATTTTTATGCCGAGGCGTTGCAGAAGTTTTTGCGTGGCAGGGGCGGGACCGATGCCCATGATGCGCGGCGGCACGCCCGCGGCCGCCAGCGCCACCACGCGCGCGCGGGGTTTTAGGCCGTGGCGTTTGGCGGCGGCTTCGCTCGCCACGATCATGGCGCAGGCCCCGTCGTTGACGCCCGAGGCGTTGCCGGCGGTGACCGTGCCGCTTTTGCGGAACGGCGTGCCGAGTTTCGCCAGCGCCTCCAGCGTCGTTTCGCGCGGATGCTCGTCGCGGTCGAACGTCGACTTCGACCCTTTTGGTCCGGGTATTTCAACCGCCACGATTTCTTCCTTAAAACGCCCGCCGGCGATGGCCTTGGCAGCGCGTTGCTGGCTGCGCAGCGCGAACGCGTCCTGGTCGGCGCGCGAGATCTGGAATTCCTCGGCCACGTTCTCGGCCGTCTCGGGCATCGAGTCGATGCCGTATTTCTCCTTCATCAGCTTGTTGACGAAGCGCCAGCCGATGGTGGTGTCGTAGATCTCGGGCGTGCGCGAGAAGGCGGCGTCGGGCTTGGCCATCACATAGGGCGAGCGGCTCATGCTCTCGACGCCGCCGGCGATGCCCAACTCCGCCTCGCCCGCTTTGATCGCGCGCGCGATGCTGCCCAAAGCCTCGAGGCCCGAGCCGCACAGCCGGTTGACCGTCGCGCCCGAAATCGCGTCGGGCAGGCCGGCCAGCAACAACGCCATGCGCGCGACGTTGCGGTTGTCCTCGCCCGCCTGGTTGACGCAGCCCAGCACCACGTCGTCCAGCGCCGCCCAATCCACCTGGGCGTTGCGCGCCATCAGCGCCTTGATCGGGATCGCCGCCAGGTCGTCGGTGCGCACGGACGACAGCGCCCCGGCATAGCGGCCGATCGGCGTGCGCACCGCGTCGCAGATGAAGGCTTCGGGCATCGGGCGGTCTCCCGGTTTGAGGCCGAGACTATAACGCGCCAGCGCCAGTGTCGCATCCCGCTGCCCGACCGGTGTTCCGGCGCGCGATCCGGCCTAGGCTTCTTCCGACAGGCGAAATTGCTTTCGCCTCGGGTTGCGCGTGCCAGGCCGTCGCGCCACACTCCCCGCGCCACGGGGAGAAAAGCCGAAAATGTCCGACCGGCCGGCCGCATCCGACTTGATGCCGGAGGAATTGCTGTATCGCGTGCCGCCCGGCGCGCTCGGCGCGCTGGTCGCCGCGTCCGCCGTGCTGGCCTCGCTCGTGGTGCTGAACCAGCAGCTCAATCTCGGTTTCTTCGTCGGCGTCACGCTGATCGACACGCGCTATCTGTTCGTGCTGGTGGCGCTGCTGCTGCCGGTCGTGTTCTTGTCCTATCCCGCGCACGCCAAGGCGCCGATGGGCCGCGTGCCCTGGTACGACCTGGCCTTGGCGACGGCCACGGTCGCGGCCAGCGCCTATTTCATCGCGACCGCCGAGCAGGCCTTGAGCCAGGGCTGGGAATACGGCGCGCCTAGATCGGCGGTCGGCATCAGCGCGGTGCTGGCGCTGTTGATCTTCGAGGCGCTGCGCCGCGCCGGCGGTGCGGTGCTGGCGGGCATCGTGGTGATGATCGCGTTTTATCCCGTCGTGGCCGCCGTGATGCCCGGGCCGATCAAGGGACTGGCCCAGCCGCTGCCCGACGCGATCGCATACCACATCCTGAGTTCCGAGAGCGCGTTCGGCATTCCGATGCGCGCTTTCGGGCAGATCGTCGTCGGCTTCATCGTGTTCGGCGTGGCGCTGAACTACACGGGCGGCGGCAAATTCTTCAACGACGTCGCGTTCGCGCTGGTCGGCAAGTATCGCGGCGGCGCGGCGCAGGTCGGCGTTATCTCCAGCGCGCTCCAGGGCTCGATCAGCGGCAGCGTGATCTCGAACGTGATCTCCTCGGGCGTGGTGACCATCCCGGCGATGAAGCGCACGGGCTTCGCCGCCGATTACGCCGGCGGTGTCGAGGCGGTGGCCTCGACCGGCGCGGTGCTGATGCCGCCGGTGATGGGCTCGACCGCCTTCGTGATGGCCTCGTTCCTCGGCAAGCCTTACGCCGAAATCGCGATAGCCGCGGCGATTCCCGGCCTTCTGTTCTATTTCGGCCTGATGGTGCAGATCGACGCCTATGCCGCGCGCCGGCGCTTGAGCGGCATGATGCCGAGCGAGCTGCCGAGCCTCAGGCAGGCGATGCGCGAGGGCTGGGTCTATATCGCGGTCTTCGTCGTGCTGGTGTTCTTCATGCTGAACGAGCAGCAGGAGGCGATGGCGCCGTTCTACGCCACCGGCCTTCTGCTGGTCATAAACCAGCTGATGCCGCGCCACCGCATGACACGCGCCAAGACGATGGAGTTCCTCGGCGCGCTGGGGCGCGAGCTCGCCGCGCTGGTCGCGGTGCTGGCTGGGGTGGGGTTCATCGTCGGCGCGTTCTCGATGACGGGATTGAGCGGCACGCTCGCCAACGATCTGGTGTACCTCGCGGGCGACAAGCCGCTCGTGCTGCTGGTGATGGGCGCGATCACCAGCTTCATCTTCGGTATGGGGATGACGGTCAC
Organism: Rhodospirillaceae bacterium; assembly: GCA_023266845.1. Classification (GTDB taxonomy): domain Bacteria; phylum Pseudomonadota; class Alphaproteobacteria; order JAEULC01; family JAEULC01; genus JAEULC01. The sequence goes on from JAHFPH010000061.1 coordinate 3,957, forward strand.
GGCCTGCTACATCTTCCTGGCGATCGTGCTGGCCCCGCCGTTGGTCAAGGCCGGCATGGACCCGGTGGCGGTGCATATGTTCATCCTCTATTGGGGCATGATTTCGTTCATCACCCCGCCGGTCGCGCTGGCCGCTTTCGCCGCCGCGCCGATCGCCAAGACCGGGTATTTCCGCATCGGCTGGCAAGCGATGAAGCTGGGCAGCATCATCTACGTGGTGCCGTTCGTGTTCGCGCTGAACCCGGCGCTGGTGCTGCGCGGTCCCTGGCACGAAATCGCGCTGGTCACGGCCACGGCTTTCGCCGGGGTGTTCTTCATCGCCTCTTCCATGCAGGGCTACATGATCGGGGTCGGGCCGATGCGCGCGACGCCGCCGGGCTGGGCCGGCCGGTCGCTGATCATGTTGGGCGGGATCGCGCTGCTGGCGCCGGGCGACGAGTGGCTTGGCATCGGCAAGGTATTCGGGCGGCTGGGACTGGACGGGCTGGGCGTGGTCCTGGCAGCCGCCGGAACCGCGCTGTCGCGGCTTGCCGGGCGTGGCCATGCTATAATGGAAAAAAATCTCGACGCGGGAGGAACCATCCGATGAATCGACGCGACATGCTGCCGATGGTGGCGGCGCTGGGCCTTGCCGTGGCGCTAGCGCCGGCGGCCCTGGCGCAATCGAAGCCGCCGATCAAGCTGCCCGAGACGCTCGCCTGGACCGCGTACGACGTGGGCTCGGGCGGCTACAACCAAGCCGTGGCTATCGGCAACGCGCTGAAGAACAAACTCAACGTCAATCTGCGCGTGCTGCCCGGCAAGAACGACATCTCGCGCACCCTGCCGGTGCGCGAAGGCAAGGTGCAGTTCTCGGCCAACGGCGTGGGCGGAGCCTATCTGGCGCAGGAGGCGGTGTTCGAATTCGGCGCCAAGGAGTGGGGTCCGCAGGCCATCCGCTCGCTGGTGCTGAACAATTCCGACGCGCTGTTGACCATCGTCACCGCCAAGGACGCGAACATAAAGACGATGGCGGACCTGAAGGGCAAACGCGTGGCCTGGGTGGTCGGCGCGCCGTCGTTGAACCAGAACATCACGGCCCTTCTGGCGTTCGCCAATCTGACCTGGAAGGATGTGACGCGGGTGGATTTCCCCGGCTTCGGCCAGGCGATGGACGGCATCATCGCCAACCAGGTCGACGCGGCGTTTTCGTCCACCATCTCGGGCCAGGCGTACAAGATCGCGGCGTCGCCGCGCGGCATCCAGTACCCGACCGTGCCGCACGCCGACAAGGCGGGCTGGGCGCGGCTCAACAAAACAGCGCCGTTCTTCATTCCCTTCAAGGGCACGGAAGGCGCCGATCTATCGAAGGACAAGCCGGTCGAGGCCGCCACCTATCCCTATCCGATCCTGATGGCCTACGACTCGCAACCGGCCGAGCTGGTTTACAACATGACCCGCGCGATGGTGGAGCTGTTCGCCGACTACAAGGACGGCGCGCCGGGCAACAACGGCTGGGCGCTCGACCGCCAGCGGTTCGATTGGGTGGTGCCGGTGCACGACGGCGCGATCAGGTACTTCAAGGAAATCGGCAAGTGGAACGACAAGCTGCAAAAGCACAACGATGGCCTCGTGAAGCGCCAGCAGGTGCTGGCCCAGGCCTGGGCCGCGACCGTGAAATCCGCCCCGGCCGACGACGCCGGCTTCGCCAGGGCGTGGATGAAGGCGCGCGCCGACGCGCTGACCAAGGCCGGCATGGAGCCGGTGCTGACCGAATGGTGAGCGGCGCGTATCGTGGCTGACCGTCTCAAGGACAAAGTCGCGCTTGTTACGGGCGCGGGATCGATAGGGCCGGGCTGGGGCAACGGCAAGGCGACCGCCGTGCTGTTCGCGCGCGAAGGCGCCAAGGTGTTCGCCGTCGACATCAACCACCGGGCGGCCGAGGAGACCTGCGCCATTATCGCGGGCGAAAAGGGCATGGCCGAGCCCTATGTCGCCGATGTCAGCGACTCTGCCCAGGTCAAGGCGATGGTCGAGGCCTGCGTCAAGCGCTTCGGCCGCGTCGACGTGCTGCACAACAACGTGGGCATCGTGAAGATCGGCGGGCCGGTCGAGCAGAGCGAGGCGGACTGGGACCGCGTGATCGACGTCAACCTGAAAAGCGTGTTCCTGACCTGCAAGCACGCGATCCCGGTGATGGAAAAGCAGGGCCGGGGGGCGATCGTCAATATCTCGTCGATCGCCTCGATCCGCTGGCTGGGCGTGCCCTATATCAGCTACCACGCGTCCAAGGCGGCGATAAACCAGTTCACCGCGGCCGTCGCGATCGAGTACGCGAAAAAGGGCATCCGCTGCAACGCCGTGCTGCCGGGCCTGATGAATACGCCGATGGTGCACGCGGCCCTGCCCGGGGTCTATTCCGGCGGCGACGTTGAGAAGATGATCGAGCTGCGCGACGCGCAATGCCCGACCGGCAAGATGGGCGACGCCTGGGACATCGCCTATGCGTCGCTGTACCTCGCCAGCGACGAGGCCAAATACGTCACCGGCCACTGCCTGGTGGTCGACGGCGGCATCACCGCCAAGGTCGGCTAGAGTTAAGCGCTGGCCGGAAAAGGCAAATTCGCGCTGGCATCCGCCCATATTTCGCCACAAGCTGTTAGGATGATCGGGCGGGGACAGGGCTGAAGCAACAGGGCAGGTCGGGATGAATCGCACAATAAGAACGGTTGGCCCCATGCTTGCAGCATGGGCGATGGCGCTCGCGCTGATCGCGGCCGCGCCGGCAAGCGCGCAGGAAAACGTCGCGGGGCCGGTACTGAAAGAGGCCTACGACCTGTACCAGGCCGCGAAGCTGCAGGACGCGGCGGTGAAGTTCGAGCAGGGCCTGCGTCTCAATCCCACCCGCGACCAAGCCTCGGTCGCGTTCTTCCTTTTGGGCGAGACCTATCGCCAGTTGGGCGACGACTTCAAGGCCAAGGCGAACTACGAAGCCTCGCTGCAAGCCAATCCCAACAGCCAGGTCGCGGCCCAGGCGCGTGAGCGCCTAGCCGGCAGTGGCGCAGCACAAGCCGCCCCCGCGCCGCAAACGGCGCAGCCCGCCCCAGCGCCGCAAGGCGCGCAACCCGCGATGCCGCGCCCGCAAGGCCAGACCGCTCCGCCACCGCCTCCGCCGTCGGCTCAAGCCGTCCCGCCGCGCCCGCCGTTTTCCGTGCCGCCGGGCACCGCCCATCCCGGCACGCCACCGCAGGTCGCGCAGTCGCCGCGTCCGCAACCCGGCCCCGCGCCGGCGCAGCCGCCGATCGATCTGTTCAGGCCGGGCACGGTCATCAAGGATTGCGAGCTGTGCCCCGCCGTGGTGGTGCTGCCCACCGGCACGTTCCAGATGGGCTCCAACAGCGGCGACGGCGACGAAAAGCCGGTCCATCCCGTTACCATCGCGCGCCCGATCGCGATGGGGCGGTTCGAGGTTACCTTCGCCGAATACGACGCCTGCCTCGCCGCCAGCGGCTGCCGCAGCAATGTCAGCGACAATGGCTGGGGCCGCGGCGCTAATCCGGTGATCCACGTCACCTGGACCGACGCCAACGACTATGTGCGCTGGCTGAGCGCGACCACCGGGCGGCGCTACCGCCTGCCGACCGAGGCGGAATGGGAATTCGCCGCGCGCGGCGGTAGCCCGGCCGGCGACGTGTACGGCAAGGGTGCGGCCAATTGCGACGGCTGCGGCAGCCAATGGGACAATAAGCGCACCGCGCCGGTCGGCCGCTTTCCGCCCAATCCCTACGGCCTTTACGACATGCTGGGCAATGCGTGGGAGTGGACGCTCGATTGCTGGGTCGACAATTACCGCGCCGCGCCGCCCGACGGATCGCCGCGCATGAACGGCGATTGCTCGCGGCGCGTGCTGCGCGGCGGCGGCTACAAGGACGGCCCCGACAGCTCGCGCGCGGCCAACCGCAACAAGGACCCGATCACCGACCGCGACCCCGACAACGGGTTCCGCGTGGTGCGCGAGCTGCCGTAGCAAGGGGTCAATCTAACGCCCGCGCTTGAGCAAGCGAAATCCGATCGGCATCGCCAACAGCACGATGAATAGGCGCACGGCGTGGTGCGTGGCCACGAACGCCACGTCGATCGACAGCGCCAGCGCCACCAGGCCCATCTCCACCACGCCGCCGGGGGCGTAGGCGAGCGTCAGCGCCTGGGTGCTCAAGCCCGTGATTGCGTGCAGCGTCCAGGCCGAAAACACGGCGATACCCACCAGGATCATGGCGAACACCGCGCCGTGGCCGATCGGCCGCACGATCTCCTGCATCGTGGTGCCGGCGAAGCGGCAGCCGATCGCCACGCCCAGCACCACTTGCGCCGCCGAGACCAGCTCGATCGGCGGCCGCGCGGCGGTCAGCCCCGTCATGTGTGCGACGGCGCTTATGAACATCGGCCCCAGCATGTTGCCGGCCGGAATCCGCAGCCAATGACCCAGGCCGAGGCCGATCAACGCGCAGGCCGCGAGCTTCACCAGCTCGAAGGGAGGAACGTCGATCAGCCAAACGCTGACCGCCGCGCCAGCGCCGGGCGCGTAGCCGGCGTAAAGCCGGAACCAGATCGGTATCGTGAACACGACCAAGAGAATGCGCACGGCATGCAGCAGCGAGATGGCGCGCTCGTCGCCGCCCATCTGCCCGCCGATGATCACCATCTCGTTCAGGCCGCCGGGCGCGGCGGCGAAGAACGCCGTCACCGGATCGAGCTTGCCGACGAGACGGAAATACGCCATGCCCGCGCACAGGCTCGCCGCGCAATAGAGAAACAGGCCCGCCAGCGATACCGGCCAGGCCAGGAGATGGGTCATTAGCTCGGGCGTGAAGCTGCTGCCCAGCAGCACGCCCAGCACCGTGACCATCACCGTGCGCAACTGGCGCCACGAGCGCACCGGCGCGCGCGCCACGGCGGCGGCGGTGGTCACGGTCATGGCGCCGATCATCCAGGGCAGCGGCGTGGTCAGCTTCCAGCACGCAAAGCCGCCGGCCGCGCCCAGCGCGAGCGTAAGCGCGATCCTGAGCGCGTGCAGAACCGGTGGGTTCAAGCGCTGAAGCGGCCCAGCCGCACCGCGGTCAATCCGGGCGCCAGGCGCCGCGAGGGCATGATCAGCACGCAGTCGTCATAGGGCGTGCGGACCTCCTCGGCGCCGTCGCGCGCGATCACCGTGCCGGCGACGGGAATGACTTCCAGGCCGGAGTAATCCTCGACGAAGGCGAAATCGGGTGTCTTCACCGTCACCGCCTCGGTCACGCGGATCACGCGCTGTGCGGGCGGGCGGGGCAGGGCGCGGTGGCGCACGGCGTCGGCCGCGTCGATCGCCTGCGTCGCGATCAGGAAGCGCAGCACCGTGTCGATCGCCACTTCGGCCGTTTCCCTCATCCAATGCTGGCCGCATTCCACCAGCAGCGCGTTCTTGCGGCTGGCCGCGTCGCCGAAGCCGGCGTAATCGCGCATGCGCCTTCCGGCGGCGTGACCCCCGTCCACCACCACCAGCTCGGGCGCGCCCACGCGCCGCGCCAGCTCGACGCCTTTGTCCAGCGGCCCGGCCAGCATCAGCGGCCGGGTCGTGGTCTGCATCGAATGCACGTCCAGCAGCAGGTCCGCGGTGTCGAGGAGCGGCCGCAGCTCGCGCGCGCGGCGCAGCTCGACCGAGGTGCGCGTGCCGTCCAGCACCGCCGGGTGCCATACGCGGTTGAAATCCTCGTCCACGTAGCGCGACGCGGAGGGGTTGGCCGGATCGAAGCGCTGGAACGCCTCGGTGTTGAAGAAACCGAGCGACAGTTTCCCGCGCCGGGGCCCGATGCCGCGCTCGAACAGGAATACCAGCGCGTGCGCGCCGCACAGCTCGTTGCCGTGGACCAGTGCCGAGACCAGCACATGCGGCCCCGGCCTGCCGCTGTCCAACGTGGTGACGAAAGCTATGCCGGTGTTGCCCGCGCGGTACGGCGAAATGTCGGGCGCGGCGATCTCGACCCGCCCCGCCGGTTGCTTGGCGCCGCCCGCTCCGGGGCCGGTGCTTCCGGTCATGCGGCCGCCCGCTGGATCATCCGGCGCAGCATCGCCTCGCATTCCGCGATCTGGTCCAGCGCAATCCACTCGTTCGGCTTGTGCGCCTGCTCGATGCTGCCCGGACCGCACACGATGGTCGGCAGGCCCGCCTCTTGGAACAATCCGGCCTCGGTGCCGAACGATACCTTGGCGATCGCGTTGGCGCCGGTAAGCTGCTTGGCGAAGGTGACGACCGCGTCGTCCTCGGGCGTATCCAGGCCCGGAATCTGGCTCAATTCCTCCCAAGCGAACCCCGCCGTGGGCACGACGCGGCGCATGTCCGGCAGCAGCGTCTTCTCGGCGTAACCGCTCAGCTCGGCGAACATCGCGTCGGGGTTCTCGCCGGGAAGATAGCGAAACTCGAACACGAACTCGCAGCGCAGCGGCACGATGTTCAACGCGGTGCCGCCGTGGATCGTGCCGGTATGCGCTGTGGTGTGCGGCGGCTCGAACATCGGATCGAACGGCCCGCGGTCGCGGAAGCGACGCGCCATGGATTTCAGCTTCGCCACCGTCTCGGCGGCGGCCTCGACCGCGTTGACGCCTAGATGCGTCATGGCGGAATGCGACTCGTGGCCGGTGACGACGCAGCGCCAGCTCTTCTTGCCCTTATGGCCGGTGACCACGCGCATCTCCGTGGGCTCGCCCACGATGCAGGCCTGGGCCTTGAAGCCGCGCTTGACCAGCGCGTCGATCATCCGCCGCACGCCGATGCAGCCCACCTCTTCGTCATAGGAAAAGGCGAGATGGATCGGAAGCTTGGGCTTGGCCGCCTTGATCTCGGGCACCAACACCAGGCACACCGCCACGAAACTTTTCATGTCGGACGTGCCGCGGCCGAAAAGCTTACCGCCACGCTCCACGACCTTGAACGGCTCGGTGGTCCAGGGCTGGCCGTCCACCGGCGCCACGTCGGTATGGCCCGACAGCACGATGCCCGGCCGATCGGTAGGACCTATGGTCGCAAAAAGATTGGCCTTGCGCCCGTCGGCGCTGGGCACGGTCTCGCTTCCAACGCCGTGCCCCGCCAGGTATTGGCGCACGTAGTCGATCAGCGCCAAGTTGGAATCGCGGCTGGTCGTGTCGAAGGCGATCAGCCGTTCGATCATCGCTCGGCTGGCGGCGCTGGGCTGGCTCATGGGCAGATCATTCCCGCAACTGGCGAAAGTTAGTATGCCCGGTTAACCCGCGGCAAGGGAAGCCGCCTAGTGAGAATGGCTTCTATGCGCGCGGGCGCAACCGGGCCATACTCGGCCACAGGGGAATGCGCGCGGGCCCTTGAGCGGGCGAGGCGCGAAAGCAACAGTGGAGGGAAGGCATGACCGGGCATATGCAATGGCGCCGCATGGCCGGCGCGGGCGTTCTGGCCGCATCGCTGATCGCGGGCACCGCGGCCAGGGCCGCTGAGATTTCGATCGGCCTGGGGGCGGAGGTCACCTCGATCGACCCGCATTTCCACAACCTGTCGCCCAATAACAATATCGCCCAGCACATCTTCGACACGCTGGTGCAGCAGGACGAGAGGCAGCGTCTGAAGCCTGGCCTGGCCGAATCGTGGAAAGTGCTGGAAGACGGGCTCACCTGGGAATTCAAGCTGCGCAAGGGCGTGAAATATCACGACGGCAGCGACTTCACCGCCGACGACGTGGCCTTCACCGTGCAGCGCGCGCCCAACGTGCCGAACAGCCCGTCGTCCTATGGCATCTACCTGGCGACGATCAAGGAAACCGTGGTGGTCGATCCCTTTACCATCCGGTTCAAAACAGCGACGCCGTATCCGCTGTTTCCGACCGACATCTCGAACATTTTCATCGTGTCGAAAAAGATCGCCGAAAAGGCCGCTACCGCTGACTACGACAGCGGCAAGGCCACGATCGGCACCGGCCCGTTCAAGCTGGCCGATTTCAAGCGTGGCGACCGCATCCTGTTGGAAAAAAACCCGAACTATTGGGGTCCGAAGCCGGCCTGGGACAAGGTGACGATGCGCCTTCTGACCAACGACGCCTCGCGCGTGGCGGCGCTGCTGGCGGGCGACGTGCAGATGATCGAGAACGTGCCGACGCCCGATATGGCGCGGATCAAAGCCAGCAAAGACCTGGTCGTGGCCGACGTCGTCAGCAACCGCATCATCTATCTGCATATCGACACCAACCGCGACCAGTCGCCTTTCGTGACCGACAAGGCGGGCAAGCCGCTGGACAAGAATCCGCTGAAGGATTTGCGCGTGCGCAAGGCAATGTCGCTGGCGATCGACCGCAAGACGATCGTGGCGAAGGTGATGGAAGGACTTGCGGTGCCGGCCGGGCAGCTTTTGCCGGACGGCTTCTTCGGCGTCTCGCCGAAGCTGAAACCCGACGCCTACGACCTCGCGGGCGCCAAGAAGCTGCTGGCCGACGCGGGCTATCCGAACGGGTTCGGCCTGACGATCCACTCGCCCAACAACCGCTACGTCAACGACGAAAAGATCGCGCAGGCCGTGGCGCAGATGCTGACCCGCGCGGGCATCGACACCAAGGTCGAGGCCATGCCCAGCAACGTGTTCTTCAGCCGTTCCTCCAAGCTCGAATTCAGCTTCATGCTGGTGGGCTGGGGCTCGGGCACGGGCGAGACCTCGTCGCCGCTGAAGTCCTTGCTCGCGACCTTCGATCCGAAGAAGGGCTGGGGCCCGTCGAATCGCGGGCGCTACTCCAACCCTAGGATGGACACGGTGCTGGAAAAGGCGCTGATGACGGTCGACGACAAGGCGCGCGAAAAACTGCTGGCCGAGGCTAGCGAAATCGGCATCGGCGACCTGGGCATCATCCCGCTGCACTACCAGATCAACACCTGGGCGATGAAGAAGGGGCTCACCTATCCCGCGCGCACCGACGAATACACGCTGGCGCAAGAGGTGAAGCCGACGAAGTAATCGCGGCCCTCACCCTCCCATCGCATCGGCGATGGGGGGTGAGGGAATCACCCCACCAGGAACTGTTCTTTCAAGATCCGCTCGCTCAGGTGCTGATCGGGGTCGAACAGCAGGGTCATCGCCGTCTTGCGGTCGCACTTGATCTTGACCTTCGCCACGTCGCGCACCTCGGTCATGTCGGCCACGGCCGACACCGGGCGCTTGTCGTTGTCCATGATGTCGATCTCGACCCTGGCGGTGCGGTCGAGCAAGGCCCCGCGCCAGCGCCGCGGGCGAAACGCGCTGATCGGCGTCAGCGCCAGCACACTGGAATTGAGCGGCAGGATCGGCCCGTGCGCGGACAGGTTATAGGCGGTGCTGCCCGCGGGGGTGGAAAGCAGAATCCCGTCGCAAACCAGCTCGGGGATCCGCACCACCCCGTCGATCGTGATCCTGAGCTTCGCGGCCTGGCGCGTTTCGCGCAGCAGCGACACCTCGTTGACCGCGAACGCCTCGACCACCGTGCCGCGCACCGCGCGCGCCTTCATCTTCAGCGGGTTGAGGCGCACGGTCGACGCTGCGGCAAGCCGCTCCACCAGCCCTTCCTCGCGATACTCGTTCATCATGAAACCGACCGTGCCGCGGTTCATGCCGTAGATCGGCACGTCGCGCGTCATGTGCGCGTGCAGCGTTTCCAGCATCAACCCGTCGCCGCCAAGGGCCACGATCACGTCGGCCTCGCGCTCGCCGACATGCGGATAGCGCGCCTGAAGATCCTTCAGCGCGGACTGGGCCGCTTCGCCGCGCGCGGCGACGAAGGCGATGCTGCGGAATGTCATGGATGCGAAGACCGCCGAGCCGTTCCCAGGGGGAACCGCCCCCGCAAATTGACCGCTGAACCGGCGCCAGTATAGCCTCGCCGGCGCGGCGCACCAGCGACCTTGTGCGCGAAACGGGCAAGGGGGAAGGACGATGCAGTATCGGACGGTTGCGCTGGCGGCGGCGCTGGCGGCGGGAATCGGCATGGGCGCCTGGTCGCCCTCGCGGGCCGCGGAGGGTCACGCCGGCTATTACTATCCCGGCAAGGTGACGCACGAGGAATACGTCGCCCGCGCCAAGGCGTTGCCGATCTTCGATCGCAAGGCGCGCATCGAGTTCACCAACCAGCTCAACTTGCAGATCGTCGCCAAGCCCTATCCGCCGCCCTTCGTGCTGTTCGCCAAGGGCGACGAGGCGGAGAAGGCGATCCTGGTCAGCCTGAATTCCGATTTCGCCAACACGCTGTATCGCATGCGCGCCTTGTTGGCGTTGATAACCACCCTGTCGCGCCAAACCGATCTGTTCAAGGAATTCAGGGTCGACGATGTGTTCACCTTCTTCGACCAGCTGCGCATGTTGGGCTTCAAGGAGCTGACGGTCAGCGACGGGCGCGACTTCGCCCACCAGATCGACTTCAAGTAAGCGCCTGGGACACAGCCGGCCGGCGGGCGCGAGAGCGGCGCGCGCCCGAAAAACTGCTCTTGACTCCTTTTCTATATTTCCATAAGTATGGAATCATGGAAACAACACGCGCGGTTGCGTCCCTGTCCGCGCTGGCGCAGGAAAACCGGCTCGACGTGTTCCGGATACTGGTCGAGGCGGGGCCGCAGGGATTGCCGGCGGGGCAAGTGGCCGAGCGCTTGAAGCTCGCCGGGCCCACCCTGTCGTTCCACTTGGCGCAATTGCGCCACGCCGGGCTGGTGGCGGCGCGGCGCGAGGGCCGCTCGATCATCTATGCCGCCAATTTCGCGGCGATGAATCGGCTGTTGGGATTTTTGACCCAAAATTGCTGCCGGGGCGCGGGCTGCGCGCCGGCTGAAACCGCAACCCAGGGAGACGGAGATGCAGCGCCTGCACGTACACGTCGCGGTCAGCGATCTTGATCGCTCGATCGCGTTCTATTCTACGCTATTCAACACCGCGCCCACGGTGCTTAAGCCGGACTACGCCAAATGGATGTTGGACGATCCGCGCGTCAACTTCGCCATTTCGCGGCGCGACGCGGCATCCGGCGTCGATCACCTCGGCATCCAGGTGGAAAGCGGCGGCGAGCTCGGCGACGTAGCCCAACGACTGACCGCCGCCGGCGCGGAAGTCGCGGAACAGAAACAGGCCGCGTGTTGCTACGCGCGCTCGGACAAGGCCTGGGTGAAAGACCCAGACGGCGTTTCGTGGGAGACGTTTCACACAACGGGCGCCGTCACCACCTACGGCGAAGACACGGCCTCAAAGGCGGCCGCCAAAACAGCGCCGGCGGTCGCGGCCGAATCCCCGCGTTGCGGCAGCGACGCCGGACGGACGGCCTGTTGCTGACCCGAGTTGCGCCGGCCATCGTTTGCATGAAAGGCGCCATCTGAAAACATCGTGGCTGTATAAACACCGCCCCGTCATATGATGGTTTCATGACGGCGCTGAGTCCCAGGCCGCAATGGGCGGTGATCGGCGCCCTGGGCGTGAATCAGATTCTGGCCTGGGGATCGACCTATTACCTGACCACGGTGCTGGCCAAGCCCGTGGCCGCGGACACGGGCTGGGGCCTCACCTGGGTGGTCGGCGGCTTCACCCTCGGCCTTTTGGCGGCGGGCATCGTGTCGCCGCGCATCGGCCGCGATATCGACCGGCACGGCGGGCGGCCGGTGCTGATCGTCAGCGCCGGGCTCAACGCCGCTGGGCTCGCTTTGCTCGGCTCAGCACCCAATCTCGTCGTGTTCCTGCTGGCGTGGGTGGTTGTCGGCGTCGGCATGGGCGCCGGCCTCTATGACGCCGCTTTCGCGGCGCTGGGGCGGATGTATGGCGTTGCGGCGCGGCGCGCGATCACCACCCTCACGCTCTATGGCGGCTTCGCCAGCACGGTGGGCTGGCCGTTGAGCGCTTTTTTGGTCGAGAACTGGGGCTGGCGCGGCGCGTGTTTCGTCTATGCCGCCGTCAGCCTCACCGTGACGCTGCCGCTGTGCTTGGTGCTGCCGAAAGAAGTGCGCCGCGATCCCGCGCCGCCGTCGAAGCAGCCGGAAGCCCAAACGGCGGCGAAGTCCGAGGCACGCCACGGCACGATGCTGTACGTCATGTTGGCCTTGTCGCTGACCATTTCATCGGTGCTGTCGGCGGTGGTGTCGGTGCATCTGTTGAGTTTTCTCGACGCGCGCGGCGTGACCCTGGCCGCCGCCGTGGGCCTGGCGGCGCTGATCGGCCCAAGCCAGGTGGGTGCGCGGGTATTGGAAATGTTTTTGGGGCAAAAACTGCACCCCGTCTGGACCATGGTGCTGTCCACCGTGCTGGTGGCGGCGGGACTGGCGGTGCTGCTGGCCGGATTGCCGCTGATCGCGGTCGGGCTGATCGCCTATGGCGCGGGCGTGGGCATCCGCTCGATCGCGCGCGGCACGCTGCCGCTCGCCCTGTTCGGCCCCGCGGGCTACGCCACGCTGATGGGGCGATTGGGCATGCCTAGCATGATCGCCCAGGCGTTAGCACCAGCGGCCGGTGCCTGGTTGATAGAAACCAGCGGCGTAACCGCGACCCTGGCCGCGCTTGTGGCGCTGGCGGTGCTGAACGTGATCACGGCCTTGGCGCTGGTGCCCGGAGCGCGGCAGCGCGCGACCTAAGATATACAGATATACGGCGCGGCAACGCGCGACCTAAGACAAACGGCGCGGCAACACAGCCGTTAAGCCGTGCGGAACTTCGTGTCGCCGTCGCGTTTGATCTGCTCGACCAGGGCCACTTCCCAGTTCAGATAGGCCTTCATCGATTCCTCGACGGCCTTGTCGTGGTCGTACGGCTTGTACCAGACGTCCTCGGGCTGATCGGCCCAATTCGCCCGGTCCGATTCCAGCGCGAAGCCGGCATCCTTCCATGCCTGCGCGCCGCCCGCGAGCGCCAGCACGGGTCGGCCCGCGGTCCTAGCCAATTCCGCCGCCGCGATGCGCGCCAATGCGCCGTCGGGCGAGGTGAACACTACTGCTCCAGAAGGCGGCAGCTTGGCGATGCTCTGCGCCAGATTGGCGCGGATCGCGAACCACGCGCCGGGAATATGCCCGCGTTTGTAGGCGAGGCTGCTGTCCAGGTCGACCACGACCGCGCCGCCGCTTTGCAGGCGCTCTTTCAGGGCCCGCGCGTCGATCATTTCCACCGGCCCGGTCTTGCCGACGACAGTAATCTTCTCCGGCCCGGTCTCAAGCGTCCGCCCGGAAAGGGCGTCGTCCAGCACAAAGACCTCGTCCCAGCCCAACTGAACCAGCCACGAGGCGGTCATGGTGGCACGTACGCCGTCGTTGTCGATCAGCACCAGGCGTGCGTTGCGCGTGGCGGCATAGAAATCGGTGGATTGCACAAGCTGCCCGCCGGGCGCGTGGCGCGAGCCGGGCATGTGGCCGGCGCGGTATTCCTCCGGCGTGCGAACGTCGAGCAGATAGAGCGAGCGCGTTTCGCGCTCCGCCTGGAGGCGGGCGAGGGCGGCATGGTCGATATGCTTGACGCCGAATTTTCTACCGACGCGCTCGGCGGCCGTTTTGGCTTTCGCAAGGCCGGCGGCGCTGGGCGCGGGCGCGTGGCGCGTTTCGCCCTTCGCCAGCGTGAGGCCAGCGAGATGCCAGCCCATGGTGCCGTTCTTCAGCGCCATCACCTTGTTGGGCAGCCCTGCGTTGATCAGCGACTGCGCGCCGATGATGCTGCGCGTCCTGCCCGCGCAGTTCACCACTACCAGCGTGTCGGGCGACGGCGCCATGTCGAAGGCGCGATAGACCAGCTCCGCGCCGGGGCAATCCACCCCGCCCGGAATGCTCATGCGATTGAACTCGTCCATCGGGCGGCTGTCGAGGATCACCAGCTTCTCGCCCGCGTCGATTTTTTTCTTCAGCTCCGCGGCCTCGATGCGCGGCGTGCCGCATTCGTGCTCGACGAACTCGCCGAACGCCTTGCTGGGCACGAACACGCCGCTGAAGACCTCGAAGCCGGCTTCCTTCCAGCCCCTCACCCCGCCGCGCAATACAGCGATGTTGCCATAGCCCGCGTCGAACAGGCGCCGCGCCGCGCGCTGCGCCAAGGCACCGCCGTCCTCGTCCACCACGACGATGCGCGTACCGCGCCGCGGCGCCAGCGCGTCGGCGCGCGTCTCCAGGTGGCTCAGCGGCAGCGACGCGGCGAACAGCAGATGGGCGCGGGCGAATTGCCCTTCCTCGCGCGCATCCAGGACCGCCAGCTCCTCGCCGTCGCGGATCATGGCTTTAAGCGTTTGCGGCGGTATTTCCAGGATCGAGATGCTGGGGCTGGCCGGAAATACCTTATAGGCGCCGCCCTCGGTGCCGGCGAAGCTGATGCGGCCGGGCAGGCGCTCCAGACTCAATCCATAGAGATGCAGATGCAGCGACGGCTCGCCGCCCGTCACCTCGATGGTGTGGAAATCGTCGGGCAGGAAGGCGACCGCCTTACCCTTTACCACGGTCAACTCGCCGGTTTTGCGCAGGCGGCCTTCGCCCTGGACGGCGCGGTTGTCGATGCGCTCGTAGAACACGTTGTGCTCGCTGCCATAGACGCCGGCGATGCTGGCCCAGGTCGTGTGGTTGTGCGGTGGCTGCTGCTTGCCCGGCACGCCGGCCGAGGCATAGAGCGCGAAGCGGTGGTCGGAGTCCTCGGCCAGCAGATAGATGCGGCCCTTATTAGCGCCCGTCACCATGAACTGCTCGGGCGGGAACAGATCGCCGCGCGCGGCAAGGCCGATCAGCAACGGCTTGATGTGGTCGAGCGCCACCGGGGTTGCGCCGTGTTCGCGCTCCACGCGCTTGACCTTGCCGGTCAGCTCGGCGATCGCCGCGTGGCGCGTCTGCATGACCGACATCGGACCCCCGCCTCAGCCGCCCGTGACGCTCATGTGGCGCGACACGCTTTGCGGCGTGTGGCGGCGGTCAATCATGAAATCGTGGCCCTTGGGCTTGCGCGCGATGGCCTCGCGGATCGCGTCTTCCAGCGGCAGGTCGCTTTCGCTCGAGCGCAGCGGCGCGCGCAGATCGGCCGCGTCCTCCTGCCCCAGGCACATATAGAGGGTGCCGGTGCAGGTGAGCCTGACGCGGTTGCAGCTCTCGCAGAAATTATGGGTGAGGGGAGTGATGAAGCCGAGCAGCCCGCCGGTCTCCTTCACCCGCACATAGCGCGCGGGTCCCCCGGTGCGGTGGTCGATGTCCTCGAGCGTCCAGCGGCGCTTCAGTTGCGCGCGCACCATCGAGATCGGCATGTACTGGTCGACGCGCTGCTGGCCGATATCGCCCATCGGCATGACCTCGATGATCGTCATGTCGTGGCCCTCGCGTCCGCACCACTCGATCATGCCGTCCAGCTCGCCGGCGTTGACGTCCTTCAGCGCCACGGCGTTGATCTTGACGCTGAGGCCCGCTTCCTTGGCGGCGCGGATGCCGCCCAGCACCTGGTCGAGCTTGCCCCAGCGGGTGATAGCCTTGAATTTATCCGCGTCGAGCGTGTCCAGGGACACGTTGATGCGCTTGACGCCCGCGGCCGCCAATTCGCCCGCATGCTGCGAAAGCTGGGTGCCGTTGGTGGTGAGCGTCAGCTCGTCGAGGCCGTGACCCAGGCGCGCGCCAAGCGCGCGCACCAGGCTCAGGATGTTGCGGCGGACCAGCGGCTCGCCGCCGGTGAGCCTGAGCTTGCGCACGCCCAGGCGGATGAACGCCGCGCAGACCCGCTCCAATTCCTCCAGGCTCAGGATCTGCGCCTTGGGCAGGAAGGTCATGTCCTCGGCCATGCAATAGACGCAGCGCAGGTCGCAGCGGTCGGTGACCGAGACCCGGAGATACGTGATCGCGCGGCCGAAGGGATCGATGACGGCGGACATTGCGGTCCTGGATACCAACCCGTTTTCGAGCGTTATTCCCGCGCCAATATAGCGCTCCCGGCGCGGGTTTTCGCCCCCAATACTGACGGGGGCATTGCCCGGTGGCAAGCCCTTGCGCGGCAAGGCGGATGTGGGCTTTTCATCCTTCGAGACGCCCATCACGTCATCCTGAGAAAGCCGCCATTGTTGAAAACAATGGGTGGCTGTCTCGAAGGACGACGTGATGGGCTCCTCAGGATGACGATAGTTGTAGAACCCCCGCTTTCCAACGTACGTGCTAGGCAGTAATTTGCGCGCATGGCCGCGTCCCCCGATACCCGCCGCAAGTCGATGCTCGACGGC
>JAHFPH010000195.1 GCA_023266845.1 Rhodospirillaceae bacterium
CGAGGCGCTGTCGGAACCGGTCGGCACCATCGTCGAAGGCGTCCGCATCGCGCTGGAAAATACCGCGCCGGAACTGGCCGCCGACATCTGCGACCAGGGCATCGTGCTCACCGGCGGCGGCGCGCTGCTGCAGGGCCTCGACGAGGTGCTGCGCGACGAGACCGGCCTCCCCGTCACCGTCGCCGACGATCCGCTCACCTGCGTTGCGCTCGGCACCGGCCGCGCGCTGGAGGAAGAGCAGTTCCGCGGCGTCCTCCAGACCGCCTGACGAAAGCCTAGGCGGTGGCGACCGCGCGTCCCGGCTGGTCGCGTCGAGCCCAGTACGGGCTGTTCATCAGCTTTCTCGCGGTGATGGCGGGCATCATCGTCGGCCTCATCCTGCTCGTCCTGTCGCTGGTCGCCCCCCAGCAGTTCGACCGCGTACGCGGGGTGGCGCTGGATGTCACAGGACCGATCACCGGCGGCCTCCATGAGGTGACCGCCACGGCGGCGGGGATTTTCACCGGCGCGGGCAATTATTGGGATGCGGCCAGCCAGAACGCCGAGTTGAAACGCGAGCGCACGGCGATGCTGCAGCGCATGGTCGAGGCGAAGGCCATCTTCCAGGAAAACCAGCAGCTCAAGGCAACGCTGCAGCTACATGAGCGCGAGCGCGAGACGATCGCGACCGGGCGCATCGTCGGATCGTCATTCAACAGCCCGCGCCGCTATGCGATCCTGTCCGCCGGCACGAGCGACGGCGTGCGCATCGGCATGCCGGTCCGCTCGCCCAGCGGGCTGGTCGGACGGATCATCGATGCCGGAACCCTCGCCTCGCGCGTGCTGCTGGTATCGGACCGGGCGAACATCGTTCCCGCGCGAATGCTCCGCGGCGGCACCCCGGTCATCGCGCAAGGCCGCGGCGACGGGACGATCAGCATTCGGCCGCTCGAGGTCGGCCGCAATCCCTTCAAGCGCGGCGATATCATCATTACGTCGGGCACCGGCGGGCTTTATCCGCCGCTGGTGCCGATCGCGCGGGTGGTAAAGCTTGAGGACGACGGCGCTGTAGCGCTGCCGCTGGCCGATCCGGCGACCACCAGCTTCGCCATTGTCGAACCGCCGTTCGAGCCTGAAGCGGTCGCCGCCGAAAGCGCGCCCGGCGCACTAGAGACGCCCTGATGGTCCGCTCGGCCCTCGGCCCCGCGCCCGGCAAGCTTGGCCGAAAGCCCTCGCCGTTGGCCGCTTACCTGCCGGCCGCGACGGTGGTCCTTGGCTCATTGCTGGCGGCCCTGCCGATCGTGGCGACAAGCGGCTGGTACCCGGATTTCGGCTATCTCGTCTTCATCAGTTGGCGGCTGCTTCGAGCCGACCCCTGGCCGCCATGGTGGGCGGCTCCGCTCGGCTTCGTCAACGACCTGTTCACCGGGTACCCCATAGGATTATCCGTCGCGTTGTGGAGTGCGACGATGCTGGCGCTCGACCTGATCGACCGCCGCACGATGTGGCGTGATTACTGGATCGAATGGGTGCTGGCGGCCGTGCTGATCGCGATTGACCAATGGCTGCAGTGGCGCGTCGCAAAGGTCGTCGGCGCTGCGCCGGACTTCGTCAACATGGTTCCCGCAATCATCATCTCGATCTGCGTCTTTCCAGCGATCGCCTGGGCTGTCTCGCGCGCCGATGCGTGGAGGCTGGGCCGGTGAAGCATGTGCGGTTCACCAGCGCGCACCAGTCGATCGCCTTCTCGCGGCGCATGATGCTGCTGGGCGGCGCGCAGGTCGCGGTCGGCGGCCTCCTGATTGGCCGCATGGGCTGGCTCGCCGTCGCGCAGAACGAAAAATACCAGTTGCTCAGCGAGAACAACCGCGTCCAGCTGATCCCCGTGCCGCCGCGGCGCGGCTGGATCATCGACCGCAATGGCAAACCGATCGCGATCAACCGTTCCAGCTTCCGGGTCGACATCATTCCCCAGCAGCTCGAAAAGGGTCGCGACGTCGTCGGCGAACTCGCCCGGCTGATTGCGCTTAACGAGGACGATGTCGAGCGGATCCGGCGCGAGCTGGCGGAGTCGCGCGGGTTTCAGCCGGTGTCGGTGGCCGACAATATCACCTACGAGAAATATGCCGCCGTCACCGTCCGCCTGCCCGATCTGCCCGGGGTCCAAGCGACCCGCGGCTTCTCGCGCTATTATCCCGACGGTCCGGCGGTCGCGCACCTGCTCGGCTATGTCGGGACCGCCAACGCCAAGGAATATGAGGCCGAGGACAAGAACCCCCTGCTAATCATCCCCGGCTTCAAGATCGGCAAGCAGGGCCTCGAAAAGGTGCTGGAGCCCTATTTGCGCGGCACGCCCGGCGGGCAGCGCGTCGAGGTCACGGCGCGGGGCAAGCTGGTGAAGGAGCTCGATCCCAAGCCCGACCGCAGCGGGCAGACCGTCCAGCTGACCATCGACCAGGGGCTGCAGCAATATGCGGCGCGGCGGATGGGCGACCAGTCCGGCGCGCTGGTCGCGATGGACGTCGCTAACGGCGACATGCTGGCGTTCGTATCGATGCCGGCGTTCGATCCCAACAGTTTCAGCGAGGGGATCGGCCGCACCGAGTGGAAAATGTTGTCCGAGGACGACCACATCCCGCTGCTCAACAAGGTCTCGCAAGGCCTCTATCCGTCGGGTTCGACGATCAAGCCGGCGATGGCGCTGGCCTTCCTGCAACAGGGGGTCGACCCGAAGCGACGAGTCGTCTGCAACGGCGGCTACCAGATCGGCAACCGCTACTTCCGCTGCGACGCGGTGCACGGGTCGATGGACATGCACTCGGCGGTGGAGCGGAGCTGCAACACCTATTTCTGGGCGACGGGCCTGATTACCGACCCGGAGAAGACCACGGAGATGGTCAACACGCTGGGGTATGGGCAGGAATTCGACCTGCCACTGCCGACACAGCGCTTCGGAACGATGCCCAGCCCCAAGTGGCTGGAGAAGAAATACCACCGCAAATGGCAGGGCTATGATTCGGCCAATACGTCGATCGGCCAAGGGTACGTGCTGATCAACCCGATGCAGCTAGCGGTGATGCCGGCGCGACTGGCCGCCGGGAAGCTGCTGCAGCCGAGGTTGCTGATGACTGGCGCCCGCAAGCCGGCCCCGGACATCGACGCCGATCCGGCGCATTTGGCGATCGTCCGCGCGGCCATGGCGGCGGTCGTCAACGGCAGCGGCACGGCGGTGGCGTCCAAGCTGCCGCTCGATAGCGTACAGATGGCCGGCAAGACAGGCACCGCGCAGGTGTTCCGGCTTGGCGAGCGCGGGCACCAGGGCGCCTGGGCCCTGCGCGACCACGCCTTGTTCATCGCCTTCGCCCCGGCGGACAAGCCGCGCTACGCGATCGGCTGCATTATCGAGCATGGCGGGTTCGGCGCGTCGGCGGCAGCCCCGATCGTCCGCGACACGATGACCTACCTGTTCGACCAGCAAAAGGCCTGGGCCGCGCTCGAGCCGCTCGAGAAGCAATGGGGCGGCTCGCTGGCAGAGCGGAATGCGCGGCAGCTGGACGCCTTCAAGGCAACGTCGCGCGCCAACGGCCAGGCATGATCACTTCGGCGATCATCCCGCGCCCGCTGGCGCGGCTGCCGTGGCGGCTGATCTTCCTCGTCGTCGGGATCGCGACCTTCGGGCTGATCGTGCTCTATTCCGCCGCCGGCGGATCGGTGCGGCCGTGGGCGCTCAAGCAGGCGATCGTGTTCTCCGGCTTCCTGTCGATCGCCGTCGCCATGTCGTGGATGAAGGAATCGACGATCAAGGCCTTCACCTTCCCGGTTTATGGCGCGACCTTGATCATGCTGATCGGCGTCGAGGCCATGGGCTTCGTCGGCAAGGGAGCGCAGCGCTGGCTCGACATTGGGCCAATCAGGCTGCAGCCGTCGGAATTCATGAAGCCGGCGATCGTGTTGGCGCTGGCGCGTTTCTACGAGCTGGTGCCGGCGGCCGAAATCCGCAAATGGCGCGCGATCTGGCCCGCGATTGCGCTGCTTGGCGTGCCGGCGTTCCTGATCCTCGTCCAGCCCGACCTCGGCACCTGCATCATGGTCGTGCTGTGCGGCGTCACGGTGATGTTCCTCGCCGGCTTGCCCTGGTGGCTGTTCGCCGCGCCGGTCGCAGCGGTCGCGGTGGCGGCGCCGATCGCCTACGGGATGATGCACGGCTATCAGCGCAAGCGCATCGAAGTCTTCCTCAACCCCGAGAGCGACCCGCTCGGCGCCGGCTATCACATCGCACAGTCGAAGATCGCGATTGGCTCCGGCGGCATTTGGGGCAAAGGCTTCCTCCAGGGCAGCCAGAGCCACCTCGACTATCTGCCCGAGGGCCACACCGATTTCGTGTTCGCGACGATGGCCGAAGAATGGGGCCTGGTCGGCGGTACGATCCTGATCCTCGCCTTCGCCGCGGTCATCCGCTGGGGAATGCGCGTGAGCCAGAACGCGCGCACGCGCTTCGCGCAGCTTGCCGCCGCGGGGCTGTCCGCCACCGTCTTCTTCTATGTCTCCATCAACCTGATGATGGTCATGGGCCTGGCGCCGGTCGTCGGCGTCCCCCTGCCCCTCGTCAGCTTCGGCGGATCGGCGGTGATGACGGTGATGCTGTGCCTCGGGCTGCTGATGGCGCTGGAGCGGCAGCAGCGGACCGTCTCGCGGCTGGCGTAAAAGGTTGGCCCGAAGCGGTTGCGCGCCATTTATCGCCATGCTACCGGCGCGCCGCTCCCGAAGCGCGACAGCCCCGGAGCATCCGCCGTATCGGCAGTGGACGCATAGCTCAGTTGGTAGAGCAGCTGACTCTTAATCAGCGGGTCCTAGGTTCGAGCCCTAGTGCGTCCACCACTTTTTCAG
>JAHFPH010000173.1 GCA_023266845.1 Rhodospirillaceae bacterium
GCTCTTCGTCAGGCGCTTCCACCAGCCGCCACGCTTGGCGCCTTCGGGCGCGGCGCCCTCGTCGACCACGACGACATTCGCCGGCGCGCTGGAGCTGGGCGTGCGCGGCTTCGCGGCCGGCTTCGGCTCCTCGGCGGCGGGCTGCCGCGGCGATTCGCGCCTGGGTTCCGGCGTGGGCGGTGGTGCAGCGTGGAGATCGGGCCTGGGCGACCAGGCTTGCTCGCGCGGCTCCGGCGCGGGCGGCGGCTCGGCGGGGCCGGCGTGCAGATCCGGCCGCGGCGACCAGACCTGCTCGCGCGGTCCGTCAGGCTGCCGGTCGTTGCGGTCGCGCGGCCAATGGGGGTCGCCCTGATTCGGTCTGTCTTCCATCGGTCCGCCATGCATCGGCTGCTGATCGCCGCCGTCATGCATCGGTTGACCGTCGCGTCCACGCCGGCGGCGGCGTCCGCCGCGCCGTCCGCGCCGGCGGCGGCGATGTTCGCCCTCGCCTTCGGGCCCGCCATGACCGTAACCCGGGCCGCCGCCTGGCGCAGGCTGGCCGCCGCGATCCATGCCCGGGGCCATGCCTTGGTCCGCGCCCTGCGGCGCGGCGTTGCCGTCGGCCGGCGCCAGGGAATCGGGCGCGAGATTCTCGCGCGGATGATAGGGCTGCCCGCCGCCCGGCTGATCGGCGAAGCGATCCGGCCCGCCCTGGCGCGGTCCGCCCGGATGCGGACCACCGTTCGGCTGCGCATGCATCGGCTGCGGGCCGCGATCCTCGCCGCCCCGTCCGCCGCGCCGCCGGCGGCGCCGGTGGCGTTCGCCGCGATGCTCGCCATCGCGCAATTCGCCGGGATGGAACGGGCGATGCTCGCGAGGCCCGCCCTGACGATCGTCGAAGCGGTCGTCCGGCCGCTCGTCGCGGCGCGGCTGATCGAAATCCGGCTGTGGCGCGACGCCAGCGTCAAGCTGCACCGGCACGCCCGGCCCGACCTGCGGCGTTCCGGCGTCGGGCTGCGGCGTTTCCGGTTCCTCGTAGGGCGGCAGCACGACCGATTCCGCGCGCACCGGGGCCATCGGTTCGGGGGCGTCCGCGGCGCGCACGCGTTCAAGGCGGAAATCCGGCGGAATCAGCGTGGGATCGTCCATCACCATGGCCGAGAAGCCGTAGCGTTGCTCGACCTCGGCCAGGCGCGCGCGTTTCTGATTGAGGATATAGAGCGCGACGGGTGTGGCGACATGCACCACCACCTCGCGCGAACGGTGGCGGATGCCCTCGTCCTCCAGCGCGCGGATGACGTGCAGCGCGGCGGATTCGGTGGAGCGGATATGGCCGGTGCCGGCGCAATGTGGGCACGGCATGGTGCTGGTCTCGGTGATGCTGGGCCTGAGGCGCTGGCGCGACATCTCCAAAAGGCCGAACGCCGAGATGCGCCCGACCTGGATGCGCGCGCGGTCGAAACGCAGCGCGTCCTTCATGCGCCGCTCGACCGCATGGTTGTTGCGGTGGTCTTCCATGTCGATGAAGTCGACCACCACCAGCCCGCCCAGATCGCGTAGGCGCAGCTGACGCGCGACTTCTTCGGCGGCTTCCATGTTGGTGCGCAGCGCCGTTTCCTCGATGAAGCGCTCGCGCGTGGCGCGGCCCGAGTTGACGTCGATCGCCACCAGCGCCTCGGTCGGGTTGATGACGATGTAGCCGCCCGAACGCAGCTGCACGACCGGATTGTGGATTGCGTCGATCTGGCTTTCGATCTGGTTGCGGTGGAACAGCGGGATCGGGTCTTCGTATTTCTGCACGCGCTTGGCGTGGCTCGGCATCAGGATCTTCATGAAATCCTTGGCCGCGCGATAGCCCTCCTCGCCCTCGACCCAGATCTCGTCGATGTCGCGGGCATAAAGATCGCGGATCGCCCGCTTGATCAGGCTCGCCTCTTCGTAGATCAGGCACGGCGCCGTGGACTTCAGCGTCATCTCGCGGATTTCATCCCACAGCTTCAGCAGATAGTCGCAGTCGCGCTTGACCTCGGGCTTGCTGCGCTCGCTGCCGGCGGTGCGCACGATCACGCCCATGCCCTGCGGCAGGTTGAGGTCCTCGAGCAACGACTTCAGGCGCCGGCGATCCTGCGCGCTGGTGATCTTGCGCGACACGCCGCCGCCGCGCGTGGTGTTGGGCATCAGCACGCAATAGCGCCCGGCGAGCGACAGGTACGTGGTCAGCGCGGCGCCTTTGTTGCCGCGCTCTTCCTTCACCACCTGCACCAGCATGATCTGCCGGCGCTTGATCACCTCTTGGATCTTGTAGTTGCGCATCGGCCGCGAGCGGCGGCGCGGCATTTCGTCCGTGGCGTCGCCGCCCATGGTCTCGGGCCGCGGCGCGGGCGCGGCGGTTTCCATCGGCGGAATGTCGAGCGCGGCCGGGTCGCCGGCGCCGCCGCCCAGTGGCGCCGGCTGCTCGGACGCGGGCGCGGCATCGGGCTGCGCCGCGTAGTCGGGTGGTTGCTGGCCGGGCTCCCGATAGGGTTGCGCCGGAGGCGGCGGCTCGCCGCCGAATTCAGGCTCGGACAAGGGTGTCGTCGTCGCGCCGGTATCGGCCAGCGTCTCGTTTACGCCCGGTTCGCCGCCGGCCTGCCGGTCCTGGTCGTGCCGGTCGGACAGCGGCGCGTCGGGCATCGGCAAGTCGCGCTCGCGGCCATTGCCGTTGCCCCGGTCGTGCCCTTGCGGCTCGTCGTCGTAGTCCTCGGCGGCGGCCGCGGCGTGCTCGGCCAGCAGCGCCTCGCGGTCGGCGATCGGTATCCGGTAGTAGTCGGGATGGATTTCGCTGAACGCCAGGAAACCGTGCCGGTTGCCGCCGTAATCGACGAAACAGGCCTGCAAGGACGGCTCCACCCGGACCACCTTGGCCAGGTAGATGTTGCCCTTCAGTTGTTTCTTGGTGGAAGTTTCGTAGTCCAGATCGTCAAGGCGATTGCCGCTCACCACCGCGACCCGGATTTCCTCGGGATGCGTGGCGTCGATCAACATACGCTGCGCCATTTGGCTTATAGACTCCGCACGCCTGCCGCAGAATCCGCGCGAAGATGACGGACGGCGGTATGATCGTGCCGCATCGGGCCCGGCGGCGCCGCCGAAATCCCCGCCGAACGACGCGCCATGTCTTCCCTTGGGCGCATCAGGACGGGGTCGGTACGTTGGCAGCCACTTTCCCGGGTAGCACCGGGATCGGGCTCGGATTCCACAATCAGCCGCGCGCCATGGCGCCGTCCGCATCGCCCCGGAGGCGGGCCTTGGCCCGGGTCCGGCAGCTTTGCCGGCGTCGCCGACGCCGTCACCCCTAAGGGATATTCGGCGCCACGCGCGGCTCTTCGCTGGAGGGGCACCATAGTCGCATGCCCCCCTTTCCACAACGCCAATATGGGAATGACGCCAGTGCCGCGCCATCGCGGGCCGCGGCTGCGCGCCGTAAAATCCTTTGCAAATAAGGTGTTGCCGGCGATTCTCCCGCCCGATATATAGACCGCAGGGGGCGGGTGGAGCTGATGGCACGATGGCGATCGATCCACGCGCAGTGTTCGTCCGGACGTTCGCGATCGCGTCGAGTTCGTTGCTGACCGCGGCGGCGCTCGGCGCGCCGCCGGCCGCAGCGAACGACTTGCGCGACATCAGAATAGGCGATCACGGCCAGCTCACCCATGTGGTGATCGAGGCCGACGGTCCGTTCTGCGCCGACATCGCGCTCAACGCCCAGCCCTACGCATTGTCGATTTCCCTGCCCCAATTGACGGGCGCCAGGCCCGCGCCGCGCGGGCAGGGCGTGGTTTCGCGCGCCCAGTGGAGCAACGAGCGCATCGTGCTGGAACTGAAACAGGCGGCGCGCGTCGCCGACGCGTTCGTGGTGCCGCCCGGCGACGGCAAGGGGTTCCGGCGCGTCGTCAAGCTGGAACGCGTGGGAGCCGAGGCCTTCGCCGAGGCGCAGCGCGGCCTAATCCAGGCCGCGGCCTCGGGCGCCTGCGGTCCGGCGGCGGACGCCGCAACCAGATCGGCGGCGGCGCAAGCCCCGGCGAAACCGGCCGCAGCCGAGCCCACGCCACAACCCGTCGCGCCGCAGCCCACCGCGCCGCAACCCACCGCAGTCAAACCGGCGCCCGCCGCCATCGCCAAGCCCGCCGAACAGAACTCCCCACCGCCCGTGCCGTCGCCCGTCGTCAAGGCTGCAGCGCCCGCGCCGAGCGCGGCGACGGCGGGCATGACCCCCATGCCCTCGCGCATCCCCAAGGATGGGAAATGGACCGTGGTGATCGATCCCGGCCATGGCGGCGACGATCCCGGCGCCATTAGCCCCAGCGGCCTCAAGGAAAAGGATTTGACGCTCGCCATGGCGCAGGTGCTGAAGCGCCAGATGGAGGCGAGCAAGCGCTATCGCGTGCTGCTGACGCGCAACGACGACCGGCTGGTGCATCTGCGCGAGCGCACCCAGTTCGCCGACCGCGACGACGTGCACCTGTTCATCTCGCTGCACGCCGACACGATCGGCGCCAAGGCGATCCGCGGGCTTTCGGTCTACACGCTGTCAGACAAAGCCTCGGACACGGAGTCCGAGGCGCTTGCGGCCAAAGAAAACCTTGTGGACCAGATCTATGGCCGAGACAAAAACGGACTGAAGACGGTAGATACGGCAGAAATCCTCTTCCGCATGGCGTTCTCGGGCCTGGGTCAAAACTCGGCGCACTTTCGCCACCTTGTTCTGTCGGAAGTGGAAAAGAGTGACATTAAGGTGCTGCCAAGCCCTAACCGCAGCGCCGGGTTCGTTGTGCTTAAGACCCGCAAGGTGCCTTCG
>JAHFPH010000174.1 GCA_023266845.1 Rhodospirillaceae bacterium
GGGCGCGGTGTCCGGCGCCGACTGCGCCGTCACGCGCGACGGCGCCGGGCGCGGCGCTGAGATGGGCGCTTCCGCGCGCGGCGTGCCGCGCGGCTGGGGCGCGCCGCCGCCAGTGCCCGTGGACGAAACCGCAGCGCCGCCAGCCTCGGCGCGGCGCACCAGCTCGGCCGGATCCGGCAGGTCGGCGGCGTAGGCCAGGCGCACCAGAACCATTTCGGCGGACTGAATCGGTTGCGGCGCCCCTTGGGTCTCGCGCAGGCCTTTCAGCAAGATCTGCCAGGCGCGCGTCAGCAGGGCCATGCCGAGCCCCGAGGCCAGGGCCTTGCCGCGCTTGGCTTCGGCTTCCGGCACGTCGGGCCGGTCGGCCGCCTCGGGCGCGAGCTTCACGCGCGTCAGCCAATGCGTCAGGGTCAGCAAATCCTCGATCACCACGGCCGGGTCCGCGCCCGAGCGGTAGAGTTCTCCCAGGCGCTGCAACGCCTCGTTCAGCTTGCCGCGCAGCACCGCCTCGAACAGGTCGAACACCACCAGCCGGTCGGCCAGGCCCAGCATGTCGCGCACGCGCGCTTCGTCGATCTGGTTGCCGCCCAAGGCGATCGCCTGATCCAGCAGCGACAACCCGTCGCGCACCGATCCGTCGGCGGCGCGCGCGATTAGCGCGATGGCGGCGGGCTCGATCTTGATCTTTTCCTTTTCGGCAATGGCGGCGAAATGCCGGGACAGGGTTTCGTGGTCCACGCGCCTCAGGTCGAAGCGCTGGCAGCGTGACAGCACCGTCACCGGCACCTTGCGAATCTCGGTGGTGGCGAACACGAACTTCACGTGCGGCGGCGGTTCTTCCAGCGTCTTGAGCAGCGCATTGAACGCGGCTTGCGACAGCATGTGGACCTCGTCCACGATATATACCTTGTAGCGCGCGCCGACCGGCTTGTAGCGCACGCCGTCGGTCAGGTCGCGGATGTTGTCGACGCCGGTGCGCGAGGCCGCGTCCATCTCGATCACGTCGACATTGCGGTCGTCGCCGATCGACACGCAGTTGGGGCATTGGCCGCACGGCTCGAACGTCGGCCCGCCCTTGCCGTCGGGACCCGTGCAGTTCAGCGCCCGGGCGATGATACGGGCGGTAGTGGTCTTGCCCACGCCGCGCACGCCAGTCAGCATGAAGGCGTGCGCGATGCGCCCGGTCTTGATCGCGTTGGTCAGGATGCGGACCATCGCGTCCTGGCCGATCAGCTCGGAAAAATCCGCCGGCCGGTACTTGCGCGCCAGCACGCGATAGGCCGCGCCTTCGTCGTCCGGCGCGGCGCTCAAGCCCAATTTCGGTTCGTCGTTCATGCGCCCGGTCGGTTGACGCCCGCTTCAAGCGCGGGCGCATTGGTCTTAAGGCAGGTGGGAGGCTGGACGACGACCCGGCACGAAACTCGTTACGGCTGCTTCCTTCCGGACCTGACCGGGTTGGCGAGGGCGCCGTCCACCGCCAGCCTCCCGGCCCCGACTATAGCCGCCGCGAAGGCAGGGGCAAGGGCGGGCGATGTGTATGGATCGCCGCCCCTTAACCCGGTAGAATTGCGGCCTAAATCCCTGTTTCGCGCGCGACGGCGCTATACAAGCGCGCCGCGGCGCGCCTATATATCCAGGGTCCGGGCCAAAGGCCCGGGCGGCCGTTAGTCCGGCCGCGCAACCTCACATAGGCCGGGCGGATCAACGCCCGGCGCGGGCCAAAGGCCCGGGGCGGCGAACAAAAGACGCACAGGGAGCAGGCATCACATGGGTAGTTTCAGTCTCTGGCACTGGCTTCTGGTGTTGGTCATCATCCTGATCGTCTTCGGCGCCGGAAAGCTGCCGCGCGTGATGGGCGACTTCGCCAAGGGCATCAAGGCGTTTCGCGCGGGCATGAAGGAAGAGGGCGCGGTCGAGGATCAAGCCAAGCCCGCCGACGTCACGCCCACCGCCGCACCGCCGGCCGCCAATGCCGCCCAGGCCAAGCCGGTGGAACCGGAAAAGAAAACCGGAACCTGACGCGACGGGAATTCACGCCAAGCCGATAGGGGACTCCGTCCAGCGCACGCAGCACCGCCTTGATATCGATTTCACGGCGCAAGCGGTCTGAAAACTCCACGAACTGGGATTGTATCGCGGCGCCAACCGCCGCGTCTTTCAATTCGCGGCGGTTGGCGTTACGCGGCGATATGTCGAACCGGCGCCGGGCGGCCGGGTCAGCATTCCGGCCACGGCCGGCGCGTCCAGCCGCTTGGCCAATTCCTCATGGATATTGCACATCGTCACGCGCAGATAATTGCGGATGGCCGGAAAGTCCATGGCGCGCAGCTTCTCGTGGATCGGCATCGTATCGAAATAGCTTTGGGCGAATTGTTCCGGAATATCCATCGCGCGCTTCGGTTGATGCAGGCCGATCGACTGCAACCGGCGCGCCAGCTCGGCGCGCCGATCGCTCCAGGGCGTTTCACCGAGCGCCGCCGGGACCGGGTAGCGGTCGAAGACCGATAGAACGAGCACCCGGAAAGCATCGAGCTGCGCTTGCCGGCCGGCCTCGGCGACCGGGCGCAATTGACCTTCGGCCAGTTCCCCGACCATGGCCAGCCCTAGCGGATAGGCGCGCCAGCGCGACTGCTCGACCGCCGCCAGAAATTCCGGCTCGCGAAATAAGATCTTGGCGTAGTGCCCAGCGCGGGCGCGCGAATATTCGTATATGCCCTTTTGCACCACGTACGCCGCATTCCGGTCGATGAAGTCGGCCAGCGCCCCGGTGTCGCGGATCGCCGGGGGGCGGCGGAAAATATCAAACAATCCCATAAACATACTGCCCTATTAAGAAGCGCTACCCGCCGCCGCCCGTTTAGCAGAGCTTTACGGCACATTGTGACGCCGAAAAAGTAAGCATTTTGCGGCCCGGCCAGGACGTCTGAAGCCGCGAGTCCTTACCTCAAAATTCGTATTAAACGCCTGTTTACGCAATGTTTATATTCAGTTTATAGTCGCCGTCAGGGATCCGCGCCAAAGCCAAAAAGAAGCGCGGGCAAGTCGATGGTTGGGGGGAAACGCGCGTCCAAGATTCTTTGGACAGGTGCCCCTCGCAATTTACGCCAGGCCCGCCCAACGCGGGCCCGGTTTACGTAGGGGGAGAGTACCGACCCATGGCCGCACCCGACAATCAAGCCAACACCGACGCGCACTGGAAGAAAACCTCCAGGCTGATGTGGACGCATCTCGGAATCTGGTTTTTCTTCGGTTACATCATTCACATGTTCGTCGTTCCGCTCAACAAAATCGTCATCCCGGTCCTGGGCTTTCCGCTCGGCTTCTACATGGCCGCCCAGGGCTCGCTGATCGTGTTCGTCGTCATGCTGTTCGTGTTCGCGAGACAGCAGAACCGAATCGACCGCGAGTACGGCTACGCCGAAGAAGACGAATAGGGGGGAATCGGATCATGGCTATTCAAACGACTAGCGGCACGGACTCCTTTTACCGGCAACTAGGCCGGATGTACGGCACCTATACCGGCGGCTTCGTCGGGTTCGTCGTCTTCCTTGCGATTCTCGAGCAAGTCGGCGTGCCGAACAAAATCCTCGGCTATTTCTTCGTGTTCTTCACGCTCGCGGTCTACGCCATCATCGGCGTCGCGACGCGAACGGCGCAGATTTCCGAATACTACGTCGCCGGAAGGCGCGTGCCGGCCTTCTACAACGGCATGGCGACGGGCGCCGATTGGATGTCGGCGGCCTCGTTCGTCGGCATGGCGGGCACGCTGTTCCTGTTCGGTTATGACGGCATCGCCTGGGTGCTCGGCTGGACCGGCGGCTTCGTGCTGGTGTCGATCCTGATCGGGCCGTATCTACGCAAGTTCGGCGCCTATACCGTGCCCGACTTCCTGTCGTTCCGGTACGGCGGCAACTTCGCCCGCTTCCTCGGGGTGATCGTGCTGGTGTGCTGCTCCTTCACTTACGTGACGGCGCAGATCTACGGCACCGGCCTCATCGCCTCGCGCTTCCTCGGCATGCAGTTCGAAATCGCGGTGTTCGCCGGACTGGTCGGCATCCTGCTTTGCGCGATGCTCGGCGGCATGCGGGCGGTGACCTGGACGCAGATCGCGCAGTACATCGTGCTGATCGTCGCCTACCTCACGCCGATCGTGATCCTGTCCACCAAGCATTACGGCATTCCGATCCCGGAGTTGACCTACGGAACGGCGATCGCGGAAATCACGGCCCGCGAACAGCAATTGGTGAAGGACGGGCTCGCGGTACTGTGCACGCAACAGGCCTGCCCGCCCGGGACGCTCAGGCCGCATATCCAGCCCTTCATGAACTACACGGCGCTGAACTTTTTCGGGATCATCTTCTGCATGATGGTCGGCACCGCGTCGCTGCCGCATATCCTGATGCGCTACTTCACCACGCCGTCGGTGAAGCAGGCGCGGGACTCGGTGGCGTGGTCGCTGCTGTTCATCTTCCTGCTTTACTTCTCGGCGCCGGCCTATGCGGCGTTTTCGAAGCTGGAGGTCTACACCAACATCATCGGCAGGAACCTGACGCAGATCAGACCTTGGCTGTTCCAGTGGGGCGAGCTTGGGCTGATCCAGATCTGCGGCAAGAATGCGGCGAACCTCGACGCGGTGGTCGCCGCGTGCAAGGCGATCGCCGGGCACCCCGGCGTTCTCCGCTTCCAGGACTTCGTCATCAATACGGACGTGATCGTGCTCTCGACGCCCGAGATCGCGGGCCTTCCGTACGTGATTT
>JAHFPH010000062.1 GCA_023266845.1 Rhodospirillaceae bacterium
AAGCTCGATATGCTGGATTTCATGGCGAGGCTTTGCCCGACGAACGCGGGGCCCTCGCGTTTCAGATCATTGAGCCAATCCAAGGCAAAGTCGTTCTCGAACGAGCCAGTACCCAATGCACCGATTGATTGTACTCCTTAACGCAATGCAATTATAATAACGGAAACCACCGGCCACGGCCAGTCGCATAAATGATTTGCGTCTGCTGAAAGATGAAGAAGCGCTTTTACCGTCTGCTGGACTCACCCCGCGTCGGACGGTAAAACCATTGCAAGACAACGGTTTTCCGGGGAGCGCGGGCGCCCAGACGGGCCGACATCGGCCCGCCAAGCGCCCCTATGATCGGCATGGCATCCGCGAACGAAATCCGCTCGACTTTCCTCGACTATTTCAAGCGCAACGGGCACGAGGTGGTGGCCTCCTCGCCGCTGGTGCCGCGCAACGATCCCACGTTGATGTTCACCAACGCCGGCATGGTGCAGTTCAAGAACGTCTTCACCGGCCAGGAGAAGCGTCCGTACAGCCGCGCCGCCACCTCGCAGAAATGCGTGCGCGCCGGCGGCAAGCACAACGACCTGGAGAACGTCGGCCACACCGCGCGCCACCACACGTTCTTCGAAATGCTCGGCAACTTCTCGTTCGGCGACTATTTCAAGGACCTGGCGATCGAGCTGGCCTGGAACCTGATCACCCGGGAATACGGCCTGGCCAAGGACAAGCTGTGGGTCACCGTCTATTCCGAGGACGACCAGGCCTTCGGTATCTGGAAGAAAGTCACGGGCTTCCCGGACTCCAGGATCGTCCGCATCCCCACTTCGGACAATTTCTGGGCGATGGGTGACACCGGCCCGTGCGGCCCGTGCTCGGAGATTTTCTACGACCACGGGCCCGGGATTCCCGGTGGCCCGCCCGGCAGCCCCGACGCCGACGGCGACCGCTTCGTCGAGATCTGGAACCTGGTGTTCATGCAGTTCGAGCAGCTGACCAAGGAAAAGCGCGTGCCGCTGCCCAAGCCCTCGATCGACACCGGCATGGGGCTCGAGCGCATCGCCGCCGTGCTGCAGGGCAAGCACGACAATTACGACATCGACCTGATGCGCGCGCTGATCGAGGCCTCCGCCGCGGCGACCCATACCGACCCCGACGGGCCGCACCGCATTTCGCACCGCGTGATCGCCGACCATCTGCGCGCCGCGTCGTTCCTGATCGCCGACGGCGTGCTGCCGGCCAACGAAGGCCGCGGCTATGTGCTGCGCCGGATCATGCGCCGCGCCATGCGCCACGCGCACATGATCGGCGCGACCGAGCCCTTGATGTGGAAACTGGTGCCGGCGCTGGCGACGCAGATGGGCGCGGCCTATCCCGAACTCGGCCGCGCGCAGGCGCTGATCGTCGAAACGCTGAAGCTCGAGGAAACCCGCTTCAAGCAGACCCTGGATCGCGGCTTGAAACTGCTGGCCGAGGAAACCGCGCGCCTGGCAAAGGGCGCGGCCCTGCCCGGCGAGGTGGCGTTCAAGCTTTACGACACCTATGGGTTTCCACTCGACCTGACGCAGGACGTGCTGAAGGCGCAGGGCCGACCCGTGGATATCGCAGGCTTCGAAACGTCGATGGACCGCCAACGGGCGGAAGCCCGCAGAAAATGGGCGGGCTCGGGCGAGGCCGCAACCGACAAGATCTGGTTCGAGCTACGCGAAAAAACCGGCGCCACTGAATTTTTGGGCTACGACACCGAAACCGCCGAAGGCAAGGTCACGGCGATCATCGTGGACGGCAAGCCGGTCGACAGCGCCGCGCAGGGCGCGCAAGTGACCGTGCTGGTCAATCAAACGCCGTTCTACGGCGAATCCGGCGGCCAGATGGGCGACGCGGGCTTGATCCAGTCCGCGAAAGGCGCGCGCGTAACGATCACCGACACGCAGAAGAAGCTGGGCGATATGCACGTGCATATCGGCGCCGTCGCCGGCGGCACGCTGGCCGTGGGCGACGACGTGGAGCTGCGCGTGGACGGCGCGCGGCGCACGCGGCTGCGCGCCAACCATTCCGCCACGCATCTGCTGCACCAAGCGCTGCGCCGGCAATTGGGCGAGCATGTGACGCAAAAG
This sequence comes from Rhodospirillaceae bacterium, assembly GCA_023266845.1. GTDB lineage: Bacteria > Pseudomonadota > Alphaproteobacteria > JAEULC01 > JAEULC01 > JAEULC01. The sequence goes on from JAHFPH010000062.1 coordinate 2,106, forward strand.
GGCTCGCTGGTCGCGCCCGAGCGCCTGCGCTTCGACATCAGCCACCCCAAGGCGCTGAGCCGCGAAGAGCTGCGCGCGGTCGAAGCCGACGTGAACCGCCGTATCCGCGGCAACGGCGCGGTCGAAACCGTGCTGATGACGCCGGACGACGCGGTCAAGCACGGCGCGCTGGCTCTGTTCGGCGAGAAATACGGCGACGAGGTGCGGGTGGTGTCGATGGGTGACGCGACGCCGGGCGAGGACGCCGCCAAGCCGTACTCGACTGAACTCTGCGGCGGCACGCATGTCAGGCGCACCGGCGATATCGGCTTGCTCAAGATCGTCGGCGAATCCGCCGTGGGCGCGGGCTTGCGACGCATCGAGGCGCTGACCGGCGAAGCAGCCCTGGCGCATCTGATCGAGCAGGAAGAACTGCTGGCGCAGGCGGCGGCGGAGTTGAAAGCCTCGCCGGCCGAACTACCCGCGCGCGTGGCGCAACTGGTCGAGGACCGCAAGCGCCTGGAACGCGAGCTGGCCGACACCCGTAAGAAACTGGCGCTTGGCGGTGGTTCAGGCGTTATGACGGGCCATACCGCCGGTGCCGCGGCAAACCAGTTGAGCATCCGTTTGGTTGGCGGCATCAACTATCTGCCAATGTCGCTCGGCGAAATGCCCGCCAAGGAACTGAAAGGCATGGCAGATGAACTTAAAATCAAAGTGGGCAGCGGCGTGGTGGCACTAGTGAGCGCTTCAGAAGGTAAGGCATCGATCGTTGTTGGAGTGACGGACGATTTGACTAAGCGTGTCAGCGCGGTGGACCTGGTGCGCGCGGGCGCCGCGGCTTTAGGCGGCAAGGGCGGCGGCGGCCGGCCCGACATGGCCCAGGCCGGCGGGCCCGACGCAGGCAAGCTCGACGCGGCGCTCAGCGCCGTCGAGGCGGCGCTGGCCGAGCGCGCGAAAGCCGCGTGATGGGCAAGGCGAAGCGCAAGAAGATGGACAAGACGACGCGCAAGAAGTCGAAGCCCGCGCGCCGCAGGCCGGCGCGGGCAAAAGCGCTTCGCGCCGAGGCGAAACGCCCGCGCAGCCACCACGACATGGGCGGCTTGCCCGCTGGCAAGGTAAAAAAGCAGGAGCACGGCTACGCGCTGTGGGAAAAGCGCGTCGACGCCATGATGGTGCTGCTGTCCGACAAGAAACGCCGCCTAATGAACACCGACATGCTGCGCCGTGGCATCGAGTCCCTGCCGCCCGACGCCTATGACCGCATGAGCTATTACGAGCGTTGGATCCATTCGATCACAACCATGATGCTGGAGCGCGGCGTGGTGACGCGCGGCGAACTCGACGCGCGCATCGCTCGCTTACGCAAAGCGGCGACGCGATGAACGCCCAGTTCAAGCCTGGCGACCGGGTGCGCGTGCTCAAGGGTTTTCCGCCCGGGCATTGCCGCACGCCGTTCTATTGCCGCGGCCGGGAAGGCGTGGTCGAACGGGTCTGCGGCGAGTTCGGCAATCCCGAGCAATTGGCCTATGGCTTGTCGGGCGATCCGGCGCGGCCGCTCTATCGCGTGCGTTTCAACCAGCGCGCGCTGTGGCCCGCCTATCGCGGACGACCCGAGGACAGCATCGAGATCGAGATCTTTCAGCACTGGCTGGAACCGGCTTGAAGGAGCGCATCATGGCGCATACGCACGATCACGACCATCCGCACGACCCCATCGAGCATGGCGGCAAGCCGGGGGAATACGAATTCCTGGCCGAGGCGATGCGCCAGTTGCTGATCGAAAAGAACGTCTTCACCGCAGACGAGCTGCGCGGCCAGATCGACAAGATGGATTCGCGCAGTCCCGCGCTCGGCGCGCGCATGGTGGCCCGCGCCTGGACCGATCCCGCGTACAAGAAGCGCCTGCTGGCCGACGGCAGCGCCGCCGCGGAGGAGTTGCTGGGCATTTCGGTGGCACCCTTGCGCCTGATCGCGGTCGAGAACACCGACAGGCTGCACAACATGATCGTTTGTACGCTGTGCTCGTGCTATCCGCGCAACGTGCTGGGCCTGCCGCCGGACTGGTACAAGAGCCGCGACTATCGCAGCCGCGCGGTCAGCGAGCCGCGCGCCGTGCTGGCCGAGTTCGGCACGCGAATACCCGACGATGTGGCGGTGCGGGTGCACGATTCCACCGCCGATATGCGCTATCTGGTGCTGCCCGCGCGTCCCGCCGGCACCGAGGGATGGAGCGAGGAGCGCCTGGCCGAGATCGTCACGCGCGACGCGATGGTCGGCGTCACCGTTCCGCGTGTGAAGTAGGTTGTTGGTCCTCATCCTGAGCCTGTCGAAGGATGAGGGCCTCATGTTTCGACAGGCTCAGCATGAGGCCCTTGTAAATTGAGCAACAAGCGTTTCGCCGGCACCGACAGCTACGTCGCCACCAAGGACCTGATGATGGCGGTCAACGCCGCCGTGGCGTTGGAGCGCCCGCTGCTGGTGAAGGGCGAGCCCGGCACCGGCAAAACCGTGCTGGCGCGCGAGATCGCCACTTCCCTTGGCAAGAACCTGATCGAGTGGCACATCAAGTCCACCACCAAGGCGCAGCACGGGCTTTACGAGTACGACGCGGTCAGCCGGCTGCGCGACTCGCAGCTCGGCGAGGAAAAGGTCCACGACATCCGCAACTACATCGTCAAGGGCAAGCTGTGGGAGGCGTTCACGGCCGATGTCGCGCCCGTGCTGCTGATCGACGAGATCGACAAGGCGGATATCGAGTTTCCCAACGACCTGCTGCTCGAGCTCGATCGCATGGAGTTCCACGTCCACGAGACGCGCGAGACGATCAAGGCGCGCCTGCGGCCGATCGTCGTCATCACCTCCAACAACGAGAAGGAGCTGCCCGACGCCTTTCTGCGTCGCTGCTTTTTCCACTACATCCAGTTCCCGGACCGCGAGACCATGCTGCGCATCGTCGACGTGCATTACCCGAAGATCCGCAAGGACCTGGTGCGCGACGCGCTCAACGTGTTCTACGATCTGCGCGACGTGCCGGGGTTGAAGAAGAAACCCTCGACCTCGGAGCTCTTGGACTGGATCAAGCTGCTGATGGTCGAGGATCTGCCGCCCGAAGCGCTGCGCGCCAGGGACCCCGACAAGGTGATCCCGCCGCTGCACGGCGCGCTGTTGAAAAGCGAGCAGGATTTGCAATTGTTCGAGCGGCTGGCGTTCCTCGCCCGCCGCCAGCGCAGCTAGGGTAGAACGCGATGCCCAGCACGCCCCAGGCTGGTACACCCATGGGATGGGTCGACCTGCCCGGCGGCGGCCGGCTCGGCCTCGGCGCGTTTCCCGACATCGAGCGCTTGCGGCGGTTGCAGAAGGACGGCGTCGGCATCGTCGTGACGCTGGTTGGCGCGTGCGAGATGGCCACGCTCGGCATGGCGGATTTGGGCGACCGGGTGCGCGCGCTGGGAATGGATTGGCTGCATCTGCCGATCGCGGATTTTGCGACGCCCGAGGGCGCGTTCGAGGCCGGCTGGGCTGCCGCCACGCCTGTTTTGCGGGCGACGCTCAGCGGCGGCGGGCGGGTGTTCGTGCACTGCCGCATGGGGCTGGGCCGCACGGGTACGGTCGGCGCGCGGCTTTTGGTCGAACTCGGCATGGATCCGCTCGAGGCGATCGAAGCAGTGCGGCGCGCGCGTCCGGGGGCGGTCGAGACCGACGCCCAGGAAGAGCATGTGCGCCGCAGCCGGGCCGCGCCGGCGAAATAGGCGGTGGGGCGTCATGTTCACCGATTTCTTCCTCGCCCTTAAAACCGCGCGCGTGCCGGTGTCGCTGACCGAGTACCTGACGCTGATGGCGGCGATGAAGGCGGGGCTGGCGTCCTACGACGTCGAGGATTTCTACTATCTCAGCCGCTCGACCCTGGTGAAGGACGAGCGCAACCTGGACAAATTCGACCGCGTGTTCGCGAAATGCTTCGAGGGTTTGGAAAGCGTCGATCCGATGGCGATCGCGATTCCCGAGGAATGGCTGAAGAAGCTGGCCGAACGCTGGCTGACGGACGAAGAGAAAAAACAGATTCAGGTGCTCGGCGGCTGGGACAAGCTGATGGAGACGCTGCGGCAGCGCCTGGCCGAGCAGAAGGGCCGGCACCAGGGCGGCGGCAAATGGATCGGCACCGCCGGCACGTCGCCCTTCGGCGCCTACGGCTACAACCCCGAGGGCATCCGCGTCGGCCAGGACAAGAACCGCAACTACAGCGCCGTCAAGGTGTGGGACAAACGCGAGTTCAGGAACCTGGACGACGACGTCGAGATCGGCACGCGCAACATCAAGGTCGCGCTGCGCCGCCTGCGGCGTTTCGCCAGGGAAGGGGCGGCGACGGAACTCGACCTGCCCGACACGGTGCGCGCGACCGCGCATAACGGCGGATTGCTGGACTTGAAGCTGGTGCCCGAGCGGCACAATACGGTGAAGGTGCTGTTGCTACTCGACATTGGTGGATCGATGGACGAGCATGTGCGCGCTTCGGCCGAACTGTTCTCGGCCACGCGCACCGAATTCAAGCATCTGGAGACGTTCTATTTCCACAACTGCCCCTATGAACGGCTGTGGCGCGACAACCGGCGGCGGTTCGACGAGGTCACGCCGACCTGGCAGGTGCTGCACACCTATCCGGCGGACTGGAAGCTGGTGATCGTCGGCGACGCGACCATGAGTCCCTACGAAATCGCGCAACCCGGCGGCAGCGTCGAGCATTTCAACGAGGAAGCGGGCGAAATATGGCTGCAGCGCCTGTTCCACACCTATTCGCACGCCGCCTGGCTGAACCCGCAGCCGGAGGAGGAGTGGCAGTACCACCGCTCCGTCGGCATGGTGCGCGGCCTGGTCGGCAACCGCATGTACCCCCTGACGCTCGCCGGGCTAGACTTGGCGATGCGGGGACTCAACCGGTGACGGACGCGCCTGAAGCCCGGCCCGCTTCGCCCACGCCGCTGCGCGCGCGCGCGATCGAGCCCTATCCGGCGCCGCCCGGAGGCCAGTCCTATCGCCTCAACGCGCCGGCGGGCGGCACGCTGCGTTTCGTGTTGTGGCGCGCGCCGCAGCCCGGCACGGGCGTGGCGCTGGTGCTGCCGGGTTTCGGCGAGTTCGTGGAGAAATATCACGAAACCGCGGCCGATTTGCTGGCGCGCGGCTATTCCACCTATGTGCTGGACTGGTTCGGCCAGGGCCTGTCGACGCGCGCGCTCGCGAACCGGCAGAAAGTGCATGTCGGGGATTTCCGCCGTCATCTGTCGGACCTGCACAAGCTGGTCGAACTCGCCTTGCCGCCGCACGCCCAGGCGCGCCGGCTGCTGGTCGGGCATTCGATGGGCGCACATCTGGGCTTGCGCTACCTATTCGAGCATCCCCGCAGTTTCGATCAGGCGGTGCTGTCCTCGCCGTTAGCCGGCTTCAACCTAGGCCGGATGCCGCGCCGGCTCGCGCGCATCGTCGCCGAGGCGGCCTGCGCGCTGGGGTTCGGCCGCGCCTATGTGTTCGGCGCGGGCGACTACAATCCCAAGCGCGTGCGGTTCCAGGGCAATAAGCTGACGCATGATCGCGCGCGGTTCTTCGACCAGCATGCCTGGATCGCGCGGCGGCCGGGCCTGGCCGTGGGCGGGCCCAGCTTCGGCTGGGTGCGCGCTGCGCTGCGCTCGATCGCCCAGATCGAGCGCAAGGGATTCGGCTGCGGTGTGCGCATTCCGGTGCTGATCGTGGCGTCGGAGCAAGACGGGGTTGTCTCGACCGCCGCCACACAGCGCCTGGCGCGCGCCATGCCGTTCGCCGCCTATATCGGCGTCACCGACGCGCGCCACGAGATCTTGAAAGAGAACGACGCGATCCGCGCGCTGTTCTGGCAGCGCCTGGACCGGTTCCTTGCGATGTACGCGCCGCGCAAGGCGGCCTGAGGTTCAGGCCAGCGCTCGCCTCAGGTTCTGGTCCAGCTTGTCCAGGAACTGGGTGGTGGTCATCCAGGGCTGCTTGGCGTCGATCAGGATCGCCAGGTCCTTGGTCATGGCGCCGGCTTCCACCGTGTCGACGCACACTTTCTCCAGCGTCTTGGCGAATTTCTGCACCTCGGGCGCGGCGTCGAACTTGCCGCGATACCAAAGCCCCTGCGTCCAGGCGAAGATCGACGCGATCGGGTTGGTCGAGGTCTCCTTGCCCTTCTGGTGCTCGCGGTAGTGGCGCGTCACCGTGCCGTGCGCGGCCTCGGCCTCGACCGTCCTGCCGTCGGCGGTCATCAGCACCGAGGTCATCAGGCCGAGCGACCCGAACCCTTGCGCCACCGTGTCGGACTGCACGTCGCCGTCGTAGTTCTTGCAGGCCCAGACATAGCCGCCCTCCCATTTGAGCGCCGAGGCCACCATGTCGTCGATCAGCCGATGCTCGTAAACGATGTTCCTGGCTTTGAATTTATCCTTGAACTCCTTGTCGTAGACCTCTTGGAAAATATCCTTGAAGCGGCCGTCATAGACTTTCAGGATCGTGTTCTTGGTCGACAGATACACCGGCCAGCCCAGATTGAGGCCATAATTCAGGCAGGCTTGCGCGAAATCGCGGATCGAGTCGTCCAGGTTGTACATGCCCATGGCGATGCCCGACGAGGGCGCGTCGAACACGTCGTAGGTGGTGGACTTGCCGCCGTCGGCCGGCGCGAAGGTCATGGTCACCTTGCCCTTGCCCGAAAATCTGAAGTCGGTGGCGCGGTACTGGTCGCCGAAGGCGTGGCGGCCGATGACGATCGGCTTGTTCCAGCCCGGCACCAGGCGCGGCACGTTCTTACAGATGATCGGCTGGCGGAAGATGGTGCCGCCCAGGATGTTGCGGATCGTGCCGTTGGGCGACCGCCACATCTTCTTCAGATTGAATTCCTTCACCCGCGCTTCATCGGGGGTGATAGTGGCGCATTTCACGCCCACGCCGTATTTCTTGATGGCGTTCGCCGAATCGACCGTCACCTGGTCGCCGGTCTTGTCGCGGTGCTCGACGCCCAGGTCGTAGTATTCCAACTTCACGTCGACATACGGCAGGATCAGCTTGTCCTTGATGAACTTCCAGATGATGCGCGTCATCTCGTCGCCGTCGATCTCGACCAGCGGGGTCTTCACCTTGATCTTCGCCATGTTGCTTGAAACTCCCTGGAAAGGCACCGCACGATAGCCAAGCGGCGTCGTCGGTTCAATGCCACCCGGGCAGGCGCCTTACATCCACTTCGGCTTGGCCGCGGTATGCGGCTCGGGGCTTGCTGCCATGGCCTTGAACAGCGCGTCGACGCCGTCGACGACCGTATAGAGCCGTGCGTTCTCGGGCCGCGCATAATTCTGTTCGATCACATGGCCCAACAGGCGCCGCAGCGGCGCCCAGAATCCGGCCACGTCCACCAGGAACACCGGTTTGTCGTGCAGGCCCAACTGCCGCCAGGTGATGATCTCGAACGCCTCGTCCAGCGTGCCATAGCCGCCGGGCAGCACGGCGAAGGCGTCCGACAGCTCGAACATGCGCTGCTTGCGGGCATGCATCGAGTCGAGAACGATCAGCTGGGTCAGGCCGCGATGCCCAACTTCTAAGTCGTCCAGGGACTTGGGAATCACGCCGATCACCTTGCCGCCGCCCTGAAGCGCCGCGTCGGCGCAGATCCCCATCAGCCCGACCATGCCGCCGCCATAGACCATGGCGATGCCGCGCCGCGCCAGCTCCGTGCCCAGGCGTTGGGCGGCGGCATGATGGGCGGGCGCGCCGCGGCTGGACGAGCCGCAATACACGCACAGCGAACGGATCAGGCTCATAACGATTCCAACGCGTTGAGAGCTGGGGCGCGGCCGCCTGGGCGGCTTGCGGCCGGGACCGGTCCGCGCGGGCGCGTATATAGACAAGTCGCGGCGCAAACGAAAGCCCGTTGCCCTGAATTATCGGGGATTTCAGCCTAAAATAGCGCCGCCTTCCCCTTTGCCTTCCAAGGGGGCTTCTGGCATGTTCCCGCGCGCTTTGAAGGGGGGCGGGCAAGCGGCCCGCTCGCAAGCAATCCACAAGCAAATCGGAACTAGAGGGTTGGGTCGATGATCTTCGGATTCGTGATCGTCTGCGGTCTGCTGGCGCTGGTCTATGGCGCGGTGATCGGTCAACGCGTGATGGCGGCCGATGCCGGCACGCCGCGCATGCAGGAAATCGCCGCCGCCATACAAGAAGGCGCGGGCGCCTATCTGCGCCGGCAATACACCACTATCGCCGCCGTCGGCGCGGTCGTGCTGGTCGTGCTGGCGGTGTTCCTGGGGCTTTGGGCGGCGCTCGGGTTCCTGATCGGCGCGGTGCTGTCGGGCGCGACGGGGTTCATCGGCATGAACGTGTCGGTACGCGCCAATGTGCGCACCGCCGTGGCGGCGCAGAAAAGCCTGAAGGAAGGCCTGGACATTTCGTTCAAGGCGGGCGCCATCACCGGCATGCTGGTGGCCGGTTTGGCCCTGCTCGGCGTTACCGTCTATTACTGGGTGCTGCTCTCGGCGGGCGTGCCCAGCCGCACGCTGATCGACGCGCTGGTGGCGCTCGGCTTCGGCGCCTCGCTGATCTCGATCTTCGCGCGCCTTGGCGGCGGCATCTTCACCAAGGGCGCCGACGTGGGCGCGGACCTGGTGGGCAAGGTCGAGGCCGGAATCCCCGAGGACGACCCGCGCAACCCCGCGGTGATCGCCGACAACGTGGGCGACAACGTGGGCGATTGCGCCGGCATGGCGGCTGATCTGTTCGAGACTTACGTGGTAACCGCCGTGGCCACCATGGTGCTGGCGTCGATCTTTTTCGTCGGCAACCCCGCGCTGGCGGCGAAGATGATGACGTATCCGCTGGTGATCGGCGCGGTGTGCATCGTGACCTCGATCGTCGGCACGTTCTTCGTCCGCCTGGGCTCCGACAACGGCATCATGTGGGCGATGTACAAGGGCCTGATCGTCGCCGCCGTATTGTCGGCGGTCGCGTTCTATCCGATCACCGCCTATGTGATCGGCATGGGCACGGCCATGACGGTGGCGGGCAAGGCCTTCACCGGCCTGAGCCTGTTCTTCTGCGCGCTGGTCGGCTTGGTGGTCACCGGGCTGATCGTGTGGATCACCGAATACTACACCGGCACGGACTATCGCCCGGTCCGCTCGGTGGCGCAGGCCTCGGTCACCGGCCACGGCACCAACGTGATCCAGGGCCTGGCCGTGTCGATGGAGGCGGCCGCGCTGCCAGCGCTGGTGATCTGTGCCGGCATCGTCGTCTGCAACATGCTCGCGGGATTGTTCGGCATCGCCATCGCGACCACGGCGATGCTGGCGCTCGCCGGCATGGTGGTGGCGCTCGACGCCTATGGTCCAGTCACCGACAACGCCGGCGGTATCGCCGAGATGTCGGGCCTGCCCAAGGAAGTGCGCAAGAACACCGACGCGCTCGACGCGGTCGGCAACACCACCAAGGCGGTGACCAAGGGCTACGCCATCGGCTCGGCGGGCCTCGGCGCGCTGGTGCTGTTCACGGCCTATACCTCGGACCTCGACTATTTCATCTTCCAGGGCAAGCTCGGCGTGAAGGCGGTCGAGTTCTCGCTGAAGAACCCGTATGTCGTGGTCGGCCTGCTGCTCGGCGGGCTGCTGCCATATCTGTTCGGCGCGATGGGCATGACCGCCGTCGGCCGCGCGGCCGGAGCGGTGGTGATCGAGGTGCGCAGGCAGTTTAAGGAAATTCCCGGCATCATGGAAGGCAAGGCCAAGCCTGAATACGGGCGGGCCGTCGACATGCTGACCAAGGCGGCGATCAAGGAGATGATGATCCCCTCGCTGCTGCCCGTGCTGTCGCCGATCGTGCTGTTTTTCGTCGTGCGCTGGATCTCGGGCGCGGCCGACGCCTTCGCCGCGCTGGGCGCGATGCTTCTGGGCGTGATCGTGACCGGGCTGTTCGTCGCCATCTCGATGACGGCGGGCGGCGGGGCCTGGGACAACGCCAAGAAATACATCGAGGACGGGCATCACGGCGGCAAGGGTTCCGACGCGCACAAGGCGGCGGTGACCGGCGACACGGTCGGCGATCCGTACAAGGACACGGCCGGCCCGGCGGTCAACCCGATGATCAAGATCACCAACATCGTGGCGCTGCTGCTGCTGGCTGCGCTGGCGCGCTAGCAAGGCTCTCTGGCGATTTCAGCCGGGGCGAAATCCGGCCGAAAGCACACGACCGCTATTGGCCGGATTTTGCGCCGCCACCTTTGTTGAACTTGCCGATATTGCCGAGCAACTGATCCATCACCGTGATCGATTTGCCGGCGGTGGGCGTGGTGCGTCCGACCGGATCGACGTCATAGGCATCGGCAAGGTTCAGCCTTTTCACTTCCTGAACCTTATCCTGGTCGTCGAACACGACCTCGACCACCTGCTGGTCCACGGTCTTGGGATCCCAGAAAGCGACTTTCTCGGTCTTGCGGCTGATGTAGTACCATTTCTTGTCGCTGAAGGTGCCGATGGTCGAAGGCGAACCGATCATCTGCACCACCTTGTCCTTGCTGTCGCCGGCCTTGACTAGCTCCAGCTTCTCGGGGTCGGGCACGTTGCCGCGCTGCGCCACGGTGGCCGAGCAGGCGCCGAGCGCGAACGCCGCGAGCAACGCGATAGGTCGGACATAAGCCGGGACAATGCCGCGGCGGCGATGCGTCATGTGGCCGAAGCCTTTGGTCAGCAGCTTGCCGGCGTCTTGCCGTCGATGCGGGGTTGACCCATCGCGTTCGCCGGGCTTTCACTGCGCGCGCAAGATGTCATTCGTCCGAGTCGCTGTCAATCCGCCGAATGGCCGCCGGGAACCCGGGAAAGCAATGATAATCAACCGCTTATTCAAGGGGGCTGAGTCGCGGGAGGCGGCCGGGAGGCTGTACCGCGCGCTGGTCGATCAGGCGCGCCGGCCGGATTTCTATCTCCGCTTCGGCGTGCCTGACACGCTGGACGGGCGCTTCGACATGATCGCGCTGCACGCCTTTCTGCTGCTGCACCGCCTGAAGCGCGGCGGAGCGGGGCAGGGCATGGTGGCGCAGGCTTTGTTCGACCTGATGTTCGCGGACATGGACGCGGCGTTGCGCGAAATGGGCGTGGGCGACCTTTCGGTGGGACGCAAGGTCAAGACCATGGCCAGCGGATTCTACGGTCGCATCGCGGCTTACGAAGCGGGCTTATCGGGTGCTGCGGGCGAGCTGGAACAGGCGTTGGCGCGCAATCTCTATGGCACCGTCGCGCCCGTGCCGGCGGAAATCGCCGCCATGGCGGAATACATACGCCGGCAGGCCGCGTTTCTCGCCGACGCCTCGACCGAAGCGCTGCTCAAGGGCGAAATCGCGTTCGAGGCGCTGCAGGGGCGAGCTTCATGAGCGCGTCGGATGCGTCGCCCAAGCCGGAATTCTCGCGGCCCCACGCGGCCGACACGATCGGTCGTGGTGGCCAAGCCGGTGCGGATCGCCGCCAATGCATCCGAGCGCGCGGCGCTGGCCCGGCGGTTCGGGCTGTTGTCGCTCGAAAGCCTGGCGGCGAGCTGCCGCCTCACGCCCGTCGCCGGCGGGATGATCGAGCTGGCCTGCGATCTCGAGGCCGAGGCGACGCAGGAATGCGTCGTGACCCTGGCGCCGGTCAAGGCCGGTGTCGTGGACTCGTTTCGGCTCCGCTATACGCTCGAGCCCGCCGGACTGCCGCCCGGCGAGGGCGAGGAGATCGACATGGAATCGGAGGACCCGCCCGAGACGATGGAAGGCGGCATGATCGATCTGGGCGAGGCGGTCGCCCAGCATTTCGCGCTGGCGCTCGATCCATACCCACGCGCGCCTGGTGCCAGTTTCACCGCCGGACCGCCCGAAACCGCTTCGAATCCTTTCGCTATCCTATCGAAGTTAAAGGGAAAACCGTGATTTCCCGCCATCGCCCCGCCATGCTTGCGGCAGGGGGGCTATTCGGCTAAATGAAGCCGCTTCTCGGCATTTCCAGGGAGTTCCACGGTCATGGCCGTACCAAAGAAGAAGATCTCGAAGTCGCGCCGTGACATGCGCCGGGCGCATCACGCGCTGAAGTCGCAGTCCCGCATCGAGTGCTCGAATTGCGGCGAGTTGAAGCGTCCGCATCACGTCTGCGCGCGCTGCGGCCACTACGACGGGCGCGAAGTGGTGGAAACCTCCACCGGCGCCTGATCGGCGGGCGGCGCGGCCGCGCATCATCACGGGGGACCCGACGGTGAGCGCCCAAAGCCAGCCGGAAATCAGGCTTGCGCTCGACGCGATGGGCGGCGATCGCGCCCCCGATATGGTCGTCGCGGGCGCGGCGCTGGCGCTTGCCCAACACCCGAACCTGCGCTTCCTGTTCTTCGGCGACGAAGCGCGGGTCAGGCCGCTGCTGGACCGTCACCCGGCGCTGGCATCCGCTTCCACCCTCATGCATACATCCGATATCGTCACGAACGACGCAAAACCCTCGGTCGCGCTGCGCGCCGGGCGGCAATCCTCGATGCGATTGGCGATCAACGCGGTGGACGACGGCGCGGCCGACGCCGTGGTGTCGGCTGGGAACACCGGCGCGTTGATGGCGATGGCGAAGTTCGTGCTGAAGACCGTGCCGGGCATCGACCGCCCGGCGATCGCGTCGATCATGCCCACGCCGCGCCGGCCCACGGTGATGCTGGACCTGGGCGCGAACGTGGAATGCGACGCCGACAACCTGATGCAGTTCGCCATCATGGGCGAGGTTTTCGCGCGCGTGCTGCTGAACATAGAGCGGCCGACCATCGGCCTGTTGAATGTCGGCTCCGAGGAGCAAAAAGGGCACGAGGAGCTGCGCGCCGCCCATGCGCTGCTGCGCGAGAACAAGCTTAATCTCGATTTCCGCGGCTTCGTCGAGGGCGACGACATCACCGCCGGCACGATCGACGTGGTGGTGACCGACGGTTTCACCGGCAACGTGGCGTTGAAGGCGGCCGAGGGCGTGGCGCGGCTGTACGCGCAGTTGATGCGCGATGCGTTCTCCAGTTCGTTGCTGTCAAAGATCGGCTATGCGCTGGCGAAAACGGCGCTGGTGCGCGCGCGCAAGCGGATCGATCCGCGCCGGTACAACGGGGCAATCCTGCTCGGCCTCGGCGGCATCGCGGTCAAAAGCCACGGCGGCGCCGACGCGATCGGCTTCGCCAACGCCATCGGCGTGGCCATCAACATGGCGTCGATCGGCCTGGTTGAGCGCATCCAGGAAGAGCTGCAGCGCCAGAACGGCGAGCCGCGCGCAGCGCCCCACACGGCGGCCGTCTGATGTCCTTGCGCTCGCAGATTATCGGCTGCGGCGCCTATCTGCCGCGCCGCGTGATTCCGAACGACGAGCTCGCCAAAACCGTCGACACCACCGACGAATGGATCGTGCAGCGCACGGGCATTAGCCAGCGCCATGTCGCGGCCGACGGCGAGCTGACCTCGGATCTCGCGTTCGCCGCCGCGCGCGACGCGTTGCGCGCCTCGGGCGTGCAACCCGAATCGGTGGACCTGCTGGTGCTGGCCACCACCACTCCCGATCACACCTTCCCTGCCACCGCCACGAAGGTGCAGGCGCGTCTCGGCATGACCGGGGGCGCTGCGTTCGACGTACAGGCGGTGTGCGCGGGTTTCATCTTCGCGCTGGCGACGGCCGACAGTTTCATCAAGACCGGCCAGGCCAAGACCGCGCTGGTGATCGGCGCCGAGACGTTTTCGCGCCTGCTCAATTGGAAAGATCGCGGCACCTGCGTTCTGTTCGGCGACGGCGCCGGCGCGGTGGTGCTGCGCGCGCATGTCGGCGGCGGCGCCGCGGGGCGCGGCGTCCTGTCCACGCATCTGCACACCGACGGACGCGCGTACAACATGCTTTACGTCGATGGCGGCCCGTCCAGCACCGGCACCACGGGGCATGTGCGCATGGACGGCCAGGGCGTGTTCCGCCATGCGGTGGCCAAGCTCGCGTCGGTGGTGGACGAGGCGCTGGCGGCCAACAGCCTCAATCCCGGCGACGTGGACTGGCTGGTTCCGCACCAGGCCAACCAGCGCATCATCGACGGCATGGCGCGCAAGCTGGCGCTGGGGCCGGAAAAAGTGGTCAGCACCGTGTCGCGCCACGCCAACACGTCGGCCGCCTCGATTCCCCTGGCCTTGGCCGAGGCCAGCGGCGACGGCAGGCTCAAACCCGGCCAGATTGTGCTGATGGAGGCGATCGGCGGGGGCCTTGCCTGGGGCGCCTGTCTCGCCCGCTGGTAACGCCGGATTGGTAGTTTGAGCCCCGCCGCCCGCCTACTGGTAGCAGGGGCAGGGGGATCGGCGAATCGGCCACACCCCTGCATCAAGAAATGAATCTATCCCCTTGGGAATTGACGGTATTCCCACCCCAAGTTACGGTACTGTGCATAAGCACGGCGGGGCGGGGGGAGCAATGCCGGCGAAGACGATCACGAGGGCGGACCTCAGCGAGGCCGTCTACCAGGAAGTCGGCCTTTCGCGGAACGAATCCGCGGCACTGGTTGAAACCGTGCTGAACGAGATCGCCGACGCGCTGGTGCGCGGCGAAATGGTCAAGATTTCGTCCTTCGGCAGCTTCTGGGTGCGCCAGAAGGGCCAGCGCATCGGCCGCAATCCTAAGACCGGCGACGAAGTTCCGATCCTGCCGCGCAAGGTGCTGGTGTTCCGGCCCTCGCACGTGCTCAAGGACCGGGTCAACACCGGCGAAACGGGAACGGCGGGGGCCGGCACGGGTGTTCCGGCGGGCGGCGGTGCCGGTAAATGAGCATGGCTGACCTGGGCGAGTCCGGCCCGGCGGGTCCCGGCCGGCGACCGGGAAAATCGGCGGCCGCCTTCCGCACGATCAGCGAGGTCGCCGACGAGCTCGACGTGCCGCAGCACGTGCTGCGCTTCTGGGAAACCAAATTTCCGCAGATCAAGCCGCTGAAACGCGGCGGCGGCCGGCGCTATTACCGGCCCGAGGACGTCGACCTGCTCGGGCGCATCCGCGTGCTGCTGTACCAAGAGGGCTACACGATCCGCGGCGTGCAGCGCCTGTTGCGCGAAGGGGGCCTGAAAGCCGCGACGCGCGCGGCCGACGACGGCGACGCCCCGCACCTCGGCGAGGCCGCGCATGCGCCGCGCGCCGCCGCGCATGGCGCTCCCGGCGCCGGCAAGGATTTGAATCCGCGCACCCGCGCGGCCCTGGAAGAAGTGCTGGACGAGTTGGTGCAGGTGCGGCTCGGGTTGACCCCGCGCCAGGGCTAGAGTGAACTGGATCACACCCCGCCCGTCGCGCGGGTGATATAGGGGCGGGTCGAACCGACTTCAGATTTTAGCCGCCGCTGGCGACGATCCGCGGCCGGCGAGCAGGAACGCTCCACGGCATCGCGCTCGGCGCCGCTCCGGCCGGGAGTAGCGTATGGCCTTCGCGCCTCGCCGCAATCTGATCGGCATGTTCGCCTTGGCCGGCCTCGGCCTTGCGGGCTGCGGCCTGTTCTTTCCCGAAAGCGATGTTCCGTTCGAAGCGATCATCATCGATTTCGTCGGCGGCACAATGGTCTCTCAGACGCTCGACGGCGACACGGTCTACGGCGGCAGCTCCGGCATGTATTGCAACGGCGGTTCCTATCGCGGCGGCGGCAGCCAGGCGTCGGAAGATGCGACCAAGAAGGATATGGAGAATGAAATAAATTACGAAAAGGACCGCAAGCGCGAGGACGACAGGGAACTGGACAAATGCGAGGGCAAGCGCGTGCCGCAGAGCACGTTCGACGGTCCGGCCGGCTGCGACCGGGCCCAGGTGGTCAAATACCGGGCTGCTTATGGCTTGGCGAACTTTGACGGGCATCCGGACTATTTGGATATGGTTGATAAATGTAGCAAAGCCGATAGCGCGGCATACGCTAATCCCTGCAATGGGCCTCACTTGGACGGCCTTTTGGAGGATCGTAAACGACACGAAAAGAGCATCATTGATTTGGAGGCAAAGCTCGCCTCGTTCAAATCCTGCGTCGACGACCGCAAGCGCCAGGCCCAGGCCAACCAGCCGCCGCGCCAGGGCGTCGATCCTGCGATCATCCTGATGAACCCGGGCCTTTTTCAGCCTCGTCCGCGCCAGCAGCCGCAGCAAACGCGGCCGCCCACCAGCAGCGGCCACTGAAGGGGAGGAGCGACGCCATGATGCGACATTCCTCGATCCGCCCGCTGGCCGCTTTGCTGGTCTTTGTCCTGGGCGCGGCGGCCACGGTGGCGATCTCCGCCCTCGCCCAGGTCGTTCCGCGTGCCGCCGGAACCGCCGCGCTCCAGGCCATGCCGTTCAAGGGGCCGACGACGCTGCGCCTGCGCGCCGTGACCAATTTCCAATTCGCCGCCGAAATCATCAGCCTGGGCACGGTGCCGGCGGGCACCAACGCCCATATCGCGGTCGAGGGCACCGGCTCGGTGTTTCCGGCGCAAACCTTCACGAGCTGGCGGTTCGAGTTCACGCGCGTCGCGATCGACGGCAACAGCCTGTCGGGGACGGCGCCGCTGGCGACCCTCAGCATCGAGACCGACAAAAAGCGACCCGACCTTACGTCCTATGCCATCGGCTTCGCGCCGCCGCAGATCCTGCCGCCGCGCTCGCCCGCGCACCGTCTCCTCGATAACGTTACCCGCGCATTGATCGCGGGCGTGGGCGACCCATCGTCCCAGCCGCTCGGCATAGGCTCGCCCGTGTTCGACCTGACCGAAGGCCTGCGCCGCTATCTGACGAAATTCATGCCGGCGGTCGAGATCACCGACCCGATCAGCCCGCTCGCCGCCGAGGGCGTCGCGTTCCATCAGGAACGCCTTGGCGTGCTCGGCCGCACGCGCGACGCGTTCCAGTTGCGCTACGGCCCGCAAGCCGTGCCGTTGAACGCCGACGCGACGATGCTGTTCGACGTCGTCACCGGCCTGCCGCTGCTGACGGATATCCGCCTGTTCGGCACCGTCAGCGTGCCGTCGGTCAACGGTCCGGTCGATTACCGCGTGCGCGTGTTCGTCGCCTTGCCGGGGATGGGGAACCCGGCCGAGCTGTTGCAGCCGCCGCCGCAGCGCATGCCGGCCGCGGCGATTCCCGCTCCCGGCTCGCAGGCGCAGCCGCCGCCCGCGCCGCGGCCCGCCGCC